>NZ_JBEXUD010000022.1:0-168274 GCF_040614215.1 Dactylosporangium sp. NPDC006015
GCTGTCGCGGCGGGTCCCGGCGGGGGATTCCCACCGGGACCCGCCGGGACCCGCCGCGGGTCCCGGCGGGGGATTCCCACCGGCGGAAGTGGGTAGTCGTCCAGCTATGGGCCAGCAGGTGAAGAACATCATGACCAGCGCACCACTCACCATCGACGTCGACGCCCCGATCACCGCCGCCGCGGAGCTCATGCGCGACGCTGACATCGGCGCCCTCGTCGTCACCGCCACCAGCGGCGTCCGCGGCGTCCTGACCGACCGCGACGTCACCGTCCGCGTGGTCGCCACCGGCGCCGACCCGGCCACCACCGCCGTCGGCGACGTCGTCGCCCCCGACCTGGTCGCCGTCTCCCCACACGACGACGTGGACACCGCCACGGAGCTCATGCGCACCAACGCCCTCCGCCGCCTCCCAGTCCTCGACGGCGACGACCTCGTCGGCATCGTCTCCCTCGGCGACCTCGCCATCGACCACGACCCCACCTCACCCCTGGCCGACATCAGCTCCGAGGCCCCCAACAACTGACCTCCCCGCCCCACCGCTCTCCGGCGACGGGTTCCCACCCACCCCCCGAAGTGCTGCCACACGTCCCAGACGCGCCGCGTTGTCAGTCGTGCCGCGTTGTCAGTCGTGCCGCGTTGTCAGTCGTGCCGCGTTGTCAGTCGTGCCGCGTTGCGGGGTGTGCCGCGTTGCGGGGTGTGCCGCGTTGCGGGGTGTGCCGCGTTGCGGGGTGTGCCGCGTTGCTGGGCGTGCCGCGCTGCACGGGGAGACGCTGCGCTGCCGGAGATGCGGCGCTGCTGGGGTGCTGTGCCGGGGGGCGAGCCGCGTTGTCATGTGTGACGTGCTGCCGGGGTGCTGGGCTGCTGGATGCGCAGCGCTGCCATGTGTGACGCGCTGTCGCGCTGACAGGGTGGGCCCTGCACTGCGGCCGGCGGTCGGAGGCCGCTCCACCGGCGTGCGACGGCGAGAGCGTCGCGATCGCCGCGGCGCCGCCGTGCCAGCCGTCGGACGTGACGGCCGGGAAGCTGCCGGGGCTCGCCGCATTCGTTCGTCAGCCTCTGCAACGTGAACCAAGCGCGGCGACCACGTATCGCCGGGGAACCGTCCGAGCCGGCAGCACCTTGTCGGTTGCGGTGGCGAGCGCCCACGCCAGCCGATCGGGCACGGGCACGGCTCGGACAACGATCGTGGCGGCCGCCGAAGGTCGGGGAGATCCTCGGCGTGGCGGTGAACGGCGCGGAGTTCTACGGCGAGGTGGAGAGGTCGTGGCCGCCGGCGGCAGGTGTGAAGCGCAGGTGGGGCGCATGCCGAGGGGCGCGTTGAAGGTTGTGGAGGCCTGTGGCGGGCTGGTGAACGACGTGGAGGCGAAGGTCGTGGGGGTCTGTGGCGGAGCGGCGAACGACGTGGGGATGAAGGTTGTGGAGGCTCACGGTGCCTGGGTGTCGAAGGGCGGAGGATCTGCAGCGAGGTGAAGGTCGTCGAGGCACGCGGCGGGATGTGAAGGTCGTGAAGGCCTGTGGCGGGGTGGCGAACGACGCGGGGATGAAGGCCGTGGATGCGTGCAGTGGCCGGGCGTTGGAGGACGTGGGGATCTGCGGCGGGTAGTGAAGGACACGGAGACCCCGCGGGGCTGAAGGCGGTTGGGATGTCCGTTGACGAAACCAGTGCAGCCGCGCCGCAGCGGGCCACCGGTCGGGGCCGGCAGTGGTTGTGGCTGTCTGGGGTGTCGGACGGGGCTGAGGGGGCCGGTCGGTCTCAGGTGGCCGGTGATCGCCTGCGTCGCCAGGTGCAGCGCCCTGGACCTGAACTCGCCCCGCCAGCGGCGCGGGATGCGGAGGGGGACGACGAGGTAGTTGAGGGTGGTGGTGGGCAGGGAGGTGGTGAACGTGGTTGCGCGTAGGTCGGGCTGGAACTGGAGTCGGGCGGGGCTGAGGGGGCGGTCGGTGTCAGGTGGTCGGTGGGGTGCGGAGGGGGACGACGAGGTAGTTGAGGGTGGTGGTGGGCAGGGGGGCGGTGAACGTGGTTGCGCGTAGGTCGGGCTGGAACTGGAGTCGCACGGGGTGGTGGGGGAACGCGCGCAGGGCGTCCAGGAGGAGGCGGGCCTGGAACGAGCGGACGACGTGGGTGCCGTCGGTGGTGGCCTTGAGGGTTTGCTCGGACTCGCCGGTGAGGGGGTCGTCGGCGTGGACCAGGAGGGCGCCCTCGATCGGTTGGAGAGTGACGCGGCCGTGGGGGCCACCGAAGGCAGTGGCGCGGTCGACTGCCTGGGCGAGGGTGTCGGCGTCGGTCTCGACGGTGCAGATGGCGGAGATGTCGAGGAGGCGGGACATCTGAGCGTCGGGGTAACCGGTGCCGAGGGTCGGGGTGGTGAGGCTGCCGCCGTCCCAGGACAGGGCGAACAGGTCGTCGTCCGCGTGGACGTGGATGGTCTCCTCGCGGGACAGGTGCTGGGCGGCGCGGGCCAGCACGGCTGCGGGCACGAGTGCTTCGACCCCGGCGCGGACGGTCGCAGTCTCGCGGGCGACGGCATCGGTTGCCGGCGTGGAGGTGGGGTGCCAGGGGATCGCGGCGGCGGCCAGGCGGAAGCGGTCGGTGGCCAGGAGCGACAGGGTGGTGGTGTGGGCGCGGAGGCGGACGCCGGTGAAGAGGGGGAGGGCGTGCTCGCGGGAGGCGGCGCCGGCCACCGGGACGGCGGCGGTGCGGAGGTCGTCGCCGGCGACGGTGCCGTGGGCAGGGGGCAGGTGGACCGGCGGGGGTGTGGCGTCGGGGAGGCTGGGCAGCGCGAACCGGGCGCCCGGGACGCGGATCGACAGGCGGCCGCCCTGGACGGTGAGGCGGGCGTCGGCGGCGTCGAGGGACGTGAGGGTGTCGGCGACGGCCCGGCGGGGGACGACGACCTCGCCGGGGGTGTGGACGGTCGCGGGGGTGTGCAGGTGGACGACGACCTCGCCGTCGGTGGCGACCAGGTGCAGGCCGGCGTCGTCGGCGCGCAGCAGCACGCCCGCGTGGGACGGCTGCAGGGAGCGGCCGGTCAGCATGCGCAGCAGAAACGACGCGGCTGCGGCGAGCCGGGAAACAGATGCGGTCACGTCCATGCCTGCGAACCTACGCCGAGGGTATGACAAAAACCGGAGCCGGCGAGAGCACGCAGCCCTCACCCGATCGCGGTATAAAACCGACCAATGCCGCATATCATGATCGCGTGGCGATGACCGCTGTCACGGAAGCGCCGCCGGGGCTGTCGCTGGTCTTCGGCGTCGGTGACCTGTTGTGCGCACTGCCCCTGCGTGAGGTGGTGGAGACGATCCGGCCGCTGCCGGTGCAGCCGCTGGCGGGCACGGCCGACGTGCTGCTCGGGGTCAGCGTGATCCGCGGGCTCGCGGTGCCCGTCGTCGACACGGCGCGGCTCCTCGGCGCGGCGGCGGAGCGGCCCAGCAGGTTCGTGACGACGCGCACCGGAGGCGGGCCGCTCGCGTACGCCACCGGGCCGGTCCGAGGCGTGCTGCCGGTGGAGCCGGACGCCGACCGGCCGCCACCGCCGATGCTCGCCGCCTCGGCGACCAGGATCGTCGCGGCCGTCGGCGTCCTGGATGCCCGCCCCCTGCTGTTCCTGAGCAGCGAATGGCCACTGCCGAGCGCGCCCCGCGACGAATGGCCGTTGACAAGCCCAAGCCCAAGCCCAAGGACAAGCTCAAGCACAAGCTCAAGCCCAAGCCCAAGCACGGAGCACGACGAGTGGCCGGTGCACGATGGAACGTGACGAGGACGTCGCGCGGCTGCGCGAGCTGCTGTCGGTCCGGCTCGGGCTGACGTTCGACGACAAGCGGGACCCCCAGCTCGCCGCGACCCTGCGGGCGCGCGCCGGCCAGCACGGCCTGTCCGGCCGGGGCTACCTCGACCGCCTCGGCACCGCCTGGAACAACGAGCTCGCCGCCCTCGCCGAGGCCGTGACCGTCAACGAGACCTACTTCTTCCGCAACATCGAGCAGTTCAACGTCCTGGCGGAGGTGGTACTGCCCGCGCGCGTCCGGGCCAGGGCCACCCAGCGATGCCTGCGGCTGCTGTCGGTGGGCTGCTCGACGGGCGAGGAGGCGTACACGCTCGCGATGGTCGCGGCCCAGCGCGTCGAGCCGTCGTGGGACGTGTCGATCGTCGGGCTCGACGTCAACCGGGCCGCCCTGCGCGTCGCCGCCGCCGGGCGGTACTCGCAGTGGTCACTGCGGGAGACCCCGGACGCCGTGCAGCAGCGATGGTTCCGGGCCGCCGCCGACGGGGTCGAGATCGACGAGCGGCTCCGCGGGCGCGTGCGGTTCCTGGAGTACAACGCGGTCAACGACGACCCGGTGCTGTTCGCGCCCGACACGTACGACGTCGTCTTCTGCCGCAACCTGCTGATGTACCTGACGCCGAGGACGGTCGCGGCCGCGGTCGCCCGGATCACGCGGGCCCTGGCGCCGGGTGGCTACCTCTTCCTGGGACACACCGACACGCTCGGCAGCAAGCCGCCCGCCCTGGCGGTGCAGCACACCCACAACACGTTCTACTACCAGAAGGTCGTACAGCAGGCGCAGAACGCACACCGGGTGCGGCCGGCGCCTCAGGAGGACGGCAAGGCGAAGGCGCTGCATCTCGTGCAGCAGGAGCGGTTCGGTGAGGCCCTCGCGGCGCTCGACGCGATCGACACCGCCGCGGCCGACCGGCCCGACGTGCTGCTCCTGCGCGGCGCCGTCCTCGCCCATCTCGGGCACACCGGGCGGGCCGCCGCGGTCTGCCACCGCCTGCTGGACCGTGACGCCCTCAACCCCGACGCGCACCACCTGCTCGGCGAGTGCCGGGAGGGCGACGGCGACACGGACGGGGCGCTGGAACACCACCGGATGGCCGCCCACCTCGACGCCGAGTTCGCGATGCCGCGGCTGCGGATGGGCCTGCTCGCCCGGCGCGGCGGCGACCGGGCGACCGCCGAACGCGAGCTGGGCCGGGCCGCGGCCCTGCTGCGGCACGAGAAGGAGGAGCGCGTCCTGCTCTTCGGCGGCGGGTTCGGCCGCGGCGCCCTGATCGCCCTCTGCCACGCCGAAACGGCCGCACCACGATGACGCCCGCGGAACACGCCATGACAGCCACGGACCGACGCCGGCCGCCGCGGGACACGCGATGAAGACGAAGACCCTCGACCTGATGCAGCGCCTCGCCGAGCTGCGCGAGTCGTTCGACCGCTCCTTCACCGAGCCGCACCGTGAGCAGGTCACCGGCTTCGACGACCTCCTTGCGATCCGGGTCGGCGGCCACCGGTACGCGCTGCGCCTCACCCAGGCCGCCGGTCTCTTCCCGGACCGCCCGGTGACGCGCCTGCCCGGCCCCCAGCCGTCGCTGCTCGGCGTCGCCAGCTTCCGGGGCTCGATCGTGCCCGTCTACGACCTCGGGGCCGTGTTCGGCCACCCGGCCACCGCCGACCGGCGCTGGCTGGTCCTGGTCGCCGGCGAGCCGACGGTGGCGCTCGCGTTCGAGGGCCTCGACGGCCACCTGCGCGTCCCGCGCGACCTGATCGTGGAGGAGTCGACGGGCCACGGCCCGCGCGGCTGCCTGCGCGGGATCGTGCCGATGGACGGCGGCGCCCGGCCGATCGTCGATGTCCCGGCGGTACGGGCGGCGATCCAGACACTGACGGGAGCCGCACGGGACGCGGTGACAGCGGGGGACGGGGAACGATGAACCGGAGATGGACGTTCGGCCGCAGGCTCGCCGCGGGCTTCGCGGCCGTCGTGCTGCTCACGATGATCACCGGCGCGGTCACGGTCGCCGCGCTGGACACGGTCGTCGGCGGCAAGGACCACGTCATCGACATCGGCGTGCAGGGCCTGGTGGAGGCGCAGCAGCTGCGGGTGTCGGTGGAGGCGAAGAGCAGCGCGGCCCGCGGGTACCTGCTGACCGGCGACGATCGGTTCCGCACCCAGATCACCGAGGCCCGCGCCGCCTTCGCCCAGGCGGTCCAGCGGTTGCGCGGAGTGACGGACTCGCAGCGCGAGCGGGACCTGCTCGACGCCTCCGTCCAGGCCGAGCAGAACCACCAGGCGGCGCTGGAGGCGGTGATGGCGTTGCAGCGGGACGCCGCCCCGGCAGAGCGGATCGGCAGGGAGTTCGACGACACGGTGGCGCCGCAGCGCGAGGCGCTCAACCAGCACATCGACGCGCTGGCCGGGCTGCTGCGTCAGGACCTGACGGCCCAGCGGGACGCCGCGTCGAGCAAGGCGCGGGTGGCGACCTTCGTCGTGATCGGCATCGCGCTGATTGCACTGGTGCTCGGGGTGCTGGTGGCGGTGCTGCTGATCCGGGCGCTGGGCAGGCAGGTCGCCAGCACGGTCGGGCACATCCAGAGCTCCTCGGCCCAGCTGGAGGCCGCCGCCAGCCAGCAGGCGAACGGCGCCCGCGAACAGGCGACCGCGATGAGCGAGATCAACACGACGATCGAGGAGCTGCTGATCACGTCGCGTCAGATCGCCGAGGGCTCGCAGCGGGTCGCGAAGATCGCCGAGGAGACCGCGGGCGCGGCCAGCTCCGGCGACGCGACCATCGAGCAGGCCCGCGAGTCGATCACCGCGATCCGCCGCCAGGTCGACCTGATCGTGCAGCACATGCTGGAGCTCGGGCAGCGCTCGCAGCAGATCGGCGGCGTCGTCGACCTGGTGTCGGAGCTCGCCGAGCAGACCAACATCCTGGCCATCAACGCGACCATCGAGGCGTCCGGGGCGGGGGAGTGGGGCCGCCGGTTCGCGGTCGTCGCCGACGAGATCCGCAAGCTCGCCGACCGCACCGCCGGCTCCGCCAAGGAGATCCGCGCCCTCATCGAGGACGTCCGCGGCGCGGTGAACACGACGGTCATGGCGACGGAGACCGGCGCGAAGGCCGTCGACGCCGGCACCCGGCAGTTCGGCGCGGTCACCGCGTCGTTCCAGCAGATCGCCGACCTGGTCGCGACGACGACCGAGTCGGCGCGGGAGATCGAGCTGTCCACCAAGCAGCAGACGACCGCGGTCGAGCAGGTCAACGTCGCGGTCACCGACACCGCCCGGGTCACCCAGGAGAGCGAGTCCAGCGCCGTGCAGACCAGACAGACCGCCACCCATCTCGCCGGTCTCTCCACCGAGCTGCTGCGGCTGGTCGCCGCGGGCGCCGACCGGCATTGAGCGCCCCGTCGCCCGCGGTGCCGGGAGCTGCCGGAATGGCGCGACAGGCCAAGGACCCGCTGCGGTACTTCCGGATCGAGGCGCAGGAGCTCGTCGGGCAGCTCGCCCAGGGGGTCCTGGAGCTCACCCGCGACAGCGCGGACCGGGAGCCTGTCGCCAGGCTGCTGCGGCACGCGCACACGCTCAAGGGCGCGGCGCGGGTGGTGCGGCAGAAGGAGATCGCCGACGCCGCGCACGCCCTCGAGGAGCTGCTCGTCCCGCACCGCGACGGCGCCGCGCCGGTCCCGCCGGAGACGGTCGGCGCGCTGCTCACCCTGACCGACCGGATGACCGCCCTGACCGACGTTCTGCAACAGCCGGACAAGAAGGAAGAAAAGCCCGAAAAGCCAGAGCCTCAAGCCGCTCCTGTACGCCGTGACAGCGCCGACATCGATGAGCTGCTCGACGCGGTCGGCGAGGCCCATGCCCGGTTCGCGCCGCTGCGCCGCCAGGTCGCGACCGTCGAGCGGGCGCGCCGGGCCGCCGAGGCGATCACGGAGCAGCTGCGGATCCGCGCCGCGCAGCACGACGGCGCCGACGGCCGGACGGGCGCCATGGCGACCCGCCTGGCCGCCGACCTGACAGCGCTCGGCCGGCAGCTCACCGAGACCGTCGAGCAGGTGGAGCGCGAGCTCGACGACATCCGCGGCCGCGCCGAACGGCTCCGCCTGGTGCCGGTCGCGGCGGTGCTGACCACGCTGCACCGGGCCGCGTACGACGCCGCCGCCGCCGAGGGCAAGAAGGTCGTCTTCGACAGCCGCGGCGGCGACCTGCGGCTCGACCCGCACGTGCTGAGCCTGGCGTCCGGCGCGCTGCTGCACGTGGTCCGCAACGCCGTGTCGCACGGGGTGGAGACCGAGGCGGAGCGGCGCACCGCCGGCAAGCCGCCCGCCGGGCACGTCACCGTGGAGGTCCGCCGCCGCGGCACGAACGCCGCGTTCCGCTGCACCGATGACGGCCGCGGCTTCGACCTGGCCGCCGTGCGGCGCCAGGCGGAGGCGCAGGGCTTCGTGGCCGGCGGCTCCGGGACGGCCGAGCAGGACGTGCGGGAGCTGATGCGGCTGCTCATGCACGGCGGGATCAGCACCGCCGGCGAGGTCACCGGCATCTCCGGGCGCGGCATCGGCCTCGACGCCGTCCGTGACGTCGCCGAGCAGCTCGGCGGCGAGATCGACGTCAGCACCGAGCCCGGCCGCGGCACCACCGTGGAGCTGGTCGTGCCGCTGTCGCTGGTGTCGCTGTCGGGGCTCGTCGTCGAGGCGGCCGGGACCCTCGCGTCGCTGCCGCTGGACGCGGTGCGCACCTGCGTCCTGCTGAGCGCCGTCGAGGTCGCCGCCGCCGCGGCGGCCGGCGCGATGGCCCACGAGGGGCAGGTCATCGCGTTCCTGCCCCTCGCGCGCGTGCTGACCCCGGGCGGAGATCCACCGGCGCAGCCGCAGGGCGACGGCGGCGCGGTCGGCGTCATCATCGCCGCCGGCGGCCGGGTCCTCGCGGTGGGCGTCGACCGGCTGCTCGGCACGTCGGCGCTGGTCGTGCGGCCACTGCCGGAGCTCGCGCCGGCCGGCGCGGTGGTCAACGGCCTGTCCATCGACGCCGAGGGCAACCCACGGATCGTGCTCGACCCGCACGGCCTCGTCGCCGCGGCCGACGGCGAGAAGCCCGCCGACCCGCTCACCCGGGAGGCCGCCGCCGCCGGGCGCACCGACCCGGTCCTCGTCGTCGACGACTCCCTCACCACCAGGATGCTGGAGCGCAGCATCCTCGAGTCGGCGGGCTACGAGGTCGAGCTCGCCGCCTCCGCCGAGGAGGCCCTCGAGCGGGTCAAGCTGCGGCGGTACGCCCTGTTCCTCGTCGACATCGACATGCCGGGCATGGACGGGTTCACGTTCGTCGCCCTGACCCGCGAGGACCCGGTGCTGCGCGAGACGCCCGCGATCCTCGTCAGCTCGCGCGCGTCCGCGGAGGACCGCCGCCGCGGCGCCGAGGCCGGCGCCAGCGCGTACATGGTGAAGTCGGAGTTCAACCAGGAGGAGCTGCTCGGCCACATCCGCGACCTGGTGGGGAACCCATGATCAAGGTACTGGTGGTCGAGGACTCCGCGACGGTGCGGCAGTGCCTGCGCGAGGCGCTCACCGAGCGGCACGGCTTCGACATCGTCGGGGAGGCCGTCGACGGCGCGCAGGCCGTCGAGCTGTGCCGGCGGCTGCGGCCCGACGTCATCACGATGGACGTGGTCCTGCCCGTGATGAGCGGCCTCGCCGCCACCGAGCGGATCATGGCGAGCCAGCCGACGCCGATCCTCGTGGTGTGCTCGGCGTCCCGGCAGGAGCTGTTCACCACGTACGACGCGCTCGCCGCCGGAGCGGTCGACGTGCTGGAGAAGCCGCGCGGTGACGCCTCCGACGACACGTGGGGCGCGCGGCTGCGCACCGCGGTCAAGGTCGTGTCGCGCATCCGGGTCGTGACGCGGCACCGGCCCCCGGGAGCGGCCGCACCCGTGCAGGCGGCCATCCGTACACCTCGGATGCCCAGGAGACTCGTCGCGGTCGGCGCCTCGACGGGCGGCCCCGGCGCCATCGTCACGTTGCTGCGCGGCGTCCCGAGAGGCTTGTCGGTGCCGCTGCTGTACGTGCAGCACCTCGCCACCAACGAGACGTTCGCGCAGGCCTTCACCGGGTGGCTCGCCGAGCAGACCGGCCATGTCGTGCGGTACGCCCGCGGAGGGGAGAGCCTCGAGTCCGTCGCCGGGCAGGTCGTGATGGCGCCGCCGGACCGGCACCTGATCGTCCGCGGTGGGCACCTGCACCTGAACTCCGGGCCGCCCCGGCACTCGTGCCGCCCGTCCGTCGACGTGCTCTTCGAGTCCGTCGCCGCCGAGGTCGGCGCGGGCGCCACCGGCGTGCTGCTCACCGGCATGGGCCGCGACGGCGCCGAAGGCCTGCTCGCGATGCGCCGCTCCGGCGCGCACACCTACGCGCAGGACCAGGGCAGCTGCGTCGTCTACGGCATGCCGAAGGAGGCCGCGGCGCTGCACGCCGCGGTGGAGATCCTGCCGCCGGACCTGATCGCGGCCGGGCTGACGGAGAAGGTCGGATGGCGAGCACCGTCCTGATCGTCGACGACAGCCTGACCGTCCGGATGGACCTCCACGAGGCGTTCGAGGAGGGCGGCTTCCGCACCGTGCTGTGCGCCAACGGCGCCGACGCGCTCGCCGCGTTCGAGGCCGAGCAGTTCGACGTCGCGCTCTTCGACGTGCTGCTGCCGGACGCCGACGGGGTCGAGCTGCTGCGGGCGCTGCGCGCCCATCCCGGCCACGCCGGGGTGGTGGCGCTGCTGCTGTCCAGCGAGGCGGAGGTCAGCGACCGGCTCCGCGGCCTGCGCCACGGCGCCGACGACTACGTCGGCAAGCCCTACGACGCGCACGCGGTCGTGGCCCGCAGCCGGGAGCTGCTGCGGCGCGGTGCCGAGCCACCCGCCCAGCCGTCGGTGCTGGTCATCGACGACAGCCTCACGTTCCGCGAGGAGCTGCGGCACCTGCTCGCCGGCGCCGGCTACGAGGTCCTCGCCGCCGCCAGCGGCGAGGAGGGGCTGCGGGTCGCGGCGGCCAGCCCGCCGAGCGCGATCATCGTCGACGGGGTGCTGCCCGGGATCGACGGCGCGACCGTCATCCGCCGGGTCCGGCTCGACGCGACGCTGCGCAACGTGCCGTGCCTGCTGCTGACCGCCGCCGACGACTACGCGACCGAGCTGCAGATCCTCGACGCCGGCGCGGACGCGTTCGTGCGCAAGCAGGAGAGCCTGGCGGTGGTCCTCGCCAAGCTGGCCGCCGTGCTGCGCAAGAGCACCGTCACCCCGCTGCCGCCGGAGGGCCCGTTCCACGGCCAGGTCAAGGTGCTGCTCGTCGACCCCGACCGTGGGTTCCTGGACCACGCCGCGGACCTGCTGCGGGAGGAGGGCTACGAGCCGGTCGCCGCGCCCGACGCCGACGACGCCCTCGCCATGCTCGCCGTGCAACCGGCCGGGTGCGTGGTCCTGGCGGTCGACGGGCAGGGCGACACGACCGCGGGCCTGGAGCTGTGCACCCGGATCCGGTCGGTGCCGGGGCTGCGTGACATGCCGGTCATCGGCCTGGGCGCCGGCGACGCGCTGCTGGACTGCCTCGCTGCCGGCGCCGACGACTACGTGCGCCGCGCCGACGGCCCCAACACGCTGCGCGCCCACATCCGCGCGCACATCCGCCGGCAGCAGCTGCACGAGCAGAACCGGCGGATCCGCGACGAGCTGGTGCGCCGGGAGCTGGAGGCGGCGCACGAGCGGGCCGCCCGGCAGGTCGCGGAGGCCCGCGCCGAGCTCGTCGAGGAGCTCGAGTGGCGCAACCGGGAGCTGGAGGCCTTCAGCGGCTCCGTCTCGCACGACCTGCGCTCGCCGCTGCAGACGATCATCAGCTTCAGCGAGCTGCTGCTGGAGGAGCAGACCGGCGGGGAGCCCACCGACCTCGCCCTGCGCATCCACAGGGCGGCCCAGCGGATGAACGCGCTCATCGACGCGCTGCTGCAGCTCGCCTCCGCCAACCGCGGCCAGATCCAGCGCGCCGCGGTCGACCTGACCGCGCTCGCCACCGACGTCGTGGACGAGCTGCGCCAGCGCGACCCGGACCGGGAGGTGGAGGTGACCGTCGCGCCCGGGATGCGGGCCTCCTGCGACGGCGAGCTGGTCCGCGCCGTCCTGATCAACCTGGTCGGCAACGCGTGGAAGTTCACCGGCCGCACCGCGTCCCCGCGGATCGAGATCGGCTGCTCGCCGCCGGCGTTCTACGTCCGCGACAACGGCGCCGGCTTCCCCGCCGAACGCGCCGACCAGCTCTTCCGCCCCTTCGGCCGGCTGCACGACAGCAGCGACTTCCCCGGCACCGGCATCGGCCTGACCACCGTCCAGCGCATCGTCGACCGCCACGGCGGCCGGGTCTGGGCGCAGAGCGAGCCGGGCCGCGGCGCGACGTTCTCCTTCACGCTCCCCGACGCCTGAGCTTCGTGGCGTCGCCGCAGAACCTTCCGGGCGGCTGCCGAGTATTGAGTGCATGCAGCGGCCCGAGAACGACGACGACCGGTTCGTCAGCTTCATGCATGCCAGCGCGGCCCGGCTGTACCGGGTCGCGTACCTGCTCGCCGGGGACGCCGCGCAGGCGGAGGAGCTGACCCAGCAGGCCCTCGTGCGCACGTACACCGCCTGGTCCCGCGTCGCCGGCGACGACGCCTACGGCTACGCCCGCCGGATCCTGGTGAACCTGCACAACGACTGGTGGCGGCGGCGGTTCCTGCGGGAACGGCCGACGCCGGACGTGCCGGAGCCCCGCCGCGCGGAACAGGACCCGGCCGACGGGGTGGTCGTCAGGGACGGGGTGGCCCGGGCCCTGCAGACGCTGTCGCGACGGGAGCGGGCGGTGATCGTCTGCCGCTACTACCTGGACCTCACCGAGCAGCAGACCGCCGACGAGCTCGGCGTGGCCCTCGGCACCGTCAAGAGCACCAACGCGCGGGCACTGCGCAAGCTGCGGATCGCGGCAGACGAGACGACGTATGAGATGAAGGAGGCGCGGTGATGCGCAGCATCGAGGAGCTCCGTCGGGCGATGCGCGACGAGACCGCCGACCTCGCGCCCCGGGTGACGTTCGCCCAGGTCCGGCAGCGGGCCCGCCGGCGCCGCTTCACCGGACTGTTCACGTTCGCGGCCACTGTACTGGTGTCCGTCGCCGCGACGATGACCGCCCTGGCGGGCGCGCCGGCCGGACCCGCCCCGCTGCCCGCGCCCTCGCTGAGCGCCGCCGCACCCACGCTGAGCGCCGCCGCGGCGGCACCGACGCAGCTGGCCGGCGACACCGAGCTGCGGGGCACCGGGCCGGTCGTGCGCACCGGCGTCGCCTACGGCACCGGCGAGGAGCTCGTCCTGCGCTACAGCGGCGACGACATGAACGGCCTGTACTCGGCGCTGCACGACCCGGCCAAGGGGACCTACCGCAGGCTCGGCGGCGGCATCACCGTGCCGCCGGTCGGCGGGTTCTCCACGATCCTGGAGCTCGACGACCGGCACGGCGGCATTGTCGACTACGGCGTGGTCCACGGCGCCGGCCTGCGGGTCGAGCTCACCGCGGACGGGCAGCGCACGCAGGCGAGCACCGCCGAACTGCCCGGGATGCCGGACGCGACGATCTTCTGGGTCCGGCGCGCCGGGGTCGCGGTCCAGCCGACCGGCGCGGTCGGCGGGCCCACACCGGATCTCGGGTTCACCGCCCGCGACGCCGCCGGGGTCGTCGTCGCCACCGGCGGCCAGGTCCAGCGCAGCGACGGCGAGGTCGTCATCGCCGACACCTCCGTCCAGATCGGTGACCTCATGCGGACCGGTGTGACGCTCGCCGACGGCGGCCGGCTCGTGCTGTGGTTCAGCGGCGACGAGCGCGGCGCCGGGCTCGTCGCCGGCAGCGACCACGGCACCGGCGCACCCACTGAGGTGCGCGGCCTCGGCCGCTTCGCCCGCCCGCCGTTCGACATCGGCTTCTACGGCGGCCGCCACGAGTTCGACGAGGCCGGCGGCACCAAGATCGTCGTGTCCGTCTACGTCGGCCCGGCCGCCGCGGTGACCCTGGGCGCGCCCGGGGCGACGGGCCGCGGATCCGCGCGCTGGAGCGCCCACCCGCAGCTGCGCGTCGCGTGGGTCAACGGGGTCCCGGCGGGGGACGGGTGGAAGGTCAACGGCGTCGCCACCGACGCGCAGGGGGCGGTCGTCGCCGCCTACGACGGCCGGTGACGGCGCCGGCGGGGTGTGCGATCGTGCCCGCATGGATATCCGGGTCATCCGGTCAGGCACGGTGCAGGTCCGGCACGGGCTGCTCGCGGTACGGACGATGGCCGCGCTCGGGGGCGAGATCTACGGCCGGATGGCGACGCTGTCCCGCGACCAGCGGGACGAGCACTCGATCATCGACATCGTCGACCAGTTCAACCGGGTCCGGTCGGTGGCCGACGGCGAGCGGGAGTACCTGCAGGGCGTCATCGAGTTCTACCAGGCGCGGACGGAGACCAAGATGACGATCGCCGCGGAGCGGCTCGCCGTGATCGCCGCGGTGACCCTGCCGATCACCGCGCTGTCGTCGGTGCTCGGCATGAACCTCATCGTCAGCGACCACACGCGGTGGCCGCACCTGATCGCGGTCCTCGTCATCATGGTCGTCATGTCCGGCACCCTGCTCGGCTGGGCCAAACGGCAGGGCTGGTTCTAATTAGCCACAGGCCGGCTCTCGCTACAGGGCTGGTGCTCGCTACAGGATGCGGGCGAGGAAGGCGTCGAGCTTGCCGCGGGTCCGCTCGACCTTCTCGTCCACCGAGAGCGTCTCCCGCGGCCCGCCGGCGTCCGGGGTGCGCAGCCCGCGCACGTAGAGCGAGCAGGCCAGGTCGCTGCAGATGTACGAGCCGACCGAGTCGCCCTTGCGGCCCGCCTCGCCCGCGCGGCGGCCGGTCATCAGCGACACCCCGTTGCCCGGGTGGGTGGTCAGGCACAGCGAGCACATGTTGCGGTGCAGGAAGCCGCGCTGCTGGGCCGCGATGCGCAGCGTGACGCCGACGAGGGCGTCGCCGCCGCCCGGCGCGACCAGGTAGGCACGGTCCAGCGCGCCCGGGTCGCGCCAGCCGAGGAAGTCGAGGTCGGGCCAGGGCCGGTCGGCCAGGTCACGGGGGAGCGCGATGCGTTTCGCCTCGCCCTTGGAGCAGTTGACGAACGACGCGCGGATGTCGGTCTCGGTCAGTGGTCTCACGCAGCCGACGGTACCGACGCCTAATGACCCTAGGCAACTGACTATTGTGGCTAGGATGAGACGCGCAGGGCTCACCACCGACCTCGTGACCCGGGCCGCCGCGGACCTCGCCGACGAGGCCGGGCTCGACGGCGTGACGGTGTCGGCGGTCGCGCGGCACTTCGGGGTCAAGGACGCCAGCCTCTACTCGCACGTGCGCGGGCTGCGGGACCTGCGCTCGCGGGTGGCGCTCCTCGCCGCGGCGGAGTTCGCCGACCTGCTCGCCCCGGCGGTCGCCGGCAGGTCCGGCCGGGACGCGCTCGTCGCGTTCGCCGACGCCTACCGCGGCTACGCCCGCGCCCACCCGGGTCGCTACGCGGCGCTGCAGGCGCCGGTCGACCCGGCGGCGGACGTCTCGGCCGCGCGGCGGGGGATCGAGCTGACCTACGGGATGCTGCGCGGCTACGGCCTGGAGGAGCCCGACGCCACCGACGCCGTGCGCCTGCTGCGCAGCACCCTGCACGGCTTCGTCGACCTGGAGGCCCGCGGCGGCTTCAACGACCCGCGCGACGTCGACGCCTCCTGGCGCCGCACCGTCGCCGCGCTGCACGTCCTGCTGATCCATTGGCGGGAAGCGCTCTCAGAATGAATTAGCAGCTCAGAGCGCTGTTTGAGAGCGCTCTCAGAAGTTGACCATTGACATTGGTCAGATCGATTCCCCAAAATCACCAGGGACCCCAGGAAGCCGCCCACTTCTGATCGGAGTCCCACCCGATGCGCCTTACCCGAGGCCGACCCTTGTTCACCGGCGCCGCCGCACTCGCGCTCGTCGCCTCCGCCGTCACCTTCGTCGCCCTGCAGAGCGCCGCCGCCGACACGCTCGGCTCCGGCAGCTACGCCACCACCCGCCCCGCCGGTCAGGCACCGCCCGCCGGCTGCGGATCGATCGGCACCAACCCGCGCCAGTGGGTCACCGCCAACGCCCCAGCCGGCGCCGTCCCCACCAACGACTGGTGGTCGTCGCTGCTGTTCAAGAAGTTCAACTGCAGCTACTCCGAGCCGCTCAACGCGCACCCGATGGCGTTCAAGCCCGCCAACAACGGGCTCGGCGTCAGCTACACCACCGACGCCGCGATCTCCGGCACCGCCACCGGCGTCGGGGAGTACCACTACCCGTACACGACCGACTTCACCCTCGGCGTGGCCGGCCTCAACTCCCCGGACACCAAGGTCGACGGCTGGACCGACTGGACGGTGACGCCCTACTGGTCCGACGGCGCCCGCACCCTGCGCGCCACGATCGGCCACGGCCTGCCCTTCGTCTACGCCCGCACCAGCGGCGGCAGCGCCCAGCTGACCTTCGGCGGCCCGCCCGCCGTGTGGAGCAACAGCGGCGCCCGGATCGGCTTCACCGTCCGCGGCCACGACTTCGTCGCCTACGCGCCGACCGGGGCCACCTGGACCGTCAGCGGCAGCACCATCACCTCGACCCTCGCCGGCAAGGACTACTACTCGGTGGCGCTGCTGCCGACGACCACGTCCACCCCGGCGGCCGACCGGACGGCGCTCGCCAACACGTACGGCACCTACGCGCACAACCACGTGACCGGCACGCGGGTCAGCTGGGCGTACAACGCCGGCGCGAGCACGGTCAACGCGACCTACGCGTTCACCACCACCGCCCGTGAGGGCAGCGGCAGCGGCACCGTCGTGTCGCTCTACCCGCACCAGTGGAAGAACCTCACCGGCGCCACGCCCATCGCGCAGACCTACGTCTCGGCGCGCGGGCCGATGAAGACGCTCACCGGCGTCTCGTCGTTCACCACCGGCACGAAGTACCAGGGTGTCCTGCCGGAGATCCCCGCGGTCGCCGACAGCAGCGGGGCCGACCTGGCCACGCTTGGCGGCTACCTCGACCAGGCCGCCTCCGGCGACCCCCTGGCGGGCTTCGGCGACGACACCTACTGGACCGGCAAGGGCGTCGGCCGCGCCGCCCGCCTCGCCGAGATCGCCGACCAGCTCGGCCGCACCGCCCAGCGCGACGCGCTGCTCAACGCGATCCGCACCCGCCTCACCAACTGGTTCACCGCCAGCCCCGGCGAGGCGACCCGACTGTTCGTCTACGACGCCAACTGGGGCACGCTGATCGGCTACCCCGCGTCGTACGGCTCCGACAGCGAGCTCAACGACCACCACTTCCACTACGGCTACTACATCGCCGCGGCCGCGACCCTGGCGAAGTTCGACCCGGCGTGGGCGGCGAGCAACGCCTACGGCAGCATGGTCAACCTGCTCATCCGGGACGCCAACAACCCCGACCGCAACGACACGATGTTCCCGTTCCTGCGGGACTTCGACATCTACGCGGGCCACGACTGGGCCTCCGGGCACGGAGCGTTCGGCGCCGGCAACAACCAGGAGTCGTCCTCGGAGGGCATGAACTTCGCCAACGCCCTCATCCAGTGGGGCCAGGCGACCGGCAACACCGCCGTGCGCGACGCGGGCCTGTACATCTACACGACCCAGGCGCAGGCGATCCAGGAGTACTGGTTCGACTCGTCCAACCAGAACTTCCCGTCGACGTTCGCGCACAACACCGTCGGCATGGTCTGGGGCGACGGCGGCGCGTACGCCACCTGGTTCTCCGCCGAGCCGGAGATGATCCAGGGCATCAACATGCTGCCCATCACCGGCGGCTCGCTGTACATGGGCTACAAGCCGGCCTACAACAGCGTCAACTGGAACGAGATGGTCACCAACAACGGCGGCCCGCCGACCGTCTGGCAGGACGTGCTGTGGTCCTTCCAGGCCCTCGGCAACGGCGACACCGCGCTGGCGAACTTCCGGGCCAACTCCGGCTACACCCCGGAGGAGGGCGAGAGCAAGGCGCACACGTTCCACTGGCTGCGCAACCTCGCCGCGCTCGGCCAGGTCGACACGTCGGTCACCGCCAACACGCCGCTCTACGCGGTGTTCACCAAGAACGGCGCGAAGACCTACGTGGCGTCGAACCTGACCGGCTCACCGCTCACCGTGACGTTCTCCGACGGCCGGACGCTGACCGTGCCCGCCGGCAAGACCGCCACGACCGGTGCGTTCACGTGGGTCGGCGGCGGCGGGACCAGCAACCCGCCGACGTCGCAGCCGCCCACCTCGCAGCCGCCGTCGTCCCAGCCCCCGTCGTCGCAGCCCCCGTCGTCGCAGCCGCCGTCGTCCCAGCCGCCGGTCGGGTCGAACCTGTTCTACCTGCGCAGCGGGCCGGCGCTCAACACGACCGCCGGGACCGCCGCGGGCACCCAGACGGTCAGCGCCGCCAACGGCAACTGGGACGGCACGCCGCACAACCCGGTGACCTACACCAAGTGCGGCATCACCGGCAGCACGAACGGCCAGGCGACCGCGTTCACGCTGTACGTCGACGCCGGGAGCACCGTCGGGCAGGGCATCCAGGTCCGGGTGTCGTACGACCTCACCAACAACGGCAGCGACGAGCGGGTGGAGACCTACCGGTACTTCGCCACCGACCCGGTGCCGGGGACGGAGACGTACACGCAGGCGGTGGGCCTGTCGTCCTCCTCCGGCAGCCTCGGCGCGATGAGCAACGGCTGTGTCCGCATGGAGGTCTGGAACGCGATCGGCAACGCCGCGACCACGGTCCGGATCGACGCGTCCGCCGCCAACGGCAACCAGTCGACGCTGCGGATCCCGTACACCGTGTGAGTTCTTCCTGAAAGTGGCGGGCCGGCACGAGTCAGTGCCGGCCCGCCATGTTTCAGGCTGACCGGCACCGCTGCTGGGGTCGCACGTATGTCGGTGGTTCGCGAAGTGTTCCTTGCGATGCACCAAACATTACGGAGCCGCTGATCTCGCCGAATCACGGAAACGTGCCAGCGCCTCGGGCCGCTCCTCGACGGGCGCCTGACCCTGGCCCAGCACCGCCAGGACCGTGCCGAGCTTCTCCCGCAGCGTCGGGTCGAGGTGCAGCAGGACGTACAGCAGCGCCCACGCCAACCCGATCACCTTCGCCCAGTCGTGCATCGCTCCGGAGAAGCTGAGCCACGGCTGCGCCGCGTAGACCGCCGCGAGCGGCAGGCCGGCGAACAGCGCGACCCGCAGGACCTCCGCCGCGACCGCCCGCCCGCCGCGCCGCACCGGCGCCGGCACCGCGACCGCCGCGGCGCGCCGCAGCCGGCCGAGCTCGCCGGTGGCGAGGGCCCCCGCGTTGTGCCGCAGCACCTCCTCGACCCGCCGCCACGCGTCGGCGGACGCGGGCGCGGCGACGAGGAACTTCAACTGCCGCACCGCCCTGGCCGCCCCCCGCCCGCCGTCGGCGAGCTGCCGGTGCGTGTCCGGGTCGACGAGCCCGAACGACGCCGGGAGGTCGTGCTCGACGGCGTACGCGATCCGCTCCAGCCGCTCCACCCAGAACCGCCGCCATTGCAGGTCGTTGCGCCGCCCGTGCTGCCGCAGCTCGCCGAGCATCGCGAGGGTCTCCGTCAGCGCGACGGCCCGCGGCGTGCCCCGCCGGTGCCGGCGCATCGCCCACGCCGCGACGAGCCGGCACGCGGCCGCCACGGCGAGCCGGACGGTGCCCATCGCCGCGACGGCGCCGAGCGTGGCACCGGCGACCGCCGTCCAGCCGTCGTGGCCCCGGTACAGCACGGTCCCGGCCAGCGCGAACCCGGCGATCAGCGGCACCGCCCGGGTGAGGACGACCCGGCGGTCGTCGGCCCGGGTGAAGCGGAACAGGATCCGGTTCAGCAGCAGGTACGCCGCGGCCGCGGCGACAGCACCGACGACCTTGCTGTCCGCGGCCGCGGAGAGGACGAGGAACGCGGCCGCGGTCGCCAGGTAGCCGGCGGTGAGCCGGGCCACGATGTTGACACGGTTCCACAGCAACGTGGCGGTCTCGACGTCCAGGGCGTAACTGTCGAGGATGGACCGCGCGGCCGGGTCGGCCGCAGGGACCGAGACGTCCAGTGTGGACAGCAGCGGGACGGTGCCGGTCCGCCAGGCGGCGAGGGCGGCCCGGTCCCCGCCGCGCATGCGCCGCCGGACCATCCACAATGGACCACCGGTGCGCCACCAGAGCGCGCGGCGCCGGGCGCGCAGCCGCTGTGGCACGGTCGCCGCCGGCCCGATCGCGTCCAGCGCGAGGGCCCACAGCCGGTACTGCTCGAAGAGCGTCGACTCCTGCTCCCGGACGGGGAACGTGGCACGGACGGCCGGCGCCGTCGCCTCCAGGAGCTCGACGGCCGTCCTCGGGCGGCCCAGCCAGGCGAGCGCGGCGACCCGCCCGTCGACCACGTCGATGTCGTCGGGGTCCGCCGCCACGACGTCGTCGAGGCGGGCGAGGGTCTCCTCCTCGCGGTCGTCGAGGAACAGCCGCACCGCAAGCTCCTTGACGAGCTGCGGATCCTGCCCGCCGGCGGCGAGCACGTCGATCGCGGCCGGCTGACCCGCCCGCGCCTCGGCCCGCTGGGCCCGGTCCAGGACGCCGGCGGCGTGGGCGGCCGCGTCCATGAGCTCCGCGGCGGGGACGCTCGCCAGCGGGCCCAGCACCTCCTCGACGGACAGCGGCGCCCAGGCCGCGACGACCTCCTCGTCGCGGCGGTGCAGCCGGTGCCGCAGGGCCGGCAGCGGGCCACCGGTCCGCCACCACAGGAGCCGGTGCGGGTCCTCCGCGTCGAAGGCGCCGCACGCGGCGGCCGGCAGCCCGGCGTCGTGGTATGCCTGCGCCACGATCCGCCGCAGCGGCCGGGCGCGCGCGGTCTCGGCCGGCAGGCTGTCGGCGAACCGCACCGCCTCCGGCAGCCGGCGCATCCTGATGAGCAGCGTGCACTGGCGGACCAGCACCTGGATCGGGCTCGGGTCGACGGCGAGCCGGCGGTGCAGCGCGAGCGCCGGCCCGGGCCGGTCGAGCCGCTCGGCGACCAGCGCGGCGCGGCGCAGCAGCAGCGGGTGCGTGGAGTCGCGGCGCAGCGCCTCGGCGAGGGCGGCCGCGGCCTCGGCCCGCCGGCCGCCGTCGAGGTGCGCGGTGGCGGCGTCGCAGGCGGCGAGCGCGTCGCGATCCTGTGCCGTGCCGTTCACGATCCGGGTCAGCAGCGCGCACATGTCCACCGCGGCGCGGGCGGGCGGGCCGGCCGCCTCGACGAGCCCGGCGAGGACGCGCTCCTCCTCGCGCCGCCGCCGCCGGAACTTCAGCAGGCCGCCGGTGCGCTCCCAGTGGCTCCGCAGACCGGCCGGGTGGGTGTCGACCGCCAGCACCGGCAGGTTCATCGCCTCGTACGTCTCCGCGCGCAGCGCCCGGCGCGGTGCGGTGCCGAGCACGGCGAGGGCCTGGACGAACCGTCCGTGGTCGCGCAGAGCGATGTTGCGGTCGGTGATCACGGCCTCGTCGTCGGGGGCGACCCGGTGGGCCTCGGCGAGCAGGGCGAGCGCGCATCCGTCCCAGCCGATCGCGAACTGCGCCGCGGCGAGCGCGCGCAGCAGATCGGGGTCTGAGGGGCCCGTGATCAGGGCCTCCGCCAGCAGGTGGGCGGCATCGGCGTGGTCGCCGGCAACAGAGCAGAGCTCCGCCGCTTCAAGGACCGCTGCCGGTCCAGTGCTCGACATGGCGGTAAGCATCGAGGGTCGCACGTGTTCAACGCGAGCGGTTCACCTGAAGTATCGAAATATCCGACCATCCGGTGAATGTTTCACGGCCGTCCAGCGTCGATACGTCCTCCGGTCGCCGGTTCGTTGCCATGCGCCGCTCACACACCGTGCAATCCAGGGCAGTGAATGCCTTCTGGAGAGAGGTTCCATGAATCGACGACGAAGACTGGCGCTCTGGCTCGCCGCGGCGGTCGCCGGAACGGGCACGGTGGTCATCGCGGCGGACCCGGCGGCCGCGCACGGCGCGATGATGGTGCCCGGCAGCCGGACCTATCTGTGCTGGAAGGACGGCCTGAACGCCACCGGCGCGATCCAGCCGAAGAACCCGGCGTGCGCGGCGGCGGTCGCGCAGAGCGGGCCGAACTCGCTCTACAACTGGTTCGCGATGCTGCGCTCCGACGGCGCCGGCCGCACGAGCGGGTTCATCCCCGACGGGAAGCTGTGCAGCGGCGCCGCGACCGTCTACGACTTCTCCGGCTTCGACCTGAACCGGTCCGACTGGCCGCTGACCCACCTCACGTCAGGCTCCACAATGGAGTTCGACTACAGTAACTGGGCTGCGCACCCGGGCACGTTCTCGTTGTACGTCACCAAGGACGGCTTCGACCCGACGCGGCAGTTCAACTGGTCGGACCTGGAGTCCACGCCGTTCCTGCAGGCGACCAACCCGCAGCAGGTCGGCTCGCCCGGCACCAACGACGGGCACTACTACTGGACGGGGCGCCTGCCGTCCAACAAGTCGGGCCGGCACATCATCTACTCGGTGTGGTCCCGCTCCGACAGCACCGAGACGTTCTACGGCTGCTCCGACGTCATGTTCGACGGCGGCAACGGCGAGGTGACCGGCGTCGGCACCACCGGCCCCGGCCCGTCGACCTCGGCATCGGCGTCCACCTCTCCCAAGCCTTCCACGTCCAGCTCACCGCCGCCGGCCGGCAACGCCGGGTGCGCCGCCACGTACCAGGTGACCAACAGCTGGCAGGGCGGCTTCCAGGCCGACGTCAAAGTGACCAACTCCGGCACCGCACCGGTCAACGGCTGGCGCGTCGGGTGGAGCTGGACCGGCGGGCAGCAGGTGAGCCAGGGCTGGAACGCGACGGTGACCCAGTCGGGCGCCGCCGTCACGGCGACCAACGTGAGCTGGAACGGCACCGTCCCGGCGGGTGGCAGCACCAGCTTCGGCATGCTGGTGAACGGCGCCACGGGCAGCGCACCGCAGCTCAGCTGCAGCGCCAACGGGCAGAACCCGCCGCCCACGTCGCCGTCCGCCTCGGCGTCGGTCTCGCCGTCGGCGTCCACGTCGTCGGGTCCGCCGCCCGCCGGCTGCACCGGCGCCGCCTTCTGCGATGGCTTCGAGAGCCAGACCAGCGGCGGGGTGTCCGGCGCGTGGAGCGTCTCCAACGCCAACTGCTCCGGCACCGGCACGGCCACCGTCGACACCGCGGTCGTGCACAGCGGCAGCAAGTCGGTCCGCATCGACGGGAAGGCGGGCTACTGCAACCACGTCTACGTGTGGCCCACCAAGGACCTCAGCGGGCTGGGCTCGGTGTGGTACGGGCGGATGTACGTCCGTCACACGACGGCCCTGCCGGCCGCGCACGTGGCGTTCGCGGCGCTGAAGGACAACGCCGACGGTGGCAAGGACCTGCGCCTCGGCGGGCAGAACAGCGCCCTGCAGTGGAACCGTGAGTCCGACGACGCGACCCTGCCGGCGCAGAGCCCGTCGGGTGTCGCGCAGAGCCGCCCGCTGCCGACCGGGCAGTGGAACTGCGTGGAGTTCATGGTCGACGGCCGCGGGCTGCTCACGACGTGGCTCAACGGCACCGCCGTGCCCGGCCTGCAGGTCGACGGGGTGCCGACCGCCGACATCGACCAGCAGTGGCTGTCGAAGGCATGGGCGCCGCGGGTCAGCGACCTGCGGCTCGGCTGGGAGAGCTACGGCGTCGGCGACGACACCCTCTGGTTCGACGACGTGGCCGTCGGCGCGTCCAGGATCGGCTGCCTCAGCGCATAGCTGGGCCGCAGCGCGGCGGGGACCCCGGGGCGCCCGAAGAACCAGCCCTGACCGTAGTGGACCCCGAGGCCGGCGAGCGCGAGCGCGTCGGCCTCGGTCTCCACCCCCTCCGCGACGACCGTGGCGCCGCACCCGGCGGCCAGGTCGACCAGCGACCGGGTGAGCACGCGCAGCACCTGGTCGGTGCCGACGCCGGTGACGATGCTGCGGTCGAGCTTGATGACGTCGGGCTGGGTCAGCACGATGTGCCGCAGCGATGAGAACCCCGCACCGACGTCGTCGACGGCGAGCCGCATCCCGCCGCCGCGCAGCGGGGCGAGCGCCTGCTTCAGCAGGTCGTAGTCCTCGACCGGCTGGTGCTCCGACAGCTCCAGCACGATCCGGTCCAGCGGCAGGCGGCCCAGCAGGTCCAGGCACTGCGGCGTCAGCAGCGTGCCCGGTGAGATGTTCATGGCGACGTACCCGTGCACGCCGGCCAGATGCTCCGCCGCCTTCCGCAGCGCGAGGACCTCCAGCCGGTCGCCGACGCCGATCTCGTGCGCCTCGGCGAAACACACGTCCGGCGGGCGCTGCCACGCCTGCGGGAAGCGGCTCAACGCCTCCGCCCCGATCCGCCGGCCCGTCGCCACGTCCACGATCGGCTGCAGCACCACCTGCGGCCCGCCCGCCTCGATGACCGGCCCGAGCCGGCCGCCGATCTCCGCGTGCAGCTGGCGCCGGCGGAAGTCCGGCTCGACGACCAGCGCGGCCGCCTGCGACAGCACCTCCATCAGCGCCTTGTCACGCTTCGACAGCTGCTTGTCGGCCCCGAACCCGGCCGCGCAGAACGTGCCGTAGACCGTGCCGTCGCTGAGCACCACCGGCACCGACACGTAGCTGCGCAGGCGGGGCATCCTCGCCGCCGGCAGCTTCATCGCCTCCGGGAACTTGGTGACGTCCGGGATCACCGCCGGCAGCCGGCCGTCCATGATGCTCTGGCAGAACGAGTTGGCCCGGGGGCGGGTCGTGCCGTCGCGGAACAGCATCGGCAGCGCCGACTCCACGACCTCCAGGTGCTGGGTCGTCTCGTCCAGGCGGGTCATGAACGCCAGGCTCAGCCCGAGCGCCTCGCGGGCGGTCTTGAGCAGCTCGGCGATCTGCCGGGCGGACTCGGAGCGGGCTCGTGCCATGTCCTGCACCGTCGGCGGCCGCCTCGGGGTCCTGAGGTTCTGTGGTGCAGGGCACGGTGCGGTTTGGTGACAGAGAGTCGATCGCTTTCCTGACGCCGGGCGCCGAACCGGATCCCTACCGTCATGCGGGACACCGATGCAGATGAGGGAATCATGGGACTTTTCAAGCAGTTCAAGGACATGCGGAACGTCGCCGCCGCCGCGCCGGGCATGGTCGCCCAGGCCCAGCAGACCAGCGCCGCCGCGCAGGCCTACGCGGCCCAGCAGCAGGCCACCTACGGCATGCAGGGCTACGGCGCCGCCAACGCCTACGGTGCCCCGGTCGCGACCGGTATCGCCGCCGACGACCCGCGGCTCGCGCCGATCGCCGGCGTCGACCTGGTGATGTACGCCCGCATCTCGAAGGCCGCCTCGCAGGAGGGCCTCAACGCCGACGGCGTGGTGCTGAAGGCGCAGTCCTTCGGCGTGCCCGCTTCCTCGTGGGACGAGGCCGCGGCCGGCTGGCCGGCCCGCATGCGTGGCGACACCCAGCTCGCCGTGCACTACGGCAACCTGTTCGGTCAGGTCTGACCCCCGTGGGCCTCTTCGGTGACCTGCGCCGGCTGAACCAGCAGGCACGGGCGGTCGACGCGACCTACGACCCGGCCGCCCAGATGCGCGCCGGCATGGCGCAGATGCAGCAGGCCCAGCTCAGCATGCAGGCGCAGACCGCGAACCTGGAGCTGGAGCAGATCGGTACACCCGGCGCGGCGACGATCCTCGGGCTGGTCGACACCGGCACGCGGATCAACATGGTGCCGCTGGTGCGCCTGAACCTGCTGGTCGAGCACGCCGGCAAGCCGCCCTACCCGGTGACCGTCGAGACGATGCTGCCGTTGCACGCGTCGGCGCAGGCGGGGATCGGGCAGCGGGTGTCCGTGAAGGTCGACCCGTCACGCGCGGAGCGGGTGCTGGTCCGCTGGGGCCTGCCCGTCTGAGTCCGCTGTTCCGCCGGTGTACCGGTTGTGCCGTTCCACCGGAGTTGCTGGTTTGCGCTGATCCGCCGGCGTTTCCTGGTTGCGCCGTTCTGCCGGCGATTTTGGTTTGCGCTGTTCCGCCGGTGTACCGGTTGCGCTGTTCGCCGTTTCGCTGGTGCTTGTGTACGGCTTTGCTTGTGTACCGTTTGGGCCCCCGGCACGTCGGCCGGGGGCTGCTCAGCGTCCGCTTCTGCGGCCGACCCTGGTCTGCGCGGAGAACGCCGCGGCGCCGGACGGCCGTGCGGTCGCCGCGGTGCCTCCGGTCTTCGGGGCGCCTCCGCCGGCCGCGGTCTCCCGCTGGCCCTCTCGCTGCCCTTCGCGGTGGGTGGCGGGGCGCCGTCCGTGCCGGCGACCGCTGCCCGCGTCGCCGGCCTCGCCCCCGGCTCGGCGTGCCGTGGTGTCGCTGCCCCGGTTTGCCGTGGCGTCCCCGCTCCGGCGGCCGGTGCCGTCTCCGGCTCGGCGTGCCGTGGTGTCGCCACCCCGGGTCGCCGTGGCTTCCCCGCTCCGGCGTGCCGCCGCGGCGCCGCCGCGGGCCGTCGCTTCCTCGCCGCCGCGTGCCTTCGGCTCGCCGCCGCGCGCGCTCCCGCCCCGGCGTCCGGTCCGGCCGGGGCCTTCCGCGGCGAGCGCGGTGCCGCGGCGGGTGGGGGAGGCGGAGGCTGTGATCGTACCGGCGACGCTTGGGCTTGTGGCACTTTCTGCCGCGCTGCCCGCTCCACGGCGGCGACCCGAACGGCGGCGACCCGCGGTGCGCGGGGTGTCGGTGCCGTCCTCGACCCTGGCGCGACCCTGCTGCCGTGGGACGGTGACCGGCTCGGCGGGCGGCTCGTGGAACGTGCGCACGCCCGGGGCCAGCTCGGTCAGCAGCGAGTCGCCGGGGCGCAGCCTGGTGATCGTCGGCTTGATCCCGGCCTCGCGGGCCAGCTGCCGCACGTCACCGGTCTGCTTGTCGGTCATCAGCGTGACCACGGTGCCGCTGGCACCCGCCCGGGCCGTGCGACCCGACCGGTGCAGGTAGGCCTTGTGCTCCGCCGGCGGGTCGGCGTGGATGACCAGCGCGACGTCGTCGACGTGGATGCCCCGCGCGGCGATGTCGGTCGCGACCAGCGTGCGGGCGCTGCCGTCGGAGAACGCGGTCAGGTTCCGGTCGCGGGCGTTCTGCGCCAGGTTGCCGTGCAGCTCCACGGCCGGCACACCCGCGGCGACCAGCTTGCGCGCGAGGGTCTTCGCGCCGCGCTTCGTGCGCGTGAACACCACGGTCCGCCCGGGCGCGGCGGTCAGCTCGACCAGCACCGGGAACCGGTCCTCGTCCCGCAGGTGCAGCACGTGATGGGTCATGTCCACCGGCGGCGCCGCCACCGGGTCGACACTGTGCGTGACCGGGTCGCTCAGGTAGCGGCGGACGAGCACGTCGACGCCGGCGTCGAGCGTCGCCGAGAACAGCAGGCGCTGCGCGTCGGCGGGCGTCGCGTCGAGCAGCCGGCGGACCACCGGCAGGAAGCCCAGGTCGGCCATGTGGTCGGCCTCGTCCAGGACGGTGACCTCGATGTCGTCGAGGCGCGCGTGACCGGACCGCACGTGGTCGTCGAGCCGCCCGGGGCAGGCGACGAGCACGTCGACCCCGGCACGCAACGCGGCGATCTGCGGGTTGGCCCCCACGCCGCCGAACACGACCTGCGTGCGCAGCGACAGTGCCTGCGCGAGCGGGGCCATCGCGGCCTCGACCTGCGTCGCGAGCTCTCTGGTCGGCACGAGCACCAGCGCCCGGGGGCGTCCGGGGCGTCGCGGTGCCCGGCTCGCGGCGAGCCGGATCAGCACCGGCAGCACGAACGCATACGTCTTCCCGGAGCCGGTGCGACCCCGCCCGAGCACGTCACGACCGGCGATCGCGTCCGGCAGCGTGGCCGTCTGGATCGGGAACGGCTCGGTCACGCCGCTGGCGGCGAGCGCGGCGACGAGCGGTGCCGGGACGCCGAGATCGGCGAAGGTCGCCGACGAGGATGCAGGGATGAGGCGGCGGACCGCCATGAAGTCTCCGAACGTCTGAGGGGTCGTCCTGCCCGGCGCTGACAGTGGTGGTCGCGGCGCGGGGGCCGACGGTGCGGACCCATCGTACCCGAGACGATCACCTGGTTTGCGGCTCGGACGGTCCGGGTAGCTGCCAATCCATGGCAGACATCGATGTCCGGACCGCGGCCACCTACGCGCGGAAGGCGCCCGATGAGCGTCCGCTGCGGGGGTACGCCACCGTCATGGCCGTCTTCGGCGCCGCCGTCGCCACGGCCGCCGGTGTTGCCAAACTCACGGGAAAGCGGCTCCCCGAGCGCCCCGCACCGGCCGACGTGGCCCTGCTGGCGGTCGCCACCCACAAGCTGTCCCGGCTCATCACCAAGGACGCCGTCACCAGCCCGCTGCGCGCCCCCGTCACCCAGTTCGAGAGCGCCGCGGGCTCCGCGGAGGTCAACGAGACCCCCCGCGGCCACGGCGTCCAGCACGCCCTCGGCGAGCTCCTGACCTGCCCGTTCTGCACCGCGGTCTGGGTCGCGTCAGGCCTCGGCGCCGGCCTCGTGTTCGCCCCCCGCGCGACCCGGTTCGGCATGGCCGTGGCGTCCGCGATCGCCGGCGCCGACTTCCTGCACCTGGCCTACTCCGCCGCGAAGAAGGCCGCCGGCTGACCTCCGCTCACTGCTTGGTGGAGTCCCCGCCCCCGGTGTGCTGCTGCGCGGCGTCGACGGCCTTCTCGATGTGCTCAGTGTGCTTGCCGCCGGTCTTGTCGTCGACGATGTCGCCCACCTTCTCCAGCGCGGCGTCAACCTTGTCGTCGTGCTGGTCGGCGAGGTCCTTCACCCTGTCGAAGAAGCTGTTCATCGCTCGTCCCCCTTGTCCGTTTTCCGTACTGTTCCCGTACTCGTGCCACTGTGCCACGATCATGCCCGACCGCCCTCCCCAGGTCACCCGTCCGGCGCGGTTCGCTTCCACCCGGCTGCCTCGACGCGCTGGCCCGGGGTGCTGGCCCGGGGTGCTGCCTCGACCTGCTAGCTCGACGTGCTGGCCTCGGTGTGCTGCCTCGACGCGCTGTCTCGGCATGCTGTCTCGGCATGCTGGCCCGGCGTGCTGGCTCGACGTGCTGCCTCGACCTGCCAGTACGCCGACGCGCTGGCTCGACGCGCTGGCCCGGCGTGCTGCCTCGACCTGCTAGCCCGACGCGCTGGCCGGCGTGCTGCGTCGGCGTGCTGGCTCGACGTGCTGGCCCGGCGTGCTGGCCCGGCGGCGTGCGAGGCGACGATGTTGCCCGCACCCCCATCGGCGCCTAGTGAGGCCGCGTCGTCATCCAAGGCCGCAGCGCCACGCCGGTCGCCTCCTCCACCGCCGCCCGCATCTCCTTCGGGTCGTGATGCGCCGGCAGGTCTTCCATCACCACCTGCACCGCCCCGGTCACCGCCCCGACGAAAGCCCCGACCAACGCCCCCGCCCTGACCCGGTCCAGCTGTTCCGGGAACGCCTCGGCCAGATGCGCCGCGATCTGCTGCTGGGCGTCCAACTGGATCTGCAGCGCCCGCCCCCGCACCGCCGGCACCTCCCGGATCAGCCGCAGCCGTAACGCCGCCAGCCGGTCGGTCAGGTCGTCACTGTCGACGCCGGTCAGATACAGAGCGCGGATCAGCACCTCGACCGGCGTGTCCTCCGAGTCGCGGGCGGCTATCGCGTCGACCGTCGCCTGGACCCGGCGGTCGCTTTCGGGGAACAGCAGCTCCTCCTTGCTCGCGAAGTAGCTGAAGAACGTGCGCGTGCCGATGTCCGCCGCTGCGGCGATGTCGGCCACGGTCGTGCGCTCGTAACCGTCCCGCTCGAACAGCTCGGTCGCGGCGTCGACGAGGGACTGCCGGACTCGGGCGCGTTTGCGGTCACGCAAGCTCATGCCGACATCGTACCGCATCAACTGCCGACTCGCACTCATTGCAATTCTGCACTGGATGCAGCTATCGTGGTGGCATGACTCCTCCCACCGTCCTCATCTCTGGCGCCGGCGTGGCCGGCCCGACACTCGCCCACTTCCTGGCCCGCGGCGGGTTCCGGCCCACGATCGTCGAGCGCGCGAGCGGCCTGCGCTCCAGCGGCAATCCGGTCGACGTGCGAGGCCCGGCGCTGCCCGTGGCCGAGCAGCTGGGCATCATGCCCCAGCTGCGGGCCGCCGCCACCCACGCCACCTCGATGCTCGTCATCGACGCCAAGGGCCGTCCCGCCGGCCGCGTCCCCATGCCGAGCTCCAAGAGCGCGGCGGGCAACAGCGAGGTCGAGCTTCCCCGTGGCGCCCTCGCCGCGATCTTGCAGGAGGCCGCCCGCGGCGACGCCGAGCTGCTGTGGGACGACACCGTCACGTCGGTGTCGCAGGACGCGAGCGGCGTCGACGTCACGTTCGAGCAGGCGGCTCCGCGCCGCTTCGATCTCCTCGTCGGCGCCGACGGCCTGCACTCCGCGGTGCGCCGGCTCGTCTTCGGTCCCGAGCGCGAGTTCGTGCGGCACATGGGCGTCTGGGTGGCGACGATGCCGCTGGACGAGCCGGCCGACCATCCGCACGACGTGCTGATGCACAACACGCCCGGCAGGCTCGTGTCGATCCATCCGTCCACGGGCCGGGCGATGGTCGCGTTCATCTTCCGCGGTCCGATGGTCGACGGCTTCGACCACCGCGACACCGCCCAGCACAAGCGCATCGTCACGGATGCCTATGCGGGCGCCGGCTGGCGGGTCCCCGAGCTCCTCGCCAGGCTGCAGGCGACACCCGACCTCTATTTCGACTCCGTCAGCCAGGTCCGCCTGCCGTCCTGGTCACGGGGGCGGGTGACGCTGCTCGGCGATGCGGCGTCCTGTGTCTCCTTGTTCGGCGACGGCTCGAGCCTCGCCATGGCCGGCGCGCACACCCTGGCGACCGCGCTCGCGGCGAGTCCGTCCGACCATGCGTCGGCGTTCTTGGCGTACGAGGCAGCTCACCGCACCCGCACCGACGCCAAGCAGCGCGCCGCCGGCCTCGCCGCGACGATGCTGATCCCGAAGACGCGGCTCGGCATCGCCACCCGCAACGTCGCCGCCCGCGTCCTGCTCTCGCACGCCTGATCAACCGACGGGCGGCCGCAGGCCGACCCACCGGGCTGCGGCCCGAACGATCTCACCACTGCTCTTGGAGGTGTCAGGTGCGCATCGCGGCGATCGTGTCGGCGGCGGCGAGCATCTGGGCGGCCAGCGGCTGGAGGCCGACCTGGACCAGGACGAGGCCCGTCGAGACGCGTTCGACGACACCCCACTCCCAGATCGCCGTCTCGTCGAGGCCGGTGCGGGCCGCGAGCCAGCGCGAGCGGTCACGGGGGTCGGCCGCCATCAGCTCCACCGGGTCTTCGCGCATGATGACACCGAGGTCGTATTCCGCCTCGACGAGCAACCCGTCAGGGTCGACGAGGCGGAAGCCGTCGGGGGCGCGCAGCGTGTTCCACTCGTGGACGTCGCCGTGGACGAGGACGGCCCGTTCGTCGTCGTGGGCGGCGACGCGACGCTCGGCGCAGGCGAGTGCGTGCGCGACGGTGCGTTCGGCGCAGGGCCGGTCCAGCCGCTCCCACGCCCCGGTGATGAAGGTCGTGAGCCACGCGCCCTTCGCGGCCCCGGTCGGCAGCCCGGCGTCCGGCGCCGGCCGCCACACCTGGCTCGCGACGTCGCAGAGGATCTCGTGGCGCGTGGTGACCGGCAGCCCCAGCTCGAAGAGGCTCGGTCCGAGCTTCTCCAGCAGCAGCGCGTCCCGGGCGACGTCGTGCCGCAGCAGCCGCGCGCACCCGTCGCCGCCCGCGAGCCGCAGCACTGTCACCTCGTTGGCCGCGGCGTTGCCCGCCCGCGGCACGATCAGCTTCAGGACCGCGGGCGTGCCGTCGGTCATGGTGGCGTCGGCGACGAAGGCCTCGGTGGCGTCGGTGTACACCCGCCCGACGCGGATGGCCCAGTCCGCCTCGATGTCGGCGACGAGCTCGGGCAACCGTCGCAGCCAGGCGTGTGCCCCGGCAGCTTCCGCCTTCGCCCGTACCGTCGCCGGCAACGCCTCGTCGACCCACCTCGGCGGCCTGTTGTCCGTGCTCGTCACGGTCCGGTCCTTCCTGTGCCGTCCGCACCTGGCACCACCGGCGTCAGTCGCCGACCGGCGTCTGTCGCGGCCGGTGTCGCGGCAGCGGGCGCGGCTCCGGGCGGTTCGTCCGTGCCGGCCGCCTGAGCTGCTCGGTCGACGCGGCCCGGCCGCTGCGATCCGTTCGGGACGGGAGGTGCCTCCATCGGTCGGAGCCTGCCCGCCGGCCGGGCCGCGGGCAACCGCAATACGGCGCCGCTGTGACGAGGGCCCGACGCTTGGCGGGGTGGCACGGTCAGGTGGTGGCTCGCAGGACGAACCCGCCGCCGTCGCGGTTGCCGATGGTCAGGGTGCCGCCGGCGGAGTCGACGCGTTCGCGGAGGCCGGCGAGGCCGTGGCCCGGCGAATCGAGGTCCGCGTGGCCGGCCGGGTCCCGGGTGGCAGCGGCCCGGGTGGAGGCGTCCGTCGCGGACGCCGACGCGGCGGACGGGCGGGTGGTGGGGCCGCGGCCGTCGTCGCTGATCTCGACGGCGTTGTGCTCCAGGCGGATCCAGCAGTGTTTCGCATCGCTGTGACGGATGACGTTGGTGACGCCCTCGCGGACGACCCAGGCGAAGAGCTGCTGCCGGGCAGGGTCGGCGGCCTCGGCGGTGAGCGGCACCTCGGCCTCGATGCCGGCGGCGTCCAGGGCGCTGCGCGCCGAGGCGAGCTCCGTGGCCAGGGACATCTCGCGGTAGCCGGAGACGGCGGCGCGCACGTCGACGAGGGCCTCGCGGACGAGGCGTTGGATGTCGGTGAGCTCGGCCTCCGCGCGGTCGGGGGCGATGCGGACCAGCCGGGCGGCGAGCTCGCTCTTCACGGAGACGACGGTGAGGGAGTGGCCGAGGAGGTCGTGCAGGTCGCGGGCGAAGCGGTTGCGTTCGGCGGCGACGGCCAGCTGGGTGATCTCCTCGCGGGCCTCGGCGAGCTGGGCGTTGCGCTGCACGACGCGGGTGACGCCCCAGACGGCGAGGGCGGCGACCAGGACGGCGAAGGTGAGGTCGATGCCGCCGTCCCAGCCGGGCACGAGCTTCGGCAGGGCGGCGGCGCACGCGGCGGCGCTGAGGACGACGGTCCAGGCGAGGCGCGGGCCGAGCGAGAACACGGCCATCACGCCGACGTAGACCAGCGCCGTGAGGCCCGATTCGCCGACGATGAGCGTGAGCGCCGCGGTGAGGGCGATCATGACCCCGAGCCGCCACGCCGCGGAGGGAAGGACCATGGGGGCGCCGGTGCGTCGCATCGCGGCGCGGGCGGCGACGAACGACATCAGGTAGAGCACGCAGAAGGCGAGCGCCGCGGTGAGGCCGGCGACGCGCTCCCAGACCTCCGGGCGGCGCCAGGCGTCGCCGATGGGGCCGGCCATGTAGAACAGCCAGACCGCGGCCCACAGCCAGAAGAACCTGGGTGCGGACCGGCGGCTGGTTGGGTCACTCATGACGGACACGGTACCGACGACTCAGGCGCGGGCGGTGTCGACGCGGAACCGGCGCAGCGCGACGAGCGCCAGCACGAGCGTCCAGCCGCCGAGGACGAGGATGGCCTGGACGTCGATGTGGCCGTGGTCGAGCGGGCTGCGGGCGACCTGCCCGGTCCAGTAGGACGGGGTCAACTTCGCGATCTGCTGCATGAAGCCCGGCATGAGCGAGACCGGCACCCAGAGCCCGCCGAATGCGGCGAGGGTCAGGTTGAGCAGCGCGGTGACCTGCTGGACGCCGTCGGGCTTCGCGAGGTAGCCGATGACGACGCCGAGCGCGGCGAAGGGCAGCGCGGACAGCCAGGCGCCGACGAAGCACAGCACCCACTCGGTCGCGGTGAGCCTGATGTGCAGGCCCAGGGCGCCGACGAGGAACGTGACGAGGGCCGGTGGGATGGCGACGAGCAGCGCGACGATGACCTTGTTGACGACGTACCCGCCGGGGGACAGGGGCGTGAGGCGCAGGGTGCGGTTCCAGCCGAGGCCGCGCTCGACGGCGATGGTGCTGCCGCTGGTGAGGGCGGCAGTCATGGCGCCGAAGAGGGCCATGCTGACCATGACGTACTTCTTGGCGTCGGCGTCGCCGCCGACGGAGACGCCGCCGATGATGAGCAGGAGCAGGGCCGGCATGAGCATCGAGAAGATGACGACGCGCTTGTTACGGACGAGACGGACGATCTCCATGCGGAGGTAGGTCGTGTTCACTTGCTGCTCCCGGCGGCGGTGAGGGCGATGAAGGCGTCTTCGAGGTTGCGCGCGGTGACTTCGACGTCGCGCGCGTCGGTGGAGTTGAGCAGGGACCGCAGGGCGGTGTCGGAGTCGTCGCAGTGCAGCATGACGACGTCGCCGCGGGTCTCGACCCGGTCGACGCCCGGCAGGGCGGCGAGGCCGACGAGGTCGGCGCCGGGGAGGGTGGCGCGGATCGTCCGTCCGGTCACGGCCGCCTTGATCTGGGCGGCGGTGCCGTCGGCGATGACCTGGCCGGAGCGCAGGAGCACGATGCGGTCGGCGTAGGCGTCGGCCTCGTCGAGGTAGTGGGTCGCGAAGAGCACCGTGCGCCCCTGTGCTGTCTCCTGCCGCATCGTCGTCCAGAACCCGCGACGGGTCTCGACGTCCATGCCGGTCGTCGGCTCGTCGAGGACCAGCAGGTCGGGGTCGGCGACGAGGGCCATCGCGAAGCGGATGCGCTGCTGCTGCCCGCCGGAGAGGCCGCCGACGCGCTGGTTGGCGAACTCGGCGACCCCCGCGCGTTCGAGGACCTCCGGCACCGGACGCGACCGCTGCTGCAGGGCGGCGGTGAGGCGCACCGTCTCGCCCGCGGTGAGGTCCGGCAGCAGGCCGCCGCTCTGCAGCAGCGCGCCGACCGTGCCCTTCGCGATCGCCTTCGCCGGGGACTGCCCGTCGAGCAGGACCGTGCCCTCGTCGGGGCGCAGGAGGCCGAGCAGCATGTCGATCGTCGTGGACTTGCCCGCACCGTTCGGGCCGAGGAGCGCGACGACCTCGCCGCGGCGGATCGTGAGGTCCAGCCCGTCCACGGCGGTGAGGGCACCGAACCGTTTCGTGAGGCCGGTCAACTGGACTGCTGCGTTCGTCATGCCAGAAGCATCGCCGGGCATCCACCCCGGCGGATCTGTCCGGCGTCACCCGCGACCCCATGACGGATGTCATGCCGGGGTGCATGCGGGATCACCCGAGGACCCTGACACGCGTCCATCGGGCAAATATTTCGTATCGTTATCATTGCGTCCTCGCCCGTTTCATCCGCTTGTGTACCGATATCTGACGACTCATGTAGCCACCTTCGACGTAGATGTCGGTCGTTCGGATGAGCTAACGGGGTGGTGAGGGCCTGATCCCGTGCCATACGATCGCGGTCCCACACCGTCGATCGAGCAGGTCACGTGCGCAAGCAGCTGTCCGTCCCCGAACGTATCGGCGCCCTCGGCGCCGGTATCGCGGTGGCCGCGGCGTTCTGGCCGATGTTCACGACATCCACCGGTCTCGGTGCGCCGTGTCTGCTGCGCACCTTCACCGGCGTCCCGTGCCCGGCCTGCGGTCTGACCACCGCCGCGGTCGAGCTGGTGCACGGACACGTCGTGGCCTCGGCGGCGGCGAATCCGGCCATCCTGGGCGTCGCGGCGGTGACCGCCGTGACGGTACCGCTGCTGCTGCTGCGCCAGGTCGGCGTGGTCGGCGCCCCGGTGCCGTGGTCCGGCAGGGCCCGATCGCGCATGGGCTGGGTCATGCTCGTGGCGGCAGCCATGAGCTGGGCCTTCCAGTTGCACCGGCTCGGGTTCTCCTGAGCCGGAAGTTGTTGCAGTACCCCCACTTTCTCGTCCAAGGAGTTCCATGAACCTCGCAACGTGGCCCGTGCGGGTCGGCGCCTTCATCGTCGACTACATCCCCGCCTGGCTCCTGTTCGGCATCGGCGCCGGCGTCGGCCGCAACGACGACGGCACGCTCGGCCCGATCTACTTCGTGTTCTCGCTGCTCGGCTTCGGCTACATCGTGTACAACCGCTGGATCCTCGGCGGCAAGGGCCAGAGCCTCGGCAAGAAGGCGCTGGGCCTGTACCTGGTCAAGGAGCAGACCGGCCAGCCGATCGGCGCGGGCATGGCGTTCCTGCGGGACATCGCCCACGTCGTCGACAGCATCATCTGCTACATCGGCTGGCTCTTCCCGCTCTGGGACGCCAAGAAGCAGACGCTGGGCGACAAGATCGTCGGCACGGTCGTCACCAAGGCGTAAGTCCGCCATGGGAAGCACCCCGGACCTCCGGGGTGCTTTTTCATGCGCCCGGTAGCGTCGGCGTGATGAGGCTCGTGCTGGTCGCCGACACCCATGTACCGCAGCGGGCGCGTGACCTGCCGGCCCAGCTGTGGGCGGCGGTCGAGGCCGCCGACGTCGTCATCCACGCCGGCGACTGGGTCGACGAGCCGTTCCTGGACCGGTTCGAGGCCCGGTGCGCTCGGCTGGTCGGTGTGTACGGCAACAACGACGGCCCGGCGCTGCGGGCCAGGCTGCCCGAGGTCGCCGACGTCGACCTCGACGGGCTCCGGGTCGCCGTCGTGCACGAGACCGGCCCGGCGACCGGCCGCGAGCAGCGCTGCGACGCCCGCTTCCCGGGCCGGGACCTGCTCGTCTTCGGCCACTCGCACATCCCGTGGGACACCGTCACACCCGCCGGCCTGCGACTGCTCAACCCGGGCTCACCGACGGACCGCAGGCGCCAGCCGTACGCCACCTACATGACCGCGACCGTGACCGGCGGGGCGCTCGTCGACACGGTGCTGCACCAGGTGCTCAGAGCGCCTCGAGCGTGAAGTACTGCTTCAGGAACGGCAGCAGCGTCTGGTACGCGATGATCGTGTCGGGCTGCTTGTTGTCGTGGGACAGCACGATCGAGCCCTGCCGGACGTGCTGCTTCACGTCGGCGATGACCCGCCTGATGTGGGCGGCGTCATCGGAGTCCTTCGTGTGGTTCCAGTCCGCGGGGTCGACGTCCCAGTAGATCGACGCCATCCCGAGGTCCTTCGCCTTCGCGATCAGGCCGGGGGTGAAGTTGCCGCCGGGCGCGCGGAAGTACTTGATCGGGGCGCCGGGGGCGGCGGCGTGGATGGCCTCGTTGGTGCGCTTGAGGTCCCACTCGATGTAGCCGGGGTCCTTCTTCGCGAGATTGGTCAGGTGCTGCCACGAGTGGTTGCACAGGGTGTGCCCCTCGTCGGCGATCCGCCGCACCAGCGCCGGGTTGTCCCGGGCGCGGAAGCCGACCAGGCAGAACGTGGCCTTGACGCCGTTGTCCCGCAGCAGGTCGAGGATCTTCGGGGTGTTCACCGGGTCGGGCCCGTCGTCGAACGTCAACGCGACCGCGGTCGTCCCGGTGCGGCTCTGCGAGCCGGCGGCGCCGTGACCGGAGCCCGGCGGGCGGATCACGAACGTGCCCTCGGGCCCCTTCACCGTCGACGCGCTCGCCTTCGGCGACGGCTTCCCGGCCGGTGACTTCGAGGCGGACGGGCCCGCCGACGGCGACACGTCGGCCGTCGGGGAGGGGTCTGCGGACGCCGTCGCGGAAGGGGCGCCGGTGGCGGGCCGGGCGGCCTGGTGGTCCTGCTTCTTGTCCGACCCGCACGCCGTGAGGGCGAGCATCGAGGCGATCAGCAGCGTGACCACGGACCTGCGTCGGGGCACGTTGAACGCTCCTTACAACAAACGGCAAAACGCGTTGCCCGGCCAACGTAGCCGAATCCGGGCATGATTCACATCCCCTCTAACGGAACGGAGGCATGTGAATACGTAGGGTCATGGGGCTCGATACTGCCGTTATGGTGCTGGCATGACGACCGCCAGGGTGGTGCCCGTGCAGCTCCTACCGCATCTACGCCGTGCCCGGGACCATCTCGACCGGCACTATCGCGAGCCCCTCGACCTCGACGCCGTCGCCGCTGTCGCGTGCGTCTCCAAGTACCACTTCGTGCGCAGCTTCGAGTCGGCGTATGGCGAGACGCCCATGCGTTACCTGACCCGCCGCCGGATCGAGCGCGCCCAGGACCTGCTGCGCTCCGCCAATCTGACCGTCACCGAGATCTGCATGCTGGTCGGCTTCAGCAGCCTCGGCTCGTTCTCGTCCAAGTTCACCGCGATCGTGGGCGAGAGCCCGACCGCCTATCGGGACCGCTGGGCGGCGCTCGGCAATCCGCACGTCCCGGGCTGCTTCCTGTTCATGAACGGCGTGCTGACGCGCAATTCTGGAGAAGCACCCCGAAACTGACGGTCAGTAACGTTGTCCGCATGATCTCGAACGTTTCGCTTGTCACGCTGTACTGCCTCGACCAGGACAAAGCCCGCGACTTCTACGTCGACGTGCTCGGCTTCGAGGTTCGCACCGACGTCACGCTGGGTGAAGGTTACCGCTGGCTGACGATCGGCCACCCGAGCCAGCCGGAGCTGGAGGTGACCCTCATGCTCCCCGGCCCGCCGCTCGACGAGGAGGCCGCCGCATTCGTCCGCCGCCAGCTGGAGAAGGGTCAGATGGGCGCGCTCGGCCTCCGTGTCGACGACTGCCACAAGACGTTCGAGGAGCTGTCCGCGAAGGGGGTCACGTTCCTGCAGGAGCCCTCCGACCGCCCGTATGGCGTGGAGGCCGTCATGCGCGACATCACCGGCAACTGGCTGGTCTTAGTCGAGCCCCGCGCCTTCACACCCGAAGACTTCAGCTGACGGGACGCAAGCCCGCCAGATGACGCGCCGCTTCACCCTGACCTCCGCCCCGAGCCCCGCGATGCACGTGGAGGTGTTTGACGACAAGCGCTCGACCACTGGTCTGCCCGGCACGACGGTCATCGCGACCTGGTCGACTACCTCGACGCCGTCCGTTCGCAGATCATCCCGGCGCTGACGGGGCGGCCGCTGTCGGTGGTGCGGGTGCTGTGGGGGCCAGGCGCCCGTCATGCAGAAGTGCACGCCCGGCTCCAGCCAGCCCGCCCCGACCTGACGCTCGGAGTGGCCGGTTCCGCAGGCGGCGAGCACGGCTCTGCGGTGCGCGACCGCAGCGGTGCGCGACGGCAGCGGTGCGCAACGGCAGCGGTGTGCGGATGGCAGCGGTGCGCGGGTGGCGTCGGGTCGGGTTGGCTGGTGGGCATGGGTGCGCAGAGGGAGATGGCTCAGGCGTGCGGGGCTGAGCTCATGGCTGGTGAGCGTTGTGCGCTGACCAGCCGGTGGCGGCGGCCCACTCCTCCGCTGCGACGATGACGAGGTCGACGACCGGGTCCTTGACGTCGCTGTAGATGCCGAGGTCGTCGGGGATGCCGGAGAGGGCGTCGGCGAGGGCGGACTTGAAGGCGCCATAGGCCGGGACGGCGGCGGGGTGGGCGCGGAACCAGTCGCGGAAGAGCAGGGCCAGGCGTTCGTTCGGGGAGCCGGTGCGCCGGACGTGCAGGTTGATGCCGGGGCCGGACCACATCCGCTTGGTCCATCGGGCCGGGTCGTCGGTCAGGCCGGCGGGCACGTGGTCGCGCTCGAACGGCATGCGGGACAGGCCCAGGGCCTGCAGCGGGGCGTCCAGCGGCGCGTCGAGGTCGGCCACGCTGACCTGCAGGTCGAGGACCGGCTTGGCGGGCATGCCCGGGATCGACGTGCTGCCGATGTGCTCGACGGCGGCGGCGTGCGGGGCCAGGTCGTGCAGGAGGCGGGCGGCGAGCGCGAGGCCCTGGGCGGCCCAGTCCTCGCGCGGCGCGTCGACGATGATCGGCATCAGGGCTCCACTGTGGCTTCGCGTTTGGCCTTGGCGCGGCGTTTTCCTTCGTGCATCGCCTGTACACGTGGCACGGGGATCGTGTGGCCTTCCTCGATCAGGGCGGCGTCGAGTCGTTGCGGGGGTGGCATCCGCTCGGCCCACGGGTCGGCGCCGGCGAGGAGGGCGGGCACGCTGTGGACGGTGAAGTCGGCCGGCGTGACGTCGTCGAGGTCGTCCCAGGCGACCGGGAAGGAGACCGGCGTGCCGGGGCGCAGCCGTGGACTGTACGCGGCGGCGACCGTCGCGCCGCCGACCCTCGTCGGGTCGAGGAAGACCTTGCCCTCGCGGTCCTCGCGGATGAAGGCGGTCGTGGCGAGGGACGGGTCGAGCCGGGCGGCGCGGGCGGCGACCGCGCGGGTGGCGGCGGCGATGTCCTCCATCGGCGCGTGGGCGTCGATGGGCACGAACACGTGCAGGCCCTTGGCGCCGCTCGTCTTCACCACGCTGTCCATGCCGAGGTCGGTGAGCACGGCCCGGATCAGCCTGGCCGCGCCGACCGCGAGCCCGAACGCGTCCGGCGTCGGCGGGTCCAGGTCGAGGATCATGTGGGTGGTGTGCGCGAAGTCGGGTGCCTTCGACAGCAGCGGGTGGAACTCGATGGAGCGCTGGTTGGCGAACCACAGCAGGGTCCGCCGGTCCTCGCACAGCCCGTAGGTGACGTTGCGCTTGGACGACTCGGCCCAGACGGTCACCCGGGGCACCCAGTCGGGCGTGTACTTCGGCAGGTTCTTCTGCATGAAGGGCGCCTGGCCGCGCAGCACCCGCACCACCGACAGCGGACGCCCCGTCAGCGCTGGGATGATCTGCGAACGGACGGCGTCGAGGTAGTCGACCAGGTCGCGCTTGGTCGCTCCCGCCTCGTCGAACAGGGTCTGGTCGAGGTTCGTCAGCGCGACGCCGTCGCGCTCCTCATTCGCAGCGGTCACCGCCACACCGTAACCCCCGTCCGATGTCAGACACTGGAACCTAGTGTCCTAGGAAGCGTAACGCGACGTGACCCCGGCCGCCAGTCGCAGCCGGGGCAGACCCTCAACGAGCGCGGATCACGCCGCGTCCTCCAGCACCAGATCCATGTTGATCAGACCGGCGGTGCTGACGCCGGCGGCGGCCGAGGCGATGACCGTGGCCATCGGCTCGGTGACGTTGCCCGCCAGGTAGATCCCGGGGACGCTGGTGGTTCCGGCGGGACCGGAGGGGAGGTGCGTGCCCAGCGGCACGCCGTGCGCCTCGAAGGCGGCCGGTGTCAGTCCCAGCGGCTCGAGGAACGCGGCGCGTGCCGTGACCCGTCCCATCGCAACTAGGGCCTCGACCGGCACGATGATGCCGTCCGCCAGGTGGGCGCCGTCCGCGCCGTACGAGACGACCTCGCCCTCGACGATCCGGATCCCGCGCCGGTCCAGCCGCGCGACCTCGTCCGGGGTCGGGGCGGGGGCGGTGTGCCGCAGCAGCGTGACCTGCGGGGTCCACTGCCGCCACAGCAGCGCCTGGTGGGCCGCCATGCCGGTGGTGGCGAGGACGGCGACCGGCCGGTCCCTGACCTCCCAGCCGTGGCAGTACGGGCAGTGCAGCACCCGGCTGCCCCAGTGCTCGGCGAGGCCCGGGATGTCCGGCAGCTCGTCGACGAGGCCGGTCGTGGCGAGGATCCGCCGCGCCGACACGGTCCGGCCGTCCGCCGTTTCGACGGCGAACTTCGGCGACGCGCCGGTGACGGCGGTGACGACGCCGTCGCGGATTTCGCCACCGTACTGGTGAACCTCGGCCCGTCCGATCGACAACAGCTCCGCCGGCGGCGTGCTCTCCCGGCCGAGGTAGTTGTGCACGTGGCCGGCGGGGGCGTTACGGGGTTCGCCGGCGTCGATGACCAGCACCCGGCGGCGGGCCCGGGACAGGGTGAGCGCGGCGCTCAGGCCGGCCGCGCCGCCGCCGATGATCACTACGTCGTAGTCGTTGTCCATGCAACGAGCGTCCGTCGCCCTGGCGCGATCCGCAATGGTGCTTGCCGAAACAGCAAGGCCGGCTCGTCTGCGGGTAGGACGCGGGTCCTACCTGAGGACGAGAGATCGCGGTTCGGTTCGCTACCTGAGACTGTCGTCGCGGGTCCGTGACCGGTCGTAGCGTCGGGGCATGATCGAGGCGCAGGCATTGAGCAAACGCTACGGCGGCACCGTCGCCGTCGATGCACTGTCGTTCGCCGTGAAGCCCGGGCAGGTCACCGGGTTCCTCGGGCCCAACGGTGCAGGCAAGTCCACCACCATGCGCATGATCGTCGGGCTGGACCACCCGACGTCGGGCACCGCTACGGTCAACGGCCGTCCGTACCGGGCCCATCCCGACCCGCTGCGGCAGGCGGGCGTCCTGCTCGACGCCCGATCCGTCCACAAGGGACGGTCGGCCCGCGCGCACCTGCTGGCGCTCGCGCACACCCACGGCATCCCGGCCACCCGCGTCGAAGAGGTCCTCGGGCTGGTCGGCCTGGAGTCCGTGGCGCACCGGCGCGCCGGCGGGTTCTCCCTCGGCATGGGGCAGCGGCTCGGCATGGCCGCGGCGCTGCTCGGCGACCCCGCCGTCATCATCCTCGACGAGCCGGTCAACGGGCTGGACCCCGACGGAGTCCTGTGGATCCGCAACCTGTTGAAGGACCTCGCCGCGGAGGGGCGCACGGTGCTGGTGTCCAGCCACCTGATGAGCGAGATGGCGGTCACCGCCGAGCACCTCGTCATCGTCGGCCGGGGCCGGCTCCTCGCGGACACCACCGTCGCCGAGCTGATCGCCCGGGTCGCGGTCGGCACGGTCGTGGTCCGCTCGCCCGACGCCACGGCGCTGCGCGACGCCCTGACCGCCACCGGTGCCGTCGTCACCGGCGTCGAGCCCGGCTTGCTGCACGTCACCGCCGCCACCGCCGAGCACATCGGTGACGTCGCGCGCGCCGCCGGCATCGCCCTGCACGAGCTCACCCCGCGCCGTGCGTCCCTGGAGGAGGCCTACATGGAGCTCACCGGATCGGAGGTCGAATACCGATGAGGCTCACGTTTCCGCGCGTGCTGCGCTCCGAGTGGAGCAAGCTGCTGTCGCTGCGCTCGACCTGGCTCACCCTCGGCGTCATGGCCGTCGTCACCGTCGGCCTCGCCGGCGCGGTCGGCTATGGCGTGCACCGTTCCGTCCTCGGTGGCGGCGGTGCACCCGACGTGGCCCGGGCCGTCAGCGCCGGTTTCCTGCCCGTCGACTTCGTCGTGCTCGTCGTCGGCGTGTTCGGCGTCCTGCAGATGACCGGTGAATACGGCACCGGGTCCATCCGCTCCACCCTGACCGCGGTCCCGCGCCGCTGGCCCGTCGTCTGCGCGAAGGCCGTCGCCCAGGCGACGCTCACGGTGCCGCTGATGACGGTGGTGTGCCTAGGGTCGTTCCTGGTGTGCCAGGCGTTCCTGGGCGCCGACGGCGCGTCGCTCGGCGACCCGCAGGTGCCGCGGGCGGTCGCGGGCGCCGCGGCGGGTCTCGTCCTCACCGGCCTGCTCGGCCTCGGCGTCGGCACGCTGCTGCGCCACTCCGCCGGTGCGATCACCGCACTCGTCGCCGCCATGTTCGTCGGCCCGGCGCTGCTCGGCGCCGCGCTGCCCGCCGACCGCGCCGACGACGTCATGCGCTTCGTGCCGACGGTCGCCGCCCAGGCCATGTATAGCGTCGACGGCTCCGGAAACCCGTTCAAGACCTTCTCCCCGGCCGTGTCGGCCCTGGTCCTGGCAGGCTGGGTCGCGCTGTTACTACTCGCCGGCACCCTCGTCCTGCGACGCAGGGACGCCTGACCCCACCCGCACGCCGCTACGGCCCGGCCGCGCCCAGCGGCGCGACGCGGTCCGAGCCACGCCACCCTTCGCCCGCCGAGCCGGGCAGTGAGCGGGGGCGGAGCAGTGCTGGTCGCGCCTCATCGCTGCGCGTGGCCGGGGATCAGCGGGGCGCGGCGGTCCCCGTCGTGCCCCGCTGATTCTCGGCCGGCGTCGGCGGGGCGGCGCTCGCCAAGGTGGTCACGGAGATGTCCGGGCCGGGCGTGAGCGGAGCGGTCCTGGTCGTGTCGTTCTCGCTCGGCCGCGGCCTGGTAGGAGCGGCGGTCCTGATGGTGTCGTCGTTGCGTGGCTGGGCCGGGCGATGAGCGGGGGAGCGGTGTCGGTCGTGCCGTCGTTGCTCTGTCGGGGCGGGGGCGGGGGCGAGGTGCGGCGGGACCGTTCGGGCCGGGACACCGTTGGTTGGCAGGGTCGGCAGTTGCGGGGCGGCGGGGCGATTCTGGTCGTGCGCCTCGTCGGTGCGGACGGGGGCGGCGGTACCGGGTGGGACGGGACGATCGTGGGTCTGCGTCAGTCGCTGGCTCTCGGCCGTGGCGTCGGTGCGGGTGCTGGGGCGGAACGATGAGGTCCGGGGAGGGGGATCGGATGGTGGAACGGGAGCCGCCGGTGGTGCGGGACAGGGGCGCGGCGGGGGTGGGGGCGCGGTGGTTCGGTGTGGTGCGGGGGTTCGTGGTGCGGCACCCGCGCTGGGTCGACGGTGCGCTTGCCGCCGGGGTCGGGCTGCTCAACGCGGACCGGGCGCTCGCCGGGGCCGGGGCGGCCGGGGTGGCGTTCTACGTGGCCGTTCATCTGCTGCTGGTCTGGCGGCGGGCGGCGCCGGTCCTGGTGTGCTGGGCGGTGCTCGGGCTCGCGGTCCTCGGGCTGGTGGTCGTCGGGGTCAGGGTCGAAGGGCTGCATCCGGAGGCGGTGATCGCCATCGGGGTGTACACCGTTGCGCGGCACGCGGCGCTGCGGCGGCTCGTGCCGGTGGTCGTGGTGGTCGGGTCGCTGGCGCTCACGGCGTCGTTCTCGGCCGGGCCGCGGTGGACGGCGGTGGGGTTCGTGACGTTCGGGTTGACCGCGGTGGTGCTGCTGGGGTTGGTGGTGCGGACCCGGCGGGCGTACCTGGCCGAGCTGGAGGATCGGGCCCGGCGCCTCGAACGCGACCGTGACCAGCGGGCCGAGATCGCCGTCGCCGCGGAGCGGGCCAGGATCGCGCGGGACATGCACGACATCGTGGCGCACCACCTGTCGGTGATGGTCACGCTCGCGGACGCGGCGACGTTGACGGCGGCGTCGTCGCCGGGCGAGGCGGTGACGGCGATGCGGCACGTGGCGGGCACCGGCCGGCAGGCGCTCGGGGAGATGCGTCGCGTCCTCGGGCTGCTGCACGAGGACACCCGGGCCGCCGTGTCCGCGGGCGCGGGTGGTGCCGGTGATGTGGCGGCGAGCCCGCAGCCGGGGTTGGCGGACCTGGATGCGCTCATCGCCGGTGTACGGGCGGCGGGGCTCCGCGTCGAGGTCACCACCGAGGGCGTACCGGGTCGGCTGGGGCCCGGCGTGGAGCTCGCGGTGTACCGGATCGTCCAGGAGGCACTCACCAACGTGCTCAAGCACGCGGGTGCTTCGAGCCGGTCGGGGGTGCGGGTGCGGTACACCGGCGACCGCGTCGAGCTCGAGGTCACCGACGACGGCACGAGCGCCCCGCAGGGCGGTGGGCAGGCTGGTGGCAGGGGCATGACCGGAATGGCGGCGAGAGCGGCGGCGTACGGAGGCCGGTTCGCGGCCGGTCCACGCACCGACGCCCCGGGCTGGTCTGTCCGCGCGACCCTCCACGGCGACCCGGCAAGCGATGCCCCGGCAAGCAGCGGCCCGGCGAGCGGCACGACAAGCGGCGCGGCGGTGCGTGGGGGAAGGGGTGGCGGGGCGTGAGCATCAGGGTGCTGCTGGTGGACGACCAGCCGTTGCTGCGGCTCGGGTTCAGGATGATCCTGTCGACGCAGCCGGACATGGACGTGGTCGGGGAGGCGGGGGACGGCGTGCAGGCGGTGGCGATGGCCGCGGCGCTCGTGCCTGACGTGGTGCTCATGGACGTGCGGATGCCGGTGGCGGACGGGATTGAGGCGACCCGTGGCATCGTGGGGTCGGGGTCGGCGGCGCGGATTCTGGTGCTGACGACGTTCGACCTGGACGAGTACGTGTGGGCGGCGTTGCGGGCGGGTGCCAGCGGGTTCCTGCTCAAGGACGTGCAGCCGGCGGACCTGACGGGGGCGATCCGGTCGGTCGCGGCGGGGGACGCGGTCGTCGCGCCGCGGGTGACGCGGCGGTTGATCGACGCGTTCGCGGGGCATCTGCCGGACCCGGCGGCCGGGGTGTCGGAGGCGGAGCGGCTGCTGGAGGGGTTGACCGTCCGGGAGCGGGAGGTGCTTGTCGAGGTGGCCCGGGGCCGGTCCAACCTGGAGGTCGCGGCGGTCCTGTCGCTGTCGGAGGCGACGGTGAAGACCCATGTGGGGCGGCTGCTGATGAAGCTGGGGCTGCGGGATCGCGTGCAGATCGTCGTGTTCGCGTACGAGGCGGGGGTGGTGCGCCGGGGTGGGTCATGAGGCGGCGCCGGGGCGGATCAGGCCGCTTTCGTAGGCGAACGCCACGGCCTGGACGCGGTCGCGGAGGTCGAGCTTGGTGAGCATGCGGGAGACGTACGTCTTCACGGTCGCCTCGCCGAGGAACAGCGATGCGGCGATCTCCGCGTTGGAGCGGCCGCGGGCGACGAGCCGCAGCACGTCGACCTCCCGTTCGGTGAGCGTGGCGAGCTGCGCGGCGGCGCGTGGGTCGGCGACGGGGGAGGCGGCGTAGGAGGCGATGACCCGCAGCGTCACGGCGGGGTCGAGCAGCGCGTGGCCGGCGGCGACGGTCCGGACGGCGTGGACGAGCTGCTCGGGTGGGGCGACCTTGAGCAGGAAGCCGCTGACCCCGAGTCGCAGCGCCCGGCGGACGGCCTCGTCGTCGTCGAAGGTGGTCAGGATGATCACCTTGGTCGGGCCGGCGGCGAGGATGTGGCCGGCGGCCTCGATGCCGTCGCCGTGGGGCATGCGGACGTCGAGGAGGACGACGTCGGGGTTGGTGCGGCGGACCTCGTCGAGGGCGCGGACCCCGTCGGCGGCCTCGCCGACGACCTCGATGTCGGGCTGGTGGTCCAGGAGCATGCGCAGCCCGGCGCGGATCATCGCTTCGTCGTCGACGACCACGACGCGGATCATGACGCGGTACCGAGGGGGAACGACGCCCGGACGGTGAACCCGCCGGGTCGCGCGCCGGCGGTGAGGGTGCCGGAGAAGACGGCGATCCGTTCGCGCATCCCGATGAGCCCGTGCCCGCCGCCGTCCAAGGCGGGGGCGGAAGGGGCAGCGGCGGAAGGGGCGGGGTTGGGTAGGACGTTGTCGACCGTGAGCGTCAGGCGGTCCGTTGCCCGGTGCAGGTGGACGCTGGTCGCGGCGGTGCCGGCGTGGCGCAGGACGTTGGTCAGCGCCTCCTGCAGGACCCGGTAGGCGGAGATGTCCTGGGCGCGGGGGACGCCGGTGAGGTCGCCGTCGACGGTCAGCTCGACGGGCAGCCCGGCGGCGCGCAGCTCCGCGACCAGTTCCTCGGCGCGGGCGATGGACGGCTGGGCGACGAGCAGGTCGGGTGTGTCGCGGAGGATGCCGACGAGGGTGTGCAGCTCGCGGACGGATTCGCGGCCGAGTCGTTCGACGCCCTGCAGCATCTCCGCCTGTGGTGTGCCGGCCGGGAGGGTGGCGCGGACGGCGCCGAGCTGCAGGACCATGACGCTGATCGAGTGGGCGACGGCGTCGTGCATGTCGCGGGCGATCCGTTGCCGTTCCTCGGCGACGATCGCGTGCTCGCGGGCGTCGCGTTCGGCGTCGAGGGCGGTGGTGAGCCGGGCGAGGAGTTCGGCGCGGTCCTGTAGCCGGCGGGCGAGCAGGCCGACGCCCCAGGCGCCCCAGCACAGCAGGCCGAAGAACAGGTTCTCCCAGGCCATGGCGGCGAGCCCGCCGATCGTGGATCCGGCGGCGCGGCCGGCGATCCACGTGCCGAGGCTCGCCATGAGCTGCGCGGCGAGCGGCGCGGGCCAGGAGCCGGCCGACCAGAACCGGGACGGCCGCGAAGTATCTGGTGGCCAGGAGGCCGCCCGCTGGTAGCCGGCCCAGCCGGGGGCGAGGAAGAACCCGAGGACGGCGGCGCCGGTGGGGCCGTTGAGCCCGCCGGCGACCGCGACCGGGAACGCGGCGGCGACGATGGCGGAGCCGGCGATCGGGAACCGGCCGGCGAGGGCGGTGCCGGCGACGACGGTGGCGAGCGCGGCGGCGGGCACGGCCGGCGCGGCGGAGAACGCGCTGTCGAGGAGGATCTCGGCGACGCCGATGACCGCGAGGGTGACGGCGGCGGCCCAGGGGAGGAGGGCGGCCCGGCGCGCGAGCGTGCGGTGCATGGGTTGATCCTATTGCCGCAGTTCAGGGCCCCGGGTCGGCCGTGCGGCGGACAGGTTGACGGTGCCGTGTCCGTCGCGCGGCGGACGCGGGTCGAGACGCCGGACAGCAGACCGTGGGGAGGGTCGGACCATAGCGTTTGCGGCATGAACGAACACGCAACCACGGCCCACCGGGTCCTTCCATACGCCGCCGGCACGTCGCTGATCGCCGGCGCTGTCCTCTTCTTCGCCGGCCTTGCCACGTCCCCGCCGAGCACCGGCGACGACAAGGCCTCCTACCTGCAGTCGTTGGCCGCCGACCCGTTCCAGACGCAGCTGTCGGCGCTGCTGCTGCACTACGGCAACCTGCTGATGGGCGTCGGGATGCTGGCGCTGCCGCTACTTGTGCGGGGCCGCCGCGGCAGCGTCATGACGCTCGTCGGGGCGCTGCTCGGGGCGCTGTTCCTGACCGAGATGTCCGGGGCGCTGCTGTCGGACTGGTTCCACATGGAGATCGGCCGGAACCTGCCGGTCGAGCAGGCGGTGGCGCTGTCGGACAAGGTGCTGGCGCACCCCGCGCAGCAGCTGGCGTTCAGCCCGGGCCCGCTGGTGTCGCTGGCGTTGCTGCTGACGTTCGTCGGGCTGGCCCGGGCCGGTGTGATCGGCTGGTGGTCGCTGGGCGGGATCGTCCTGGGTTACGCCGGGCTGCTGTTCATGCCGTACGACACGCCGATCCTCCCGGCGGTGGGGACCCTGCCGATGCTGGCGGTGATGGCGTTCGCCGGCCTGCGGGTCATCGAGCGGGCCAGGATCACCGCACCGGAGCCAGTGAGCGTCGCATAGAGACGGACCTTGTGACCGGTGGGCCGCGCGACGGCGTACAGCGCCGGAGCCGCCCGCCGGTCGTAAGGTGTGTGCATGGTCGACGCCACTTTCACGCCCCGGACGGCGGTGGGCCTGCGCTCGGAGCGTGGACCGGTCCTGGCCTCGGTGATGCTGACCACCGGGCTCGTCGCGCTCGACAGCACGATCATCGCGACCGCCGTGCCGTCCGTCGTCCGGGACCTCGGCGGGTTCTCGCAGTTCCCGTGGCTGTTCTCGGTGTATCTGTTGACGGCGGCGGTGACGACGCCGCTGTACGGGAAGCTGGCGGACGTCGTCGGCCGCCGCCCGGTGATGTTCGCCGGGATCGCCGCGTTCCTGGTCGGGTCGGTGCTGTGCGGGTTCGCGTGGAGCATGCTGACGCTGATCGTGTTCCGGGCGGTGCAGGGTGTCGGCGCCGGCGCGATCCAGCCGATGAGCATGACGATCATCGGTGACCTGTACACGGTGGAGGAGCGGGCCAGGGTTCAGGGGTACGTCGCCGGGGTGTGGGGCGTGTCGTCGGTGATCGGTCCGGCGATCGGCGGGGTGTTCGCGGACTACCTGTCGTGGCGGTGGATCTTCTTCGTGAACATCCCGGTCGGGCTGGCAGCCGTGTGGATGCTCGTGCGCAACCTCAAGGAGCGCGTCGAGCGGCGCCAGCACCGCATCGACTACCTGGGCGCGTCGCTGCTGGTCGCGGGCTGCACGCTGCTGATCCTCGGCACGCTGGAGGGCGGCATCACGTGGGCGTGGACGTCGGTGCCGAGCGTGGCGATCTTCTCCGGTGGTGCCGTGCTCATGGTCGCGTTCTGGTTCGTGGAGCGCCGGGCCGCCGAGCCGGTCCTGCCGCTGTGGGTGTTCCGGCACCGGATCCTCGTCGGCGGCAACCTCGTCGCGCTGGTCGTCGGCGCGTTGCTGATCGGGCTCACGTCGTTCGTGCCGAGCTTCGCGCAGGGTGTGCTGGGGGCGAGCGCCGTCGGCGCCGGGTTCGTCGTCGCGGCGATGTCGCTGGGCTGGCCGATCGCCGCGACCCTCTCCGGCCAGGTCTACCTGCGCATCGGGTTCCGTGACACGTCCCTGGCGGGTGGCGCGGTCATCGTCGCCGGGAGCGTCATGTGCGCGGTGCTCGGCCGGTACACCGGCATCGGCTGGCTGACGGTCGCCTGTTTCGTCATCGGTGTCGGGCTCGGGCTGACGTCGAGCCCGACGCTCGTCGCGCTGCAGTCGGTGGTCGGCTGGGACCGGCGGGGTGTCGTCACCGGCACGAACATGTTCTTCCGGTCGATCGGCAGCGCCGTCGGCGGGGCGGTGTTCGGCGCGATCGCCAACACGACCCTCGACCGCCGGTTCGCGGCCGCGCCGCCCGGTGCGCGGGAGCGGCTCGGCGGCGCCGACGCGACCGACGTGGTGCTGAAGGGGAAGGACACCCAGCCGGCGGTCCTGGAGTACGCGCGGGGCAGCCTGTATGCGGCGACACACCACGTGTTCATCGCCCTGGCCTGCGTCGCGGTCCTCGGTGCCGGCGCGGTGCTGCTGATGCCGCGCCGGGCCACGCCGTTGCCGTGATCCGACACACGGTAGATCCATTTCCTACCGGTCAGGTGGGTACGATCGCCGCCATGCGCTCCAGGACCCTCCTCCTCGCCGCGGGTCTCACCGCGGCCCTCGCCGCCGCTGCCGGCTGCGCACCGGCCGACGACGACACTGCATCCCCGGCCGCCTCGAGCGGCGCCAGCCCCGGCACAGCGACCTGTGACCCGGCGAACCTCAAGACGGTCGCCGCGGGCAAGCTCACGATCGCGACCGACGAACCCGTCTACGAGCCGTGGTTCAAGGACAACAAGCCCGAGTCCGGTGAGGGCTTCGAGTCCGCGGTCGCGTACGCCGTCGCCACCAAGCTCGGCTACAGCAAGGACCAGGTCGTGTGGACCCGGGTCACGTTCAACAACGCGATCGCCCCAGGCAAGAAGACGTTCGACTTCGACGTCAACGAGTTCTCCATCACCGACGAGCGCAAGCAGGCCGTCGACTTCTCCGCCCCGTACTACGACGTGACGCAGACCGTCATCGCGTTGAAGACCTCGAAGATCGCCGGTGCGAAGAGCGTCGCGGACCTGAAGGGCGCCAAGCTCGGCGCGCAGGTCGGCACCACCAGCTACCGTTCGATCACCGAGGTGGTGCAGCCGTCGGCGCAGCCGCAGGTGTACAACAACAACGACGACGCGAAGAAGGCCCTGCAGAACGGGCAGATCGACGGGCTCGTCGTGGACCTGCCGACGGCGTTCTACATCACCGGCGCCGAGATCACCGACGCGCAGATCGTCGGGCAGCTGCCGCAGCCGTCGGGCACCCCGGAGCAGTTCGGTCTCGTGCTCGACAAGGGTTCGTCGCTGACCGGCTGCGTCAGCCAGGCCGTCGACGCGTTGCGCGGCGACGGCACCCTCAAGACGCTGACCGACAAGTGGTTGTCGTCGGTGCAGGGCGCGCCGAAGCTCAGCTGATGACGTTCAAGCCCAGCCCGTTGCAGCTGGAACGGGACGCGTACCGCCGCCGGCAGACGATCCTGTCGGTGGCGGTCGCGGCCGTGTCCACGCTGGTCGTCGGGGTTCTGCTGTACGCGGCGGTCACCGGCGCGCCCGGCTGGGACCGGTTCCGTGCCAGCTTCCTGTCGGTGGACGCCGCCCGCGACTCGTTGCCGGCGGTGCTGCGTGGCCTGTGGCTCAACGTGCGGCTGCTCGTCGTCTGCGCGGTCGCGGCGGTGCTGCTCGGCCTCGGCATCGCCACCCTGCGCACCGTCCGGCCCGCGGTGTTCTTCCCGTTGCGGGCGCTCGCCGCCGGCTACACGTACACGTTCCGCGGGCTGCCGCTGATCGTGACGCTGTACCTGTTCGCGTTCGGGGTGCCGGGGCTGCGGCTGAGCGGCACCCCGTCCGTGCTCGTGCTCGGCGGGATCGCGATCGTGCTCACGTACGGCGGCTACATCGCCGAGGTGTTCCGCGCCGGCATCGAGTCGGTGCACCCGTCGCAGCGGGCCGCGGCCCGGTCCCTCGGCCTCAACTACCGGCAGACGATGCGGCACGTGGTGCTGCCGCAGGCGGTGCGGCGGGTCGCGCCGCCGCTGCTCAACGACCTGGTCGCGATGCAGAAGGACGTCGGGCTGATCTCCCTGGCGGGGCCGATCGACGCGATCCGGGCCGCGCAGATCGAGACCGCCGGGTCCTACAACTACACCCCGTACGTCGTCGCCGGGGTCCTGTTCGTGCTGCTGGCGATCCCCGTCGTCGCGGTCACCGACTGGGTCACGCTGCGTGCCGCCCGCCGCCAGTCAGGAGACAACCGGCTGTGACCCTGCTGTCCATCAACGGCGTGCACAAGTTGTTCAACGGCAATCCGGTGCTGCGCGGGGTGTCCCTCGACGTCGCCGAGCACGAGGTCGTCGCGCTCATCGGCGCCTCCGGCTCCGGCAAGTCGACGCTGCTGCGCTGCGTCAACCTCCTGGAACAGGTCGACGACGGCACCATCCACCTCGACGGTGCCGACATCACCGACCCGCGCGCCGACCCGGACAAGGTCCGCCGCCGCATCGGCATCGTCTTCCAGGCGTTCAACCTGTTCCCGCACCTGAGCGTCCTGGACAACGTGACGCTCGCCCCGCGGCACGTCCACAAGCTTCCCGCGCGGGAAGCCGAGGCGAAGGCCCTCGCGCTGCTGGAGCGGGTCGGTCTCGCCGGCAAGGCCCGCGCCTACCCCGACCGGCTCTCCGGCGGCCAGCAGCAGCGGGTCGCGATCGTCCGCGCCCTCGTCAACGACCCGCGGCTGCTGCTGCTCGACGAGGTCACCTCCGCCCTCGACCCGGAGCTGGTGGGGGAGGTCCTCGCCCTCATCCGCGACCTGAAGACCGACGGCGTCACGATGGTGATCGCCACCCACGAGATGAGCTTCGCCCGGCAGGTCGCCGACCGGGTCTGCTTCCTCGACGGCGGTGTCGTCGTCGAGGAAGGCCCGCCGGAGCAGGTGTTCGGCGCCCCGCGCGAACCCCGCACCCGCCAGTTCCTGCAGCGCATCACCGAAGCGGGCCGCCTGTAACCGCCGGCACCTGCTGCGTGCGCTGCCGGGGCCGGCTGCATGTGCGCCGACGGTACCGGCGAAAACCGCGTGCACCGGGGTGGGCGGCTCGGATATGTTGCGGCGATGACCATGACGCATGCTCTCCTCGCGGCGGCCGCGATGTCGGCCGTGCCGGCCATGCGCCTGCGCGCCCGGCGTCGCGCCCTGGTCCGCCAGGTGTGACGCACACCTTGTAGAGCGTCGCCACCCGAGTCGCGCCAGGGCCCTCCGAGTCCATCTTCGGAAACGGACGGGCCGCGATGCCGCCTGTCCGTGTTCGCCGCCCTTCGTCGGGGCGGCAGACGGGACCACGGTCATGGCGCCATCCGCTCATTCTCGCAGCCGTCGCGTGTACGGCCAGAACCTGCTCACCGCACCCACCGAGATCCACCGACTCGTCGACGCCGCCGGGCTCGACCCGTCCACGCTCGTCGTCGAGGTCGGGGCGGGCCGCGGGCACCTCACCGCCGCGCTCGCCGAACGGTGCCGCCGGGTGATCGCCTACGAGGTCGACCCGGACCTGGCGGCGGCCCTGACGGCGGCCCTGCCGGCCCGCGACGGCGTCACCGTCCGGGTCGCGGACTTCCTCGCCACGCGGCCGCCGGCGGCACCGTTCGCGGTCGTCGGCAACATCCCGTACGCGCTGACGTCCGCCGTCGTCGACTGGTGCCTGCACGCTCCCGGGCTGACCGGCGCGACGCTGCTCACCCAGCTGGAGTACGCCCGCAAACGTACCGGCGACTACGGCCGCTGGAGCCGCCTCACGATCGCGACCTGGCCGTGGTGGGACTGGCGGCTCGTGGGGCGGGTGCCTCGTGGGGCGTTCCGGCCCGTGCCCCGGGTCGACGGCGGCATCCTGCGGCTGACCCGCCGCCCTTCGCCGCTTGCGCCGGCCCGCGGCTACGCGGGGTTCGTGGAGCTCGGGTTCAGCGGGGCCGGCGGCTCGCTGCATGCGTCGCTGTGTCGCCGGTACGACCCGCGCCGCGTCTCGGGTGCGTTCCGGGCGCTGCGGCTCGACCAGGACACGCCCGTCGGGCTGGTCTGGCCCGAGCAGTGGCTGACCCTGTTCCGCCTGCTCCAGCACCGTCCGCGGTAACGCACAGCTGGCCGCTTTTACAAGCGCTGGCGAGCGGCCGGCTACTACAGAAAAGGGCCGGCTGCTACCGCAGCGTCTGCGTCAGTGTGTAGCCGGCAGTCGCGGCGGCGAGTCCCAGCACCAGGCTCGCCGTCACGTACGCGGCCGCCCGCCGCGGCCGGCCCTCCTCGACGAGGCGCAGCGTCTCCAGGCTGAACGTGCTGTACGTCGTCAACGCGCCGCAGAACCCCGTGCCCACCAGGGTCCTCACGGTGGCGGGCAGCGCGTCGCCGGCGCCGATCAGCGCCCCGAGCAGCGCGCTGCCGAAGACGTTGACGATCAGCGTCCCGAGGGGTGAGCGGTCCTTGAGCGCCCGTTCGGTGAGGTACCGGGCGGGCGCCCCGACCGCCCCGCCGATCAGCACCAGCAGCAGCGTCATGCGGGGCGCCTCGTCAGGCGGCGGGCGGACCACACGCCGAACGACACGGCCGCCATCGCGGTGACCAGCGTCCCGGCGACGTACGCGGCCGCGGTCCAGGCGGCACCCCGGGAGGCGAGGACGACGGCGTCGACGGTGTAGGTGGAGAACGTCGTGAACCCGCCCAGCACCCCCACCCCGAGCAGCGGCCGCAGCAGCGGGTGCCGGCCCTCGACGACGACCACGAGGACCCCGATGAGCAGGCATCCTGTCGCGTTCACGGCGATGGTCGACCACGGCACGCCCGCCTGGGCGTCGTGCGGCAGCAGCAGCGCCACCCCGTACCGGGCGGCGCTGCCCGCGGACCCGCCCACGGCGACGGCGCCGAGGACGTGCGAGGGGCGTGCGGACATCGGGTCAGGGTACCGGTTTACCCGATCCGTACCCGCCGCTGACCACGGCCACGCCCACGCACCGGACGCTGGGCCGCATGCAGCGTTCGATGCGGTTGATGATCGTGCCCGCCGGCTCCGTGCGGGCGGCCGTCCTCACCTGGGATGTGTGCGTCAGCCCGCTTCCGGCAGCCGGGAGATGATGGTGAAGCCGCCGGCGGGGACGAGGGCGCGGATACGGCCCGCGGTCGTCGTGTAGTGCTCCAGCTCCTCGCCGCCGGGGTCGTTGACGGTCACGGTCGCGGCGCCCTCAACGGCGCCGCCGGCCCCGCTGGACCTGGCCGCCATGTCGACGTCGCAGACGCGGGTGCTCGTCGCGACGCTGCGCAGCAGCGTCACCCGCGCCCGGTGCTGCGGGTCGCGCAGCGTCAGGCAGCGGATCTCCCCGTCGTCGCGGCAGCTGCCGGCCGTCGTCGACGTGTCCGGGTCCGCCTCGGCGATCCGCGCGACCGCCGCCGCGTGCGGGTCCGCGTCCAGGGCCAGCATCGCCAGGAGCCCGTGGATCGTCGACTCCGCGCCCGCGTCGCGGTGCACCACCCCGCGCCGGCCCAGCTGCCGCGGTGACCCGTCGACGATGTCGACACCGTCGTAGGTGCGGCCGGTCGCCGGGTCGTACATGGGCGCGCCGGCCGGGTTGTTGCCGAAGAACCACGAGCCGGCGATCCCGGCGAGGGTCGACAGCGCCGGGCGGCCCGTCACCCGCGCCGTGGTCAGCAGCGACTCGACGCGGGACTGCGCGCCGTACGACAACTGCACTCCGTCGATCGTCAGCGCCTCCCGCGCTCCCGGCACCGCGACCCGCAGGTTGTCCGGTCCGCCCTCGACCAGCAGGTGCGGGGTGAACGACGCCGCGTCGGCCAGGGCGGCGTCGCGTGCGGCGAGGTCACCGGCGACCTCGTACACGCGGGCGAGCCCGGCCGGTGCGAGCCCGGCCCACGCGTGCCAGGCGCTGCGGGACAGCGCCGACGGCAGCACCGCCCCGAACGGCCACGTCCACGGGGTGCCGGTCCGCATCGCCGTGACGCCCTCGGCGAGCTGCTCGATGAGCTTGCGGGCGTCGTCGTCGCCGGTGCAGCCGGTGTACGCGCAAAGCCCGAGCAGCGCCTCGCCGGTGAGGTCGGCGCCGTCGCCGATCAGCCACGCCGGGGTGGCGGACTCCTCGACAACGCGCCACTGGCCGTACCGTGGCAGCACCTGCCGCCGGATGGCGCTCATCGCCAGCCGAAGCCGGCGGCGCAGGAACGCCGGGAACTCCGGCTCGCCGCCGTCGTCGGCGCTGAACGCGGCGAAGCCCTCGCCGAGCGCCCACACGGTGCGGGCCAGCCACGCCGACTCACCCTCGTCGGACGGGTCGGGGCTCTCCGCGGGGATGCCGCTGCGGTTCAGGGTGCCGTCCGGCTGCTGCCACAGCACGACGTTGCCGTGGGCAAGGTCGCCGGGGTCGTCGTCGGTCTCGTCGTCGTGGACGGTCTGCAGGAAGCACAGGCCGCGCAGCAGCTGCCGGGCGGCGTCACGGCTGGTGCCGTCGCCGGTCGCCCGCCAGTGCCGCACGTAGACGACGGCGGCGCGGGCGATGTCGTCGGCGTTGAACGCGCCCTGGGTGTAGTAGCCGTTGTCGGGGTCGACGGGCCCGCCGCCGACCGGGAGGTAGGTGTCGTCCGGGAGCCGCTCGGCGTAGGTCCAGACGACCTCGACCGCCGGCTCCTCGGCCAGGCGGAACGTCGTGTGCCCCGGCTGCGGCGGCGGGGTGAGGCGGACCCGCAACGAGTCCAGATGCGCAAGATTCGTCAGCACCGGACCGGGATACCCGACAAGTCCGAATTTATGCCACTATCGGTTGACTGCGAGCTCGCCGAGCTCGGACCAGTCGTCCTGGTCGACGGTCGCGTTGACGATCCGCGGGGTCGCGGCGAGATACTGCGGCAGCGTCCGCTGCGCGTCCTTGAAGTGCGCCGACTGGACGTGCGCGCCGCCGGCGTCACCGTCGCGGAACGCCTCGACCAGCACGTATTCGTTCGGGTCGTCGAGGCTGCGGGACCAGTCGAACCACAGGCAGCCCGGCTCGGCCCGCGTCGCCCGGGTGAAGTCCGCGGCGATCTCCGGCCACCGCTCCGCGTGCTCCGGCAGGACCTGGAACTTCGCCGTAATGAAGATCATGACGTCTTCCTCCGTGGGATCAGCGGAACATCTGTGATCAGCGGAACATCTGTGGTCAGCGGAACTTTGTGATCAGCGGAACGCCAGCCGCGCCTGGCGGCTCGGCTCCAGGACCATCACCTTGTAGGGGCAGGCCCGGTCGGTGATCGCCTCGTACGCCTTGACCGCCCGGTCGGCCGCGTCCAGGGCCTGAGCGAGGGGCGTCTGCCCCTTGCCCTTGTTGCGGAACAGCGCGCCGTAGAACGCCGAGGCGAACACGGTGCCCTCGTGCCAGCCCACCCGCGTGGACGTGCCGATGTAGACGATCTCACCGTGCAGGCAGTCGCGCAGCGCCTTCTGCCAGGCGCCGATCCCGGTCTTGCAGCCGTCGGCGAGCACCGCGCTCGCGTTGAGCCCGTGCCCGCGCTCGGCCGCGTAGTCGCCGAACTCCTGCAACGCCAGCATCGTCTTGCCGTCGGTACTGCTGAACGTCGGCGTCTCCGCGTGGTCCCCGTGCGCCATCACATGCAGCACGTCGCACGCCGCCGTGAACGCGGCGAAGATCGTGTCGGGGTCACGGGACCGCACGAAGTCGATGTCGACGATCGGGACGGGTAACCCGGCGTTGATGCTCTGCAACGTCGACTGCACGAACGCCATCGACGCGTCGAACGACTGGTCCAGCCCGATGTCGAGCAGGCTCACCCGCCGGTTCCGCATACCGCAGCCCCCCTCGCTCCGGTCACATTGTGCGTCAGTCCGGCAGGACGGGCTTCTCCCACACCGAGACGTGCTGGACGCTCTCACTCGTGAAGGGCTCCTGCTGCCAGTTCGCCCAGCGCGCGAGCGGCCGCAGCCCCGCGATCTGCGCCATCAGGTCCAGCTCGGCCGGCCACACGTACCGGAACGGGATCGACCGGAAGCCGCCGCGGCCCCCGGAGATCTCGACGTAGTTCGAGCTCATCGACTGGGTCGCGACGTCGTAGAGGTCGTACGCCCAGCGGGTCTCGCTCACCAGGAACGGCACCACGTCCTGCCCCGGCGGCAGCCGCCGCAGGTCGGGCATCATCACCTCGACCGCGAACCGCCCACCGGGCTGCAGGTGCGCGGCCACGTTGCGGAAGCACGCGACCTGCGCCGCCTGCGTCGTCAGGTTCATGATCGTGTTGAAGACGAGGTACGCGACGGCGAACGACTGGTCCACCCGCGCCGTCGCGAAGTCCCCGATCGTCACGCCGATCGCGTCGCCGCCGGGCTTCTCCCGCAGCCGGGCCACCATCGCCCGGGACATGTCGATCCCGTGCACGGGCACCCCACGCGCCGCGAGCGGCAGCGCGATCCGCCCCGTGCCGATGCCCAGCTCCAGCGCGGGCCCGCCGTCGGCGAGCTCGACAAGGGTGTCGACGGCCGGCTTCACGACCGCGGGGTCCGCCATCTCCCTCGACGACTCGTCGTACCGGGCCGCGACCCGCTCCCCGAAGTAGCCGTCCTCATCGATCATCGCCGGACCCTATCGCGACCGTCCGTTTTCGGTACGTCAGGGGCACGGTTTCCGGTTCCGGCGCGGGGGCCCGCCGACGCGGCCCCCCGGTGCCGGTGCCACGTGGTCAGAGCTGGCCGGTCCGCTCCCGCCACGCCCGCTCCTTGACGATCCACTCGTTGTCCTGCGGGAACTCGTCGATGCTCGGCACCCGCCGGACCTCGACCTTGCTGCCGGGGAACTGGGGGAGCCGCTTGGCCCACTCGACCGCCTCGTCCTTCGAGGCGACCTCGAGGAGGTAGAAGCCGCCGAACAGCTCCTTCGTCTCCCCGTACGGCCCGTCGGTGACAACCGGCGTCTCCCCGTCGAAGTGCACCACGACCCCCTGCGCCGGGTCGTCGAGCCCCTCCGCCGCCACCAGCACCCCGGCCCGCATCAGCTCCTCATTGAACTTGCCGACCGTCTCCAGCATCTCCTCGAACGGCGTCTCCATCATCTTCGCCGTCGACTCATCGCTGCCGCGCATGATCAGCATGTACTTCGCCATCGTGGTTCTCCTCACGGTGAAGGTCGCTCCTCGACCTTCTCACCCCAAGGTCGAACGACCCACCCGAGGATCGACACGCCACCCAAACGAATTTCCAACTACGTTCCGCCGCAGCTCAGCCGGTGCCCCACCACCCTCCGCCGGCCCGATCACCCCCCGCCCCGGCGGCGTGGTCACCCTCAGCCGGTCGCGTTGTCGGCGACAAATGAGGTGACGCCGCAGAAGCCTATGCGCCCCTGGCCGAGCGGCACGCCGACTGCGGTCGCATCGGCCGATCGGATGGGATCAGGCGATGATCGGCCATTTCCATGTGCGAAGGACTGTCCGCAGCGCCTAGGTAAAGAGCCATGGCCAACGAGGTAACCGTCCCCCTGCTGCCCTGCGCGTCGATTGACGACATCGTCACCTTCTACGGGGTTCTCGGCTTCAGCACGACGTACAAGCAGCGCAAACCCAACCCCTGCGTGGGACTGCAACGTGAAGACCTGCACCTGCAATTCTTCGAAATCGCCGGGTTCGACCCAGAGCAGTCCTACGGCTCCTGTCTCGTGCTCACCTCGGACATCGCGGAACTGCACCGGGCTTTCGCCGCCGGCATGCGGGCCGCATACGGCAAAGTCCTGGTGTCCGGAATGCCGAGGATGACCCGACCCAGGGCTCGAAAGAACGCCGACGGGCTGGGCGGATTCAGCGTCATCGACCCGGGCGGCAACTGGATCCGCGTCTTCCAGAACGCCGCCACGATGCCCACGCCAGCACCCGCACCCACCGGACGACTCGCCAAAGCGCTGGCGAACGCCATCGTGCTGGCCGACTCCAAGGGTGACGTCGGCCAGGCAGTCCGCATCCTCGACAGCGCGTTGGCTCGCCCGCAGGCCGACGATGACCCCGTCACACAGGTAGAGGTTCTGGTGTACCGCGCAGAACTGGCGATGGCGCTCCATGACCGGGAAACCGCAACGGAGATGCTGGCCCGCATCGAGCACATCGCGCTGAGCGCAGACCAGACCGGAAGGGCGGCACCGGCCTTCGAGATCGCTGCCGACCTCGCAGCGGCGCTGCGATGAGTTCGGGGGTGCAGCGGAGCTGCAGGCGACGCCCTCTCATCGGCCAAAAGCGCGCGTCGACGTTTTGGTCCAACATCGCGATCGGCGTCTACGCAGGGTGACAAGGCGGCCCTGTGCCAATCTGGCCGCTGACTCCCGATGGTCAACAAGTGGCGCTCGTTCTGGGTTCTGGCGCAATCTCCGTGAATGATCACTGCGACTACGCGGGCGCCGTCGAGGCTGGCGCTGCTCGTGCAGTCCAAAGCTCAGTCCTCAGGTAGCCGTCGTTGACATCCGTCCTGGCTTCACGGAATGTGCGCCAGAGCCCGGTTCTCGCGGACAAAATCAGAGGCCTGGAACCGGACCGGCGGGGCGGTCTCGGCGGCGTCGGACTGGTCCGGCAGGAGGCGGTGATCCTGCCGGACTGAAACGGTGAGGTGTGGGTCGCAGGACGGCCGGGTCGCGCCGCCCTCCGGCGGTCCGGTCGCGGTCCGGTCCGGTGGCCCGGTGGGTTGTGGTTCGGTCCGGTGGCCCGGTTGTGGCGAGGCCGGTCCGGCGGGAGGCATTGCTCCTGTCGGACCGGCCCGGAGAAGTGCGGGTGAGTGGGCGGGGTCAGTCGACCTCGACCGCGGCGGCGGCGAATTGGACTGAGTACAGCCTGGCGTAGGCGCCGTCGGAGGCGAGCAGGGAGGTGTAAGTGCTCTGCTCGACGATGGTGCAGTGCTTCCATGTCGTTCCGCCGCGGCTCACGCCGAGGCCCGCCCTCTAGCGGGGCGGTCGCGGCCCGGGCCGGGTCCGGCGGGGTGGACGCGGCGGTGCCGGGCCGGTCCGGCGGGAGGCGGGGCTCCTGCCGGACCGGGCGGCGAGGTCCGGGGCTCCGGACAGGTGGGGCGGGGTCAGTCGACCTCGACCGCAGCGGCGGCGAACTGGGCTGAGTACAGCCTGGCGTAGGCGCCGCCGGAGGCGAGCAGGGAGGTGTGGGTGCCCTGCTCGACGATGGTGCCGTGCTCCATCACGAGGATGAGGTCGGCGTCGCGGATGGTGGACAGGCGGTGGGCGATGACGAAGCTGGTCCGGCCGGCGCGCAGGGTGGTCATCGCGCGCTGGATCAGGACCTCGGTGCGGGTGTCGACGGAGCTGGTCGCCTCGTCGAGGATGAGGATCGTCGGCTCGGCGAGGAACGCCCGGGCGATCGTGATGAGCTGCTTCTCGCCCGCCGAGACGCCGGCGCCCTCCTCGTCGATGACGGTGTCGTAGCCGTCGGGGAGGGTGCGGACGAAGCGGTCCGCGTGGGCGGTCTCGGCGGCCGCGACGATCTTGTCCTGGGTCGGGTGGTCGGCGCCATACGCGAGGTTCTCCGCGATGGTGCCCTGGAAGAGCCACGTGTCCTGCAGGACCATGCCGATCTGTTCGCGGAGGTCGTCGCGGGACATGGTGGCGATGTCGACGTCGTCGAGGAGGATGCGCCCGGCGGTCAGGTCGTAGAAGCGCATGACCAGGTTGACGAGCGTGGTCTTGCCGGCGCCGGTCGGGCCGACGATCGCGACCGTCTGGCCCGGCTCCACGGTGAGGGAGAGGTCCTCGATCAGGGGTTCGTCCGCCTTGTACCGGAAGGAGACGCCCTCGAACGTCACCTTCCCCCGCACCTGGGCGGGGCGCGCCGGCTTGACCGGGTCCGGCGACTGCTCGTCGGCGTCGAGCAGCTGGAACACCCGCTCGGCGGAGGCGACACCCGACTGCACCAGGTTGGCCATGCTCGCGACCTGGGTCAGCGGCTGGCTGAACTGGCGGGAGTACTGGATGAACGCCTGCACGTCGCCGAGCGACAGCGACCCCGACGCGACCCGCAGGCCGCCGACGACGGCGACGAGCACGTAGTTGAGGTTGCCGATGAACATCATCGCGGGCTGGATGAGCCCGGAGATGAACTGCGCCCGGAACGACGCGGTGAACAGCGCCTCGTTGTGCTCCTCGAACGTCTTCGCGGCCTCGGCCTGCCGGCCGAAGATCTTCACCACGGAGTGCCCGGTGAACATCTCCTCGATGTGCCCGTTGAGCTTGCCGGTGCTGGCCCACTGCTTCACGAACTGCGGCTGCGACCGCTTGCCGATGCGCATGGTGACCAGCACCGACACCGGCACCGTGACCAGCGCGATGATCGCGAGCAGCGGCGAGATCCAGAACATCATGCCGAGGACGCCGAAGATCGTCAGCAGCGACGTGAGCAGCATGCTCAGCGACTGCTGCAGGGTCATCGCGATGTTGTCGGTGTCGTTGGTGGCGCGGCTGAGGACCTCGCCGCGCGGCTGCTGGTCGAAGTAGCTCAGCGGCAGCCGGGACAGCTTCGCCGACACCTGCTCGCGGAGCCGGTAGACGGTGCGCTGCACGACGACGGTGGTGAGCCGGGCCTGGAGCAGGCCGAGGATCCAGGCGCCGAGGTACACGACGGCGACCCACAACAGGACCCGCTCGAGCCGGTCGAAGTCGATGCCCCGGCCGGGCACGACGTGGTCCATGGCGGCGAGCAGGTCGGCGAAGCGGTCCTGCCCGCGCTCCCGCGCACCCGCGACCGCGTCGGCCTTGCTGATGCCCGCGGGCAGCTGCCGGCCGACGATGCCCTCGAAGATGACGTCGGTGGCGTGGCCGAGCAGCCGCGGCCCGATGACGGAGAGCACGACGCTGCCGATGCCGAAGACCAGCACGGCCGCGATGAGCATCCGGTCGGGCGCGAGCATCCGCAGCAGCCGCTTGGACGAGCCCTTGAAGTCCTCCAGCTTCGCCGGCGGCCCGCCGGCGCCCATCATCATCCGCCCAGGCCCGAACGCGGGCGGCGAAGGCCGCGACCCGCCACCCGGCCCACCAGGGCGCCCCGGTCCGGTCATGCCGTCACCTCCGCTTCGCTCCGGCGCCGGCCTGACCCGACCTGCGCTGCTGATTCGCGGCCCGAGCCGCTTCGCTGGCCGCTCATGCCGCCACCTCCGCTTCGCTCCGGCGTCGGCCTGAGCCGAACCTGCGCTGCTGATTCGCGGCCCGAGCCGCTCCGCTGGCCGCTCATGCCGCCACCTCCGCTTCGCTCCGGCGTCGGCCTGAGCCGAACCTGTCACATGATGAGCGGCCCGAGCCGCTCCGCTGGCCGCTCATGCCGCGGCCTCCTGTTCGGTGAGCTGGGAGAGGACGATCTCGCGGTAGGTGGCGTTGCCGTCCATCAGCTCGGTGTGGGTGCCCGTGCCGACCACGCGGCCCTCGTCGAGCACGACGATGGTGTGCGCGTCGCGGATCGTGCTGACCCGCTGCGCGACGATGACGACCGTCGCGTCGACGATCTCGGCGCGCAGCGCGTCGCGTAGCGCGGCGTCGGTCGCGTAGTCCAGGGCGGAGAAGGAGTCGTCGAAGAGGTAGATCTCGGGCCGGGCGACGAGCGTCCGGGCGATCGCGAGCCGCTGCCGCTGCCCGCCGGAGACGTTGGTGCCGCCCTGCGCGATCGGCGCGTCGAGCGCCTCGGGCATCGCCCGGACGAAGTCGGCGGCCTGCGCGACCTCCAAGGCCCGCCACAGCTCGGCGTCGGTCGCGTCGGGCCGGCCATAGCGGAGGTTGGACGCGACGGTGCCGGAGAAGAGGTACGGCTTCTGCGGCACCATGCTCACCGTCGCCGACAGCAGCGCCGGGTCGATGTCGCGCACGTCGACGCCGTCCACGAGGACGGTGCCACCGGTCGCGTCCATCAGGCGGGGGACCAGGTTGAGCAGGGTGGTCTTGCCGGCGCCGGTGCTGCCGATGATGGCCGTGGTCTGCCCGGGCCGGGCGGCGAGATCGATGCCGCTGAGGACCGGCGACTCCGCGCCGGGATAGCGGAACTCGACGCCGCGCAGCTCCAGCTCGCCGTGGCGGGGCAGCGCGGTGACCGGCTTCGCCGGCACCACGACGCTGGAGTCGGTGGTGAGGACCTCCTGGATGCGCTCCGCGCACACCTCGGCCCTCGGGATCATGACGAACATGAACGTCGCCATCATGACCGCCATGAGGATCTGCATCAGGTAGCTGAGGAACGCGGTCAGCGCCCCGACCTGCATGCCGCCGGTGTCGATGCGGTGCGCGCCGAACCAGAGCACGAGGATGCTGGAGGCGTTGACGACCAGCATCACGGTGGGGAACATCAGCGACATCAGCCGGCCCACGGCGAGGGACACGTCGCGCAGGTCGCCGTTGGTCTTGGCGAACCGGACCCGCTCGTGCTCGTCGCGGACGAAGGCGCGGATCACCCGGATGCCGGTGATCTGCTCGCGGATGACCCGGTTGACCAGGTCGATGCGCACCTGCATGAGGCGGAACAGCGGCCGCATCCGCACCACGATGACGGCGATGATCCCGATCAGGATCGGGACCACGACCAGCAGCAGCGCCGACAGCGGCACGTCCTGCACGAGGGCGAGGATGATGCCGCCGACGCACATGATCGGTGCCGTGACCATGAGCGTGAAGGTCATCAGCACGAGCATCTGGACCTGCTGGATGTCGTTGGTCGTGCGGGTGATCAGCGACGGCGCGCCGAACTGCCCCACCTCCCGCGCCGACAGCTCCTGCACCTTGTCGAAGATGCCGGCGCGCACGTCCCGGCCGAGGGCCATCGCGGTGCGGGCGCCGTAGTAGACGGCGGCGGCGGAGCAGACGATCTGCACGAGCGTGACGGCGAGCATCCAGCCGCCGATGCGCATGATGTAGCCGGTGTCGCCGGTGACGACACCGCCGTCGATGATGTCGGCGTTGAGCGTCGGCAGGTACAGCGTCGCCGTGGTCTGCACCAGCTGCAGCAGCACGATGAGCCAGATCGTCCTGCGATACGGGCTCAGATAGGTTTTGAGCAGTCGGATCAACATCGTCAGGCGTCTCCCCCGGTGGTGTCGGTCGGGCGGACCAGCAGGCCGTCGAGCAGGACGGCGACCACGCCGTCGGCGTCGAGCTCGCCGGGCTCGGCCAGCTCCGGCCGGACCGACGCGATCACGAGCAGCACGAGCATGCCGGCGGTGGTGGCGGGGCTGCGTCGCAGCAGCTCCCGGTCGGGCTCGATGAGGGCCTCGACCGCCTCGGTCAGCACCCGGCGGCCCTCCATCAGCTGCTCGACCTGGCGTCGCCCGGTCTCCATCGGCAGCGTCCGGGCGACCATCATGAGCTGGACATTGGACTCGAACCGGCGCAGCAGGACCGCCGCCGCGTCGCGCATGCGCTTGCGCAGCGGTGCCTGCCGGTCGATCGCGTCGAGGTCGCGCAGCACCGTCTCCTGGTCGAAGGCGGTGCCGAGCGCGGCGAGGATCAGCGACGCCTTGTCGGGGAAGACGCCGAAGATGGTGCCTTCGGCGACGCCCGCGGCCTCGGCGATCTGCTTCGTGGTGACCGCCGCCCCGTGGGTGCGCAGCAGCGGGATGGTCGCGGCGACGATCGCCGCCCGCCGCTCGTCCGGCGACAGCGCGGGGACGCGCCGGCGTCGGGCTCGGACAGGCTGCTGGTTCACGACGGCCACCTTACTGAGCGAGCACTCACTCGGACAACCGAATAATGCTGTGAGCGGAAAAGACGAAAACGGAAACCCGAGTACGACGAGAACCACACCCTAACCACAACCACCGACAGTTCCGGCGGACAGCTACCGCATGGCAACCGGCCGTGATCGCGGCGGGCACCCCGGCGTCCCGAACCTGATGGGGCACAACCGAGCCTGGGAGACGAGATGACGACACATGCTCACGACGAGGAGGCCCGCCTCGCCGCGTTGCACAGTTACGGCGTCCTCGACGGCCCCCGCCCCGCGGCCCTCGACGAGCTGACCCGCCTCGCGTCGTCGATCTTCGACACGCCGATGTCCTCGGTCTCGCTCATCGACCGGGACCGGCAGTGGTTCGCCGGCAGCACCGGCCTCGCCGACGCCGAGACGCCCCGCGACGTCTCGTTCTGCGCGCACACCCTGCCCGAGCGGCGGCAGCTCGTCGTGCCCGACGCCCGGCTCGACCCGCACTTCCGCACGTACCCCAACGTCACCGGCGACCCGCACATCCGCTTCTACGCGGGCTCCCCGCTCGTCGACGAGGACGGCCACGCGCTCGGTGCCCTGTGCGTCATCGACGACCGCCCCGGCGACCTCGGCCCCCGCCAGCGCGAGGCCCTGGACACCCTCGCCGCGCAGGCGGTCGGGCACCTGTCGCTGCTGCGCAACCGGCTCCTGCTCGCCGAGCTCGGCGACGAGCTGGCCCGCGCCACGCAGCGCGAGGAGGACCTGATCGCGACGGTCTCGCACGAGCTGCGCACCCCGGTCGCGGCGATCCAGGGGTACCTGGAGCTCCTCGCGGAGGAGGAGCAGCTCGCCGCGTACGCCCGCCTCGTGGAGCCGATCCAGCGCAACGGCGAGCGGCTCGTCCGCATGGTCGACCACCTGCTGACCGGCACCCGCCCCGCGCACGCCCCGACCGAGCTGCACCGCACCCGGGTCGACCTGGCCATGGTCGTCGAGGCCGCCTGGCGGGCCTGCCGCACCCTCGCCGAGCAGCGCGGGGTGACTCTGTCGGTGGTTCCTTCGCCGGTACGGGTGGACGTCCGCGCCGACGTGACCCAGCTGACGCATGCGGTGCAGCAGCTGGTGCGCAACGCGGTGCTCTTCACCCCCGCGGGCGGCGACGTCACCGTCGCGGTGTACGGCGGCCCGGTGCCGACCGTCGAGGTCGCGGACACGGGCGTCGGCGTCCCGGCCGACGAGCTGCCGTATGTCTTCCAGCGCTTCTACCGCGGCCGCCACGCCCGCGAGCAGGCCGTCCCCGGCGTCGGGCTGGGCCTGCACATCGCCCGCCAGGCCGCCACCGCGCACGGCGGCACCGTCACGCTGAGCTCGGCCGGCAAGGGCACCACCGCGAGGCTGTCGATCACGGCGTGACGGCCGCGGTGGAACTTTCAAGCGAAAGCCGAAGTCCCGCCGTACCGGAGACGTCGATGCTTGCCAATGGCGGGAGGCCGTGGGAACACTGCGCTCACCTCATGTGAGGAGGAGCACATTGCGCCCAGTGTGGAGCGTCTTGGCGGCCCTCGCCGTCGGCGCTGTCGCGGTCCTCGTGGTGCCCGCCCCGGCGAGCGCCCACGGTGTCGCGATGGTGCCCGGCAGCCGCACCTATCTGTGCTATGTGGACGGACTCAAGGCCACCGGCCAGATCATCCCGTCCAACCCCGCCTGCGCCGACGCCGTCGCGCAGGGCGGTCAGCAGCCGCTGTACGACTGGTTCGGCGTGCTGCGCTCAGACGCCGGCGGACGTACCACCGGCTTCATCCCCGACGGCCAGATCTGCGGTGCGGGCACGACGAAGTACGCCGCGTACAACGCCGCCCGGACCGACTGGCCCACCACCCACCTGACCGCCGGCGCCACGATCCAGATGCGGTACAGCAACTGGGCCGCGCACCCCGGCACGTTCCACCTGTACGTCACCCGCAACGGCTGGAGCCCCACCACCCCCTTGGCGTGGGGTGACCTGGAGCCGTTCTGGAGCGCGACCGACCCGCCGCAGTCCGGCCCGCCCGGCGCGCTGAACTACTACTCGTTCAACGCGACGCTGCCGTCGGGCAAGACCGGCAAGCACATGCTGTTCATCCAGTGGGTCCGCTCGGACAGCCAGGAGAACTTCTTCAGCTGCTCCGACATCGTCTTCGACGGCGGCAACGGCGAGGTGACCGGCATCGGCGGCGCGCCGTCGTCGCCCTCACCCTCGGTCTCCCCGTCGAGGAGCACGTCGCCGTCGGCGTCCGCCTCCCCGTCCAGGAGCACGTCACCGTCCAGGAGCACGTCCCCGTCGCGGTCGAACTCGCCGTCCACGGGATCGGGCGCCTGCACCGCCACCTGGAGCATCGTCCCCAGCTCGTGGGCCGGGCACTTCCAGGCCGAGGTCACGGTCCGCAACAACGGGACCGGCAGCCTCAACGGATGGACGGTGCGCTGGTCGTACACCGGCGGACAAGGCTTCGAGGGATCGCCGTGGAACGGCACACTCGTCGCACAGCCCCCGAATCCGGCCGTCAGCAACGTCGACTGGAACAGGGTGCTCGCCGCCGGCGCCACCACGTCGTTCGGCTTCAACGCCACCGGCACCGCCCCGGCGACCGCCCCGACCCTGAGCTGCACCAGCCCATGATCAAGTCACCCCTGTTGCGGCTGCTGACCGGTGTGGTGGCGGTGGCGTTGGTACTGGCAGGCCTCGTCATCGCCACCACCCGGAGCTCCAAGCCGGACGCGCCGGCGGAGAAGGAGACGGTGCACACCGTCACCGGCGCGCACGACGGCCGGCAGGCGGCGACGCTGGAGGTGGTCACCGGCGCGGAGTCGGTGATCATCCACAGTGAGCCGATGGACGGTTTCCTGTACCGCGCCTCGACCCTGCCCGGCAGCCGCGTCGAACCCGCCGCGGCCGTCGACGGCGAGGTCGTCCGGCTCAGCCTGAACGGCACGGAGGTCGCGGGCCAGGCGACGGTCCACGTGTACCTGAACTCGACCGTCCGCTGGACGCTCAAGCTCGCCGGCGGCGGCCTGCGGCAGGTCGTGGACTTCGGCTCTGGCCGGCTCGCCGCCGTCGACGTGGTCGCCGGGGTGCAGGAGCTCGACGTCACCGTCCCGAAACCGGAGGGCGAGCTGCCGATCCGGGTCGGCGGCGTCGGCAAGCTCCTCGTCCACGCCCCGGCGGGCCCGCCGGCGCAGCTGACGCTCGGCCAGACCAGCACCGTGGGCAAGGCGACCCTGGACACCTCGGCCAAGCAGAACCTGGCCGGCGGCGCCGTCATCGCCCTGCCCGGCTGGCAGCAGGCCGCCGACCGCTACGCCCTGCACGTCGACGGCGGCGCCGCCGAGGTCCTCCTCGACCGCCGCTGAGCAGCACCGCCGCACGACGGAGGAGGCGCGGGCCCAACCCCGCGCCTCCTCCATGTCGGTCAGCGGGGCTCGTCGGCCACCGCCAGCCGCGCGGCGCTCCTTCGATCGGCGGCCCGCACTGTATCGACCGGACGCACGCGGGAAAGATTCTCCGGGGCGCGTGTCGATCGGCGGGTGGGCCCGTTCGACCTCGGGGTGAGAGGGTCGGGACGCGATCCCCAGAAGGCGAGGAGCACGGCGATGGCGAAGTACATGCTGATCCTGCGGGCCACCGACGAGGCGATGGCGAAGTCGGCCGACATCCCGTTCGAGGAGATCCTGGACATGATGGGCCGGTACAACGACGAGCTGATCCGGGCCGGGGTCCTGGTCGCGGCCGAGGGGCTCGACGACGCGGGCCAGGGCGTGATGGTGGAGTTCGACGGCGAGACGCCCGTGGTCACCGACGGGCCGTACGGGGAGACCAAGGAGCTGTTCGGCGGCTTCTACATCCTCGACGTCGCCTCGAAGGAGGAGGCCGTCGAGTGGGCGCGGCGCCTGCCGGGCGGGCCGGGCACCAAGGTCGAGGTGCGGCGGGTGTCGGACATCGACGACTTCCCGCAGGACAACGAGTGGATCGCCAAGGAGCGGGCGTGGCGTGAGCGGACCGGGCAGCTGTGACCTCCGCAGACCCCGACGGCCCGCCGGGCACCGAGACGGCGCGGCGGGCCGTCGAGACCGTGTGGCGGATCGAGTCGGCGAGGATCGTGGCGGCGCTCAGCCGGTACACCGGCGACTTCGGCCTCGCTGAGGACGTCGCGCAGGAAGCGGTGGCGGAGGCGCTCGTCAGCTGGTCCCGCGACGGCACGCCGGACAACCCCGTCGGGTGGCTGCTGTCGACCGCGCGGCGGCGCGCCATCGACAGCTTCCGGCGCAGGTCCGCGCGGGACGAGCGGTACGCCGCCATCGCCGGCCAGCTCGGCGAGGGTGAGGCCGCCGCCGGGGCGCTGGTGCCGCAGCAGCAGGACGACCTGCCGTGGGACCCGGACCGCATCGACGACGACATCCTCGCGCTGATGTTCGTGGCCTGCCATCCGGTGCTCGCGCCGGAGGCCAGGGTCGCCCTGACGCTGCGCACCGTCGGCGGTCTGTCCAGCGAGGAGATCGCCCGCGCGTTCCTGGTGCCGGTGCCGACGGTGCAGGCGAGGATCACCCGGGCGAAGAAGACGATCGCGGCGGCGAAGGTGCCGTTCGAGCTGCCGCCCGCGCAGGACCGCAGGCAGCGGCTCGGCGGGGTCCTCAGCGTCCTCTACGTGATCTTCACCGAGGGTTCGACGGCGACCGCCGGCGACAACCTGCTGCGCCCCGACCTCGCGTACGAGGCGATCCGCCTGACCCGGATGCTGTCCGCGGTGCTGCCCGGCGAGCCCGAGGTGCACGGGCTGCTCGCGCTGTGCGAGCTGACCGCGGCCCGCTTCCCGGCACGCACCGGCCCCGACGGCGAGGCGGTGCTCCTGGAGGACCAGGACCGGCGGCTGTGGGACCGGTCCGCGATCCGGCGGGGGCTCGCGGCGTTCACGGCCGCGTCGAAGAAGGGGCTCGGCCCGTACGGGCTGCAGGCCGGCATCGCCGCGTGCCACGCCGCCGCGCCGTCGGTGGAGGAGACCGACTGGGAGCGCATCGTGCTGCTCTACGAGGCGCTCGGCCGGATCGCGCCGTCGCCGGTCGTCGAGCTCAACCGGGCCGTCGCCGTCGCGATGGCGAGCGGGCCGCTGCGGGGGCTCGCGATCGTCGACGAGCTCGTCGCGGCCGACCGGCTGCCCGGCTCGCACCTGCTGCCCGGGGTCCGCGGCGAGCTGCTCCGGCGGCTCGGGCGCACCAGGGAGGCGCGGACGGAGCTGGAGCGCGCCGCCCGCCTGTGCACCAACGCCCGCGAGCGGGACGTCCTGCTGCGCAAGGCGGAGGCGCTGCCGTAGGTCAGGCGTCACCGGCCAGTCGGGAATAGCCTCGTCGGAGGCGTATTCCCGGCCGGGGCGCCGGCTGCGTCACGCTGCGCCGGAGGTCGTGACGCTCCTAGGCTCGGTGGCATGAACATCGCATTGACCGGTGGGACCGGGTACATCGGATCCGTGGTGCTGGAGCAGCTCGTCGCGGCGGGGCACGCCGTCACGGCCCTGGTGCGCAGCGACGAGGCGGCCGAGAAGGTGCGCAAGGCCGGGGCGGAGGCCGCCGTCGGGGACCTGTACGACACCGCGTGGACGGCGCGGCTGTTCGCGGCCGCCGACGCCGTGGTGCACACCGCGGCGCCCGGCGACGGCAGCAGCGAGCAGTTCGACCGGGCGGTCGTCGCGGCGGCGGTCGAGGCGCTCGGCGGGACCGGGAAGCCCTACGTGCACACCAGCGGCGTCTGGCTGTACGGCAGCAACGCCGACATCACCGAGGACTCGCCGCTCGCGCCGCCGGCGCTGACCGCGTGGCGGCCCGCGGTGGAGCGGTCGGTGCTCGACGCGGACCTGGTGGCCACGATCGTCACGCCCGGCGTCGTGTACGGCCACGGCGGCGGCATCCCCGCCGGCGTGCTCACGCCCGGCGACGGCAAGGTCCGGCTGGTCGGCGACGGCTCGCAGCACTGGACGACGGTGCACGTCGAGGACGTGGCCGCGCTGTACGTCACCGTCGTCGAGCGCGGCGAGCGCCTCGGGCACGTGCTCGGGGTGTCCGGCGCCGGCCCGACCGTCCGCGAGATCGCCGAGGCCACCGGCGCCGAGGTCGTGCCGGAGACCGTCGAGGAGTCCCGGGCCAGGCTCGGCGCCCTCTTCGCCGACGCGCTGCTGCTGGACCAGCGGGCCGCCGGCGCGAAGGCCCGCTCGCTCGGCTGGTCGCCGACCCGCCCGACCCTGCTGGAGGAGATCAGAGGTTAGGCGACGCAGAACTCGTTGCCTTCCGGGTCGAGCATGACGATGTGGCCGAGCCGGTCGCCGTAGCGCTCCTCGCGCACCAGCGTGGCGCCCGCGGCGACCAGCTCGGCGGCCTTGTCGCGGATCGCCGCCGGGCCGGACACCCGGATGTCGATGTGCACCCGGTTCTTCGCGGTCTTCCCCTCCGGCACGCGCAGGAAGCCGATCGCGGGGCCGGCACCGGCGGGGTCGACGATCGAGGCGCCGTCGGGCTCGTCGTAGCCGGGCTCCGGCACGTAGCCGAGCGCCGCCGCCCAGAACGCGGCGAGGGCGTGCGGGTCCGACGCGTCGCAGCCCAGGGTCCAGTGGGTCATGCGGCCACGGTACCGACGAAGCCGGCGCTAACGACGATGGCGGGGCGGGACGCCGAAGAGGGGCATCCGCCACAGCGGCAGGTCGGTGAACGACTGGCCCGACAGGGTCAGCATGCGGCGCAGGCTGAGCCGGATCAGGTGGTGCGCGACGTAGAGCAGCCACGCCGCCAGCGGCAGCTCGACCAGCAGCGCGGTGCCGAGGCTGACCCAGTGGTCGGGGCCCGCCGCCGTCATCAGGTCGAACCATGCGTCACACCAGCAGGGTCGCGCTGACGACCGCGGTCAGCAGGAGGACCTGGCGGCGCCGCGCCGCCGCCCACGCGGTGGCGGCGAGGGCGGCGGCGAGCACCAGGTCGAAGCCGACCCACGTGGCGCGCCAGTGGCCGGCGAGGTACCGCGGCGGCAACGTCCACGCGAGCACCGCCACCCACGGGATCAGGAACAGGGCGGCGGTGACGACCACGACGACGAACCGGCGCCGGGTCCGCTCACCCGCACGCGGTGCGGGAATGAGGACGGCCAGGCGCCGGGCCAGGTCGGCCCGCTCGGACGGGGACATCCGAGCGAGCTCGTCGTCGGTGATCGGCACTCAGCGGCCGCGCTGCGCCCGGTAACGGTTGACCAGGGCGGCGGTCGAGGAGTCCAGCGCGGACGTGTCGCCGGCCCCGGCGGTGAGCGCCGGCTCGATCCGCTTGGCGAGGACCTTGCCGAGCTCCACGCCCCACTGGTCGAACGAGTCGATGTCCCAGATCGCGCCCTGGACGAAGACCTTGTGCTCGTAGAGGGCGATGAGCTGCCCGAGCACCGACGGGGTGAGCTTGTCGGCGAGGATCGTCGTGGTGGGGCGGTCACCGCGGAACGTGCGGTGCGGCACCTCCTCGGCGGGCACACCCTCGGCCGCGACCTCCTCCGACGTCTTGCCGAACGCGAGAGCCTGCCCCTGCGCGAACAGGTTGGCCATCAGCAGGTCGTGCTGGTCGGCGAAGACGCCGAGGCCGGGCGCGGGCTGGGCGAAGCCGATGAGGTCGGCCGGGATGAGCATCGTGCCCTGGTGGATCAGCTGGTAGTAGGCGTGCTGGCCGTTGGTGCCGGGGGTGCCCCAGACGACCGGGCCGGTCTGCCAGTCGACCGGGCGGCCGTCGTGGTCGACGTACTTGCCGTTGGACTCCATGTCCAGCTGCTGCAGGTACGCGGTGAACCGGGACAGGTAGTGGCTGTAGGGGAGCACCGCGTGCGTCTGGGCGTCGTGGAAGTTGCGGTACCAGATGCCGAGCAGCCCGAGCAGCAGCGGCGCGTTCTGCTCCGGCGGCGCGGTCCGGAAGTGCTCGTCCATCGCGTGGAACCCGTCGAGCATCTCCCGGAAGCCGTCCGGCCCGAGCGCGATCATCAGCGAGAGGCCGATCGCGCTGTCGTACGAGTAACGCCCGCCGACCCAGTCCCAGAACTCGAACATGTTGGTCGTGTCGATGCCGAACTTCGCGACCTCGCCGGCGTTGGTCGACACGGCGACGAAGTGCTTCGCGACCGCGGCGTCGTCGCCGAACGCGTCGAGGATCCACTGGCGGGCGGCGGTCGCGTTGGTGATCGTCTCGATCGTCGTGAACGTCTTCGACGACACGATGAACAGCGTCGTCGCCGGGTCCGCGGCCCGGACCGCCTCGTAGAGGTCGGCGCCGTCGACGTTGGAGACGAAGTGCATCTCCAGCCCCCGGTCGGTGTAGCCGCGCAGCACCTCGTAGGCCATCGCGGGGCCGAGGTCGGAGCCGCCGATGCCGATGTTGACGATGGTGGTGATCCGCTCGCCGGTGAAGCCGGTCCACTCGCCGGAGCGGATCCGGTCGGCGAACGCGGCCATCCGGTCCAGCACGGCGTGCACCTTCGGCACGACGTTCTCGCCGTCGACCTCGACGACCGCGTCGCGCGGCGCGCGGAGCGCGGTGTGCAGCACCGCCCGGTGCTCGGTGAAGTTGATCTTGTCGCCGTGGAACATGGCGTCGCGCAGCTGGGTGACCCCGCGCGCGGCGGCGAGGTCGCGCAGCAGGCCGAGGGTCTCGCCGGTGACCAGGTGCTTGCCGTAGTCGAGGTAGAGGTCGCCGACCTGCAGGGAGTACTTCGTCCCGCGCTCCGGGTCTTCGGCGAACAGGTCCCGCAGGTGCACCTCACCAAGCTCGGCGCGGTGTTTCGCCAGCGCGGCCCATTCGGGCAGTTGGTTGAGTCGGCCCTGAGACATCAAGCACTCCTTCAGCGAGGTCACACTCTCACAGGGATTGTGCCCCTTTCGGGTGCGTCTCGTCCTCCGTGCGCCGATCTTGCGGTTGGTCCCGCCCGCTGACCAGCGCCTCCTCCGGTGCGCCGGCGGCCGCCCGTACATCTGCCGCAATCGCCTGACGTCGGCGCAGGCCCAGGACGACGGCCCCGGCGGTCGCCACCGCGACCACGATGCCGACCGTCGCCGTCGGCACCTCGAACAGTTTCAGCGCGCTCGCGATGAGCACGATGACCAGCGCGGCGCGGACCACGCCGGCGGGCGCCCGGGACGACAGGCGGGCGCCGATGAGCACGCCGGGGATCGAGCCGATGAGGACCGCGGCGGCCAGGTCGAGCTTCAGGTCGCCGAAGATCGCGTGGCCGAGGGCGGCCGCGGCGACGAGGGGGATGGCCTGGACGAGGTCGGTGCCGACCAGGTCGTTCGGGCGCAGCATGGGGTACAGGGCGAGCAGGATGACGATGATCAGCGAGCCTGAGCCGACGGAGGTCATCCCGACCACCAGCCCGCCGACGGCGCCGAGCAGGGCCGTGGGGACCGGCCTGACCTTCAGCGGCACCTCCGACTTTTCGCTTTTTCCGCTTTTGTACGACTTAAGGAGCAGTCCGACGACGGCCAGCAGGAGTGCGATGCCGAGCGCGACGCGGACGATGTCCTGGACCTGCTCGCCGTCGCCCAGCGCGCGCATGAGGAGGACCCCGGCGAACGCCGACGGCACGCTGCCCAGGCACAGCCAGCGCACGAGCGACCAGTTGACGGTGCCGCGGCGGGCGTGGACCCAGCCGCCGAACGGCTTCATCACCGCGCTTGCGGCCAGGTCGCTGGAGACTGCGGCCAGGGGAGGGATGCCGAAGAACAGCACCAGGATGGGGGTCATCAGCGCGCCGCCGCCCATGCCGGTCAGTCCGACGACGATGCCGACGCCGAGCCCCGCCAGGGCCATCACAGGATCCACCGGCGAATTGTGCACTATCTCGGTCGTCTTTGTCGGTACGAAACGGGGCTGCGGCGGCGGATGTCACGTCGATAGCGTGTGGCGATGCAGGTTGGCACCCAGGTCCGGCTGGTGTTCTGGTCGGTGGCGGCGGCCGCGGCGCTGCTCGCCGTCGATGCCGCCGTCACGGCGGTCGTGACGCGCGACCTCGCCGCGCTCCACACCGTGCTCATGTCTCCCCGGTCGCTCCGGCAGGTCGAGGCCGACTACCACAACAACCTGGCGGTCGCCTCGGTCGGCGCGGTCGTCCTGGGCGCGCTGCTGTTCTTCGTGCGGTGGCGCACCCCCAAGATCAGGGCCATCCTGTGGGTCGCCGGCCCGCTGCTGGCCCTCGCTCTGCTGTGCGGCCTGGTCGGCGGCCCCGAGTGGGCGGTCGCCCCGACGGGTGACGAGCCGGAGCTGCTGCGCCAGGAGTACGCCCGCGCCGTGCCGGAGTGGTACCTGTGGGTGCACGGCGTGGCCGGCCTCATCGCGGCCGGCCTGCTGTTCTTCGTCGCCGGCTTCCTGGTCCGCACCGACCTGCGCGAGTACTACCTGGAAGGCCAGGGCACGGGGGACAGCTACCGCTCCTGGATCGACCGGACCTCGGCGTGAAGCGGATCCCGGGCGACCTGTCGTTCGTCGTGCGGCGCGGCACCGGGCGGTGGACCGTGCTGATCGGCGGCATCTCCGCGGCGGCCTGGGTCCTGCTGATGATCCTGGTGTCGGCCGGCCTGCTGGCTGGTGACTCGCCCGACCGGACCAACGGCGACGCCGTCGCGGTCGTGGCCATCGGGCTGTGCGCCCTGGTGGTCCTCGGCGCGCTGGCCGTCGCCGCCGTGCGGATCGCGGTGTCCGGCGGTCCGGTGCTCGCGCTCGACTCCGTCGGCCTGTGGGTCCGCAACTCGCGCGGGCCCTGGGGCACCCCGGTCTGGGTACCGTGGGCGGGGGTCTCGCAGCTGACCCGGGCCCGCCGGCTGACCGTCCTCACCACCGACGGGGTCCGCTATTCCGTGCCGCTGCGGTTCAACGACCGGACCCCGGCGGAGATCGTCGGCGCGGTCGGCCGGTTCAGCGGGCGGCCGGTCCTGGAGGCGTGACCCGCGTCCCTGGACTGCGTCCCGGGGGTGGTCGTGCTTCACTGAACGGGACGCGGGGCCACCTCGCCGTCCCCGCATGAACCCCGCGACCGTCCGGCCGGCCCGGCGTCGTGTCGTGCTTCTGCGGTCGGCCGTTTGCCGTGGTGTCGTCGTCGCTGGTTTCGTTTTCCGTGGTGTGGTCGTCTTTTCCGTGGTGTCGTCGTCGCTGGTTGCGGCGCGTCGGGCGCCACATCCGGCGAGGGTGCCACGGAAATGTCAGACCCTGCGGCTACGCTCGCGGGCAGCAGCGCACCAGGATCATTGGAGAGCATCGAGTTGACCGCACAACCCGAGACCTTGTACGGGGCTGACGACCTCACGCTCCTCGAAGGGCTGGACGCTGTCCGCAAGCGGCCCGGCATGTACATCGGCTCGACCGACAGCCGCGGCGTCGCTCACCTGTTCAACGAGATCGTCGACAACTCCACCGACGAGGGCATCGCCGGCCACGCGACCCGCGTCGAGGTGACCCTGCACGCCGACGGCTCCGTCCAGGTCGACGACGACGGCCGCGGCATCCCCGTCGGCGTCCACGCGAAGTCGGGCATGTCCGGCGTCGAGCTCGTGCTGACCCGGCTGCACGCCGGCGGCAAGTTCGGCGGCTCCGGCTACAAGACCTCCGGCGGCCTGCACGGCGTCGGCGCCTCCGCGGTCAACGCGCTGTCCCACCGGTTCGACGTCACCGTGCGCCACACCGGCAAGGTCCACCACATGGCCTTCCAACACGGCGTCCCCGGCGACTTCGACGGCGCCGGCCCAGGCGCGGCGTTCACCCGCCGCTCCGGGCTCAATGTCACGGGGCGGATGAAGCGGGGCCAGTCCACCGGCACCTCGATCCGCTACTGGCACGACTCGCGCTACTTCGAGACCGGCGCCGCGCTCGACGTCGAGGCGGTCCGCGCCAAGCTGCGCAACACGGCCTTCCTCGTCCCCGGCGTGACCTATGTGCTCAAGGACGCCACCGGCGGGCAGATCTCGACGGAGACGTTCCACTACCCCAACGGGCTCGCCGACATGGTGGAGTTCCTCGCGCCGTCCGGCGACCGCGCCGTGTGCGGGCTGCTGCACATCACCGGCGAGGGCACCTACAAGGAGAATGCCGCCGACGAGAACGGCGTCATGAAGGCCAATGTCGAGCGCCGCGCCGAGGTCGAGATCGCGCTGCGCTGGGGCACCGGCTATGAGCGGGTCGTGGAGTCGTTCACCAACACGATCCGCAACGTGCACGGCGGCACGCACCGGCGCGGCTTCGAGCGCGGCGCGTTGCGGGCGCTCAGCGACGCGATCCGCAACACCCGCGGCCTGCTGCGGCCGAAGGAGGACCTGCCGACCCTCGACGACGTGCTCGAAGGCATGACGGCGGTCATCCACGTGCGGATCCCGGAGCCGCAGTTCACGTCGCAGACCAAGGACGAGCTGTCCACCGCGCCGGTGACCCGGGTCGTGCAGGGGATCGTCGAGCAGCACATCAAGGCGTGGGTCGAGGCGCGCAAGACCAAGGTCGAGGCCCGCACCGTCCTGCAGAAGATCGTCGACGCCGCGCGGGTCCGCCTGACCCAGAAGCAGCAGAAGGATGCCGCCCGGCGCAAGACCGCCCTGGAAGGCGCGTCGATGCCGGCGAAGCTCGTCGACTGCCGCTCCACCGGCGTGCAGCGCAGCGAGCTGTTCATCGTCGAGGGCGACAGCGCCCTCGGCACCGCGCGCATGGCCCGCTCCTCGGAGTATCAGGCGCTGCTGCCGATCCGCGGCAAGATCCTCAACGTGCAGAAGGCCAACATCCAGCAGGTCCTGGACAATGCCGAGTGCTCCGCGATCGTGCAGGTCCTCGGCGCCGGCTCCGGCCGCACGTTCGACCTGGAGTCGATGCGCTACGGGCGAATTCTGATCATGGCCGACGCCGACGTCGACGGCTCGCACATCCGCACCCTGCTCATCACGCTGTTCGCCAAGTACATGCGGCCCGCCATCGCCGACGGCCGGCTCTACGCCGCCGTCCCGCCCCTGCACAAGATCGTCACGAAGGGGCGCAACTCGGAGACGATCTACACGTACACGCAGCAGGAGATGGTCAGCACGGTCAGCCGCCTCGAGAAGGCCGGCAAGCAGGTCGTCACGCCGATCCCGCGGTTCAAGGGTCTCGGCGAGATGGACGCCGACGAGCTGTGGGACACCACGATGAACCCGGCGACCAGGGCCGTGCGGCGCATCACCCTCGACGACATCGAGAAGGCCGAGGAGGTCCTCGAGCTGCTCATGGGTGAGCGGGTCGAGCCCCGGCGAAACTGGCTGATCGACGCCGCGCCGCGGGTCGACCAAGAGAACATCGACGCCTGAGTCAGGAAGGGTAGTCCGGCGACATGGCACGCAAGGCCAAACCAATGAAGGCCGACCTGTCCGCCTTCGACCAGGCGGGCGCGCGGGTGCTCAACAACCCGCTCATCACCGAGGTCGAGGACTCCTACCTGGAGTATGCGTATTCGGTCATCCACTCCCGCGCGCTGCCCGACGCGCGCGACGGCCTCAAGCCGGTGCACCGCCGCATCCTGTTCTCGATGCAGGAGCAGGGGCACCGTCCCGACCGCGGCCACGTCAAGTCGTCCCGCGTCGTCGGTGACGTCATGGGTAAGTACCACCCGCACGGCGACAGCGCGATCTACGACGCGATGGTCCGCATGGCGCAGGACTTCTCGCTCAACGTGCCGCTGATCGACGGTCACGGCAACTTCGGATCCCCCGACGACGGTCCGGCCGCCTCCCGGTACACCGAGGCGAGGATGTCGCGCGAGGCGATGCTGCTCGTCGGCGAGCTCGACGAGGGCACCGTCGACTTCCGGCCCAACTACGACGGCTCCCTCGACGAGCCCTCGGTGCTGCCCGCCGCGTTCCCCAACCTGCTGGTCAACGGCTCCTCGGGCATCGCGGTCGGCATGGCCACCAACATGATCCCGCACAACCTCGGCGAGGTCGTCGCCGCGGCCCGCTGGCTGATCAACCACCCGACCGCCACGCTCGACAAGCTCATGGAGTTCGTCCCCGGCCCCGACCTGCCGACCGGCGGGCTGCTGCTCGGCCTCGACGAGGTCCGCCGCGCCTACGAGACCGGCCGCGGCGTCGTGCGCATGCGCGGCCGGATCGAGATCGGCCTGCTCGAAGGCAGCCGCGGCCGGCAGGCCATCACCGTCACCGAGCTGCCCTACGGCATCGGCGCCGAGAAGGTCATCGAGAAGATCACCGACGAGGTCAACAAGACCAAGCGCCTGCAGGGCATCGCCGACGTCAAGGACCTCACCGACCGGGAGAACGGCACCCGCCTCGTCATCGAGTGCAAGGTCGGCGTCAACCCGCAGGCGCTGCTCGCCGACCTGTACCGGCTGACCCCGCTGGAGCAGTCCTTCGGCGTCAACAACCTCGTCCTCGTCGACGGCCAGCCGCAGACCCTCGGCCTCAAGCCGCTGCTGGAGGTCTTCCTCGCGCACCGCTACGAGGTCGTGACCCGGCGCACCGAGTTCCGCCGCAAGAAGCGCCAGGACCGGCTGCACCTCGTCGACGGCCTGCTCGTCGCGCTGCTGGACATCGACCGGGTCGTCGCCCTCATCCGCGCCAGCGAGAACGCGGCCGCCGCCAAGGCGTCGCTCATGAGCGAGTTCGGCCTCACCGACATCCAGGCCACCTACATCCTCGACACGCCGCTGCGCCGCCTCACCCGCTACGACCGCATCGAGCTGGAGGCCGAGCAGGCCCGGCTCAACGAGGAGATCGCCGCGCTCAGCCAGATCCTCGACGACGAGAAGGTGCTGAAGAAGGTCGTCTCCGACGAGCTGGCCGCCGTCGTCAAGGAGTTCGCCCAGCCGCGCCGCACCACGCTCATCGACGGCGACCTCAAGGAGGTCCTCGCCGCGTCCATCCCCGCCGGCCCCCTCGAGGTGTCCGACGACCCGTGCCAGGTCCTGCTGTCCACGACCGGCCTGGTCGCCCGCACCGCCGCCGAGTCGGAGGAGGCCCCCGAGGGCAGCCGCAAGGCCGGCCGCGACAAGCACGACACCGTCCGCGCCGTCGTGCACACCACCGCCCGCGGCCAGGTGCTGCTCGTGACCAGCCTCGGCCGGGCGTTCAAGGTCGACGTCCTGCCCCTGCCCGTCCTGCCCGAGCAGCCCGGCACCGTCTCCCTGCGCGGCGGCATGTCCACCGCCGAGCTCGTCTCCCTCCAGCCCGGCGAGACGGTCGTCGCCCTCGCCCCGCTCGGCGGCCCCGGCGCCGAGGGCTCACCCGGCCTGGCCCTCGGCACCCGCAACGGCATGGTGAAGATCTGCGCCCCCGAGTGGCCCGTCCGCGCCGACGAGTTCGAGGTCATCGGCCTCCGCGACGGCGACGAGGTCGTCGGCGCCACCTGGCTCACCGACGGCGCCGAGACCCTCGCCTTCGTCACCTCGGATGCGTCGCTGCTCCGCTTCCCGGCCAAGCTCGTCCGCCCACAGGGCCTGAAGGGCGGCGGCATGGCCGGCGTCGCCCTGTCCGAAGGCGCCCAGGTCCTCTACTTCGGCGCCGTCAACACCCAGGACCCCCAGCACGGCGAGCCCATGGTCGTCACCGCCACCATCGGCAACGCCAAGATGACCCCGCTGCGCCTCTACCCGGCGAAGGGCCGCGCCACCGGCGGCGTGCGCGCCCAGCGCTTCCTGAAGGGCGAGAGCCGCCTGGTGCTCGCCTGGGTCGGCCCGCGCCCGGCCGCCTCCTCCACCAAGGGCGAGCCCCGCGACCTGCCCGCCCCCGACCAGCGCCGCGACGGCTCAGGCGCCCAGCTCCGCGCCCCCGAAATCGTCGGCCACCTGGTCGAACGCGGCTGACCCCTCACTCGCACCCACCAACCTGCCCACCGGCCCGATCCCGCAACCCCCTTCGGTCCCCGCCGGCGCTGCCCACCCCAGCGCCGGCGCGCCGACCCACCGCCGCGTGCTGCCTCCTAAGGGCCTGCGCGCAGCACCGGTGCGCTCACCCGACGCAACAGCACCCGCACCCAGCGCCGGGTGTGGGTTCACCAGCACCAACGGCGGTGCCTCCTCAGCGTCGGCAAGGGCACCCGGCGCGCCGCGGTGCTGCCCCCCTCAGCGTTGACATGCTCGCCCGACGCGGCACCAACAGCACCCAAGGCCGCAAACGGTCGTTGAGGTCACCCTCGACGTCCCAGGTTGTCGGGCGCTGGGAGTCGGGCGTGAGTGTCTCTGGCCGCCGGGCCTGGGCGCCGGGTTCGCAAAGGTGCATTGTCGTGGCGGTTGATCCAAGTCGTGGGGTGGTCGCTCCCGCGGCCGGTGCTGTCCTTTGATCACGGGCGGTGCCGTGCCGCTGTAGGGGCGGGTGTGGGTGTTGCTGGGTGCCGGGGCTCACTGGGCGCCGGGTTCGCAAGGTTGATTCTGGTGGCGGTTGATCCAAGTCGCGGGGTGGCCGTTACCGTGGCCGGTGCCGTCCTTCGATCACCGGCGGTGCCGTGCTGCTGTAGGGGCGGGTGTGGGTGCGAGAGTTGCTGGCTGCCGGGCTGGGCGCCTGGTTCGCGAGGCCGATTGTCGTGGTGGTTGATCCAAGTCGCGGGGTGGCCGTTGCCACGACCGGTGCCGTCCTTTGATCACCGGTGCCGCCGTGTTGCTGCGTCGCCGTGCTGCGGCAGGGGGTGGGTGTGAGTGTTGCCAGCTGCCGAGTTCGTGGGGCTGATCCTCGTGTCGGGTTGATCCAAGGACCGGGGTGGCTGCCGGCGCGACCCGGTCCGTCCTTCGATCATCCGTGCCGTTGGGCGTCGTGTCGTTGGGGGTGCTGGGTGTCTGGTGGGGTCAGGGCTGGTAGGTGAGGTCCAGGGTGTCCGTGTGGGCCGGCCAGGTGAGGGTGAGACGCCAGCAGCCGGGTTGGGGGAGGTCGATGATCGACGGGCCGGGGCCGCCGGGGACGGTGCGCCGGACCACGTCTTGAGTGCCGGTGCGGGTGGCGTCGATCTGGAGGTCGCCGGGTGGGGTGGGGTCCTTGGCGACCCAGAGGATCTTGTTGGAGGAGCCGTCGGGTCTGGTGACGGCGAGCGGGTGGCCGAACATCGCGGCGACGATGGTGCCGTGGTCGCTCAGGACGTGCGGCATGCTCGAGTCGCCGGTGAAGCCGGCGCGGGCCCATTCGGGCAGCGGGCCGGTGTCGACCGGGGAGCCGCATCCCGAGCGGGCGGGGGTGGCAGGCACGGTCTGAGTCGGTGTGCTCAGAGACGGTGCGCCCGGAGAGGGTGCGCCCAGTGCGGGGGCGGTCTGGGACGGCGGTTGCGGGCGGTTGGCGGTACAGCCGCCGGACACCACGACGACGGCCGGCAGCAGCACGGCGCACCACGAAGAAAGTCTCACGCGTTCATGAGTCGCGGCGACGGCGCGAGGTTCCCGGGGCGGGGCGCGAGCCTAGTCGTCGTAGGACTCGGCGAGCTCGGCGAAGGCCTCCTCGACCGGGGCAAGGCGGGTGAGCAGGTCGGCCAGCGGGCGCCGGCCGACGAAGCGGGCGCTGTCGCGGCCGACGGCCAGCAGGGAGATCAGCGCCGACTCGTCGCGGGTCGGGAGCGTGCCGGCGGCGTCCTCCCAGAACAGGACGTGGTCCTCGGTGTCGTCGGTCTTGACGGCGGCCGCCCCGGCCAGCATGAGCAGCAGTTGCTGGGCGGGTGGCTCCCAGAAGCCGGAGTGGCCGACCGTCCACAGGTACGCCTCCAGGGCGCCGTCGTGGTGGCGCAGCACGGTCAGCGTCTGCGGGTCGTCGGCGCGCTCGGCGAGCACGGAGCGAGGGGTCTCGGCGTCGGCGTCGGTGGACCACTGCGGCGTGCGGTCGGACCACCACCAGCCGGCGAACATCGCCGAAGGGTTCTCGATGCGCGAGGCCGGCGGCACCGGTGCGTCCATCCAGGTGTCGAAGCCCTCCCGGGACATGGTGATCCGGGCGGCGGTGATGAAGGTGTACGACACGGCGACGATCTTAGGTCAGCGCGTGCAGGAAGATCACCGCCGGCTTCACAGCCAGCCCGAGCGCCGGAACAGGCGGTAGAGGACCACCGACCCGACGGCCATGATCAGCAGGATGAGGTAGAAGCCGTAGTCCCACCGCAGTCCGGGGATGTGTTCGAAGTTCATCCCGTAGATGCCCGCGATCGCGGTCTGCAGCGCGGCGATCGCGGCCCAGGAGGCGATCTTGCGCATGTCGTTGTTCTGGTCCAGGCCGACCTGGGCGAGGCGGGCCTGGAGGATCGAGTCGAGCAGCTCGTTGTCGGAGGCGACCCGGTCGACGACCTGGGTGAGCCGGCCGAGCAGGTCCGCGAAGTACTGCCGTAGCTGCGGCGGCAGCTCCACCACGGCTGGGTCGTTCATCCGGCGCAGCGGCGCCTGCAGCGGGACGACCGCCCGCTTGAACTCGACCAGCTCGCGCTTCAGCTGGTAGATCTGCTGCACGTCGCAGCCGCCGACGCGCAGGAACGCGGTCTGCTCCAGCTGCTCCACGTCCTGCTCCACGTCGGTGGAGACGTCGTGGTAGACCTCGATCATGCGGTCGCACACCGCGTAGGCGACCGCCCACGGGCCGTGCCCGAGCATGGCGGGGCGTTGCTCCAGCTGATGGCGGACGTCGGCGAGCGCGCCCGCGCCGCCGTGCCGGACCGACACGACGAAGTGCGGGCCGATGAGCAGCGTCACCGCGCCGGTGTCGACGACCTCGGAGGTGGCGGTGAGCTCGGCGTGCTCGACGTAGCGGGCGGTGCGGATCACCAGCATCGTCACGTCGCCGCGGCGCTCGACGGCGGGCCGGCGCTCCCGTGCGACGGCCTTCTCGGCGGTGTGGTCGTCGATGCCGATCTCCTCGGCGACGGCCGCGAACTGGGCCCACGTCGGCTCGAACAGCCCCAGCCAGACGAACCCGTTGCGCCGCCGGCGGGCCGCCGCGTACGCCTCGCGGAACGTGTGCCCGTCCGGCTGCCGGACGCCGCGGACGTAGAGCGCGCAGTCGACGATCGAGTCCCGCCCGTCGTCGGCGAGCAGGTGCGGCAGTGGCTCGCCGGGCTGCAGGTGGCGCATCATCCGGCCGATCATCCGGCCGACCCGCCGGCCGACCCTGACCTGCTGCACTTCCGACCCCCTTGACGCCGAACGCGGTAGCGCCACGCTACCTCGTTGATCGTCAGCGGGTATCGGCCGTGCGGGGCAGCGGCGAGTCCTCGTCGAGCCGCACGTAGAGCAGCGCGCCGAGCACGAGCAGCGTGCCGGCGAAGACCTCCCAGCCGAGCGCGATCCCGGCGACCGTGACGACCACGCACTGCACGACCAGCGCGACCATCGTCAAGCGGCCGGCGGCCCGGGGTCCGAGACGCCCGGCGGCGCCATGTCCAGGACGACCGGCGGCGCGGCGCCGCAACGCGGCAGCGAGCAGCACCGCGCCGAGCGCGACCAGCAACGCACCCAGGATGACGGCGGCGACCCGGATCCCGACCTGGGCATGGCCTGGATCGGCGCCGTTGAGCGACATCGAGTACGCCCCGATCACCCCACCGACGACGAACAGCGCGGCGCCGACGACCACGCCCTCGACGATGATCCCGATCGCCGCGGCCAGCAGCGCCACCATTCGCATCCGGTCAAGTTACTCCCGGGTAGCCGAGGCTTCAAGGCCTGTCGATGAGTCTCGTTAGGGTTGCCCGGATGTACTCGCACATCCTGTTCGACTTCTTCGGCACGCTCGTCGACTACGACGCCGGCCGCACCAGTCAGGGGTACCCGCGCGCTCATGCCGAGCTGGGCAGGCTCGGCGCCACGGTCTCCTACGCCGAGTTCCTCCAGGGCTGGGACGGCGCGTTCGCGGCGTTCGACCGGGACAGCGACGCCGACGACCACGAGTTCTCGATGGCGCAGGTCGGCACCGCCTACCTCGCCGAGGTGCTCGGCCGGGTGCCCGCCGCCGGCGAGGTCGACGCGTTCACCCGGGCCTACCTGGCCGAGTGGAGCGCCGGCGTCCGGTATCCCGATGGGGTCGTGCCGCTCGTCCGGTCGTTGTCGCGGGTGTACCGGCTGGCCGTCGTCACCAACACGCACCAGCCGGACCTGGTGCCGGGCCACCTCGCGGCGATGGGCATCGCCGACCTGATGGACGTGGTGATCACGTCGGTGGAGGTCGGCCACCGCAAGCCGCACCCGGCGATCTACACCGCGACCGTGGAGGCGCTCGGCATCGAGCCGTCCGCGGCCGTCTTCGTCGGCGACACCTACCTCGCGGACTTCGTGGGGCCCGAGAAGTTCGGCATGACCGCGTTCCTCATCGACCCGGCGCGCCGCGCCGACGTGCCCGAGGCGCGGCGCCTCGCGTCGGTGCTCGACCTGCCGGCGCGGATCTCTCCGGACGAAGTGGCATGAGCCGGTCGCGTCCGGACCCGCCCCGACGGGTGACCGCCCGGGCGGTATGAGGGAAGTGATATGGATGGGTCATCCCTAGGCATTGCTATATGTACATACGTGACTACCGTCACGGCACATCCGCTGCCAGGGAGGCCGAGTGAAACGAAAGATCGCCGCAGCCGGTGCATTGCTCCTGACCGGGGGCATGCTGGCCGCTCTCGCGTCACCAGCTGACGCGTCGCCCAGCACCCCAGCCCCCTCGGGCCTGCAGGCCCACCGGGCGGACATCCGGGCCGCCGACAGCGAGGCCTACACGGTCGCCAGGAGTCAGAAGGACGCCAGCGGCGCGTCCCATACCCGTTATACCCGCACCTACCACGGCCTGCGGGTCTACGGCGGCGACTTCGTCGTGCACGCCGCGCCGGACGGCACGTTCAGCAGCGCGTCCGTCGGGCTGCACGCCCCGCTCACCCTCGGCACCAGCGCCGCGGTGTCCAAGACGGCCGGTGCCGCCAAGGCGAAGTCGGCGTTCAGCGGCACGATCACCGCGGTCGGCAGCCCCGAGCTGTTCGTCGACGCGAGCGACGGCGCCGGCGTGCTCGCCTACGAGACCGTGGTCAGTGGCTGGCTCGCCGATGGACAGACCCCGTCGAAGCTGCACGTCATCACCGACGCGACCACCAACGCGGTGCGCGGCGCCTTCGACGAGATCGAGACCGTCCAGGGCACCGGCAACAGCATCTACTCGGGTTCGGTCCCGATCGACACGACGCTGTCGGGCACGACCTACCAGATGATCGACCCGTCGCACGGCAACGGCCGCACCTGCGACATGAACAACGGCACCAGCACCTGCACCACGTTCACCGACGCGGACAACACGTGGGGCACCGGCGCCAACTCCAACCGGCAGTCGGCCGGCGTCGACGCGCACTTCGGCGCGGCGGTCACGTTCGACTACTACAAGAACGTGCACGGCCGGAACGGCATCTTCGGCAACGGCGCCGGCGTGCCGTCGCGGGTGCACTACGGCAACGCGTACGTCAACGCGTTCTGGGACGGCGCGCAGATGACCTACGGCGACGGCTCCGGCAACAGCCGGCCGCTCGTCGCGCTGGACGTCGCGGGCCACGAGATGAGCCACGGCGTCACGGAGGCGCTCGCCGGCCTGGTGTACTCCGGTGAGTCCGGCGGTCTCAACGAGGCCACCAGCGACATCTTCGGCTCGATGGTCGAGTTCTACGCGAACAACGCCAGCGACGCGGGCGACTACCAGATCGGTGAGAAGATCAACATCAACGGCAACAACACGCCGTTGCGCTACATGTACAACCCGACCCTGGACGGCTCGTCGCACGGCTGCTGGTCCACCAGCACCAAGAACGTCGACGTGCACTACAGCTCCGGCCCGGCGAACCACTTCTTCTTCAACCTCGCCGAGGGCACCGGGGCCACCGCCTACGGCACCTCGCCGGTCTGCGGCTCCGCGCCCGCCGTCGTCGGCATCGGCCGGGCCAAGGCCGAGAAGATCTGGTACCGCGCGCTCGACGTCTACTTCACGTCGAACACGAGCTACGTGAACACCAGCAACCCGGCCAACACGGCCCGGGCGTACTCGCTGAGCGCCGCGACCGACCTGTACGGCACGTGCTCCGGGGAGTACAAGGCCGTCCAGGCCGCGTGGACCGCGGTGAACGTGGCCGGCAACGACGCCGCCTGCCCGACCGGCAACGACTTCTCCCTCGCCGCCGCGCCGGCGAGCGGCTCGGTCAACCCGGGCAGCTCGGCGACCAGCACGATCACCGCGACGCTCACCAACGGCTCGGCCCAGACCGTGGCGCTGACCGCGTCCGGCCTGCCGTCGGGTGCGACCGCCAGCTTCAGCCCGGCCTCGATCAACTCGGCCGGCGGCACGTCCACGCTGACGATCGCCACCTCCGCGTCGACCCCGTCCGGCACCTACCCGGTGACCATCACGGGCACGGGCGCCAGCTCGACCCGGACCACCACGTTCAGCCTGACCGTCAACGGCGCGCCCGGCTGCACCGGCACCAACGGCAACGACGTCGCGATCCCGGACAACACCACGGTGACCAGCACGATCACCATCAGTGGCTGCAACCGCAACGCCTCGGCCACCAGCTCGGTGAACGTGGCGATCTACCACACCTACCGCGGTGACCTGGTCGTCGACGTCGTCGCCCCCGACGGCTCGGTCTACAACCTGTCGAACCGGTCGGGCGGCAGCGCCGACAACATCATCCAGAACTTCACCGTCAACCTGTCGACCGAGGCCGCGAACGGCACCTGGACCCTGCGGGTCCGCGACGCCGCGAGCCTCGACACCGGCCGGATCGACACCTGGACGCTTACCCTCTGACGTTCCGGGGACATTAGGCCCCGAACGTCTGTGGCCGACGACACAGCGTCGACACATGGCATAACGCCCACAACGGCGCAGGCAGGCACCGACCGGTCCTGCCTGCGCCAATGTGAGACCTCGCCGTGATGCATTCGATATGAGAGCGGGGCAGCGCTAACGCTCCGTGACCTGTAGAAAATTCCGCATGTCCAAGGTTGTTAGATTCGGCGTCTCCATCGTTGTGCTGGTCGTCCTGGCCGGGATCGGTTGGTACCTCAACCGCGACTCGGCCGAGAAGGCCAACGTCGGCGACTGCATGCACAAGGCTTCGGCCAACGAGCTGAAGATCGTCAAGTGCGGTGACGCCGACGCGGACTTCAGTGTCATCGGCAAGGTCGCCGACAAGAAGGAGTCGGACGCGATGTCCGACGAGAAGAACGTCTGCGAGGCCTTCCCGGAGACCACCGACCTGTACTGGTGGGGCGAGGCCGGCAAGAACGGCGACGTGCTCTGCCTGAAGAACCTCAAGGCCGCCTGAGCCGCGGATCTCGCTGCGGCAACGTCCGGCACGACCGCGTCGCAGCATGGCTCGACACTCAGCTTTGCCGCTCGTCCCCCCGCCCCTCGCGACCCCGGCCCGGAACTCCGGTGCCGGGGTCGCTCTGTGTCCGGGGGACGGCAGTGAACTCAGTAGCCGGGGAAGACGGCGCGGAGGTCGTCGAGGGTGATCGGGCCGGTGATCTTCACGTCGGACGGGGTGTACCGGGCACCGAGGCGGCCGGCGGCCAGGCGCAGGAACGCGTCCAGGGTCAGGCTCAGCTCGCCGTCCGGCGACGCCGGGGCGGCGCCCAGGGTCACCGGGTCGGCCAGGCGCAGGCCGCGCTGCTCGCCGACGTCGGTGAGCGTGACGAGCAGGTCGGCCGTGCGCCCGTCGAGGTAGGCCGGCTTCGCGATCCAGCCGAACAGCCCCTCCACCCGCTCGTCGATGAGCACCGCCGCCTCCGGCGCCAGGGTCGCCGACGGGTCGAGCGCGACCCGGACGTCCCAGTCGTGGTAGCCGAACTCGGTCAGCCGCAGCACCGCCGACGTCGCGACGTCGACGGGCTCGGGCATCCAGCCCACGTCGATGCGGTGCGAGGCGCGCTGCTCGGCGTCGAGGGCCTCGTATGCCTCGACCAGGCGCTGGTTCGCAACCGGGAACTCGACAGCCCGCTCGGCCGGGGTCATCCCGTCCCACCGGGCCCACACGCCCTTGTTGAACTCGAACTCCGGGGCGGGGCGGCCCTCGAGCGAGGCGCGCACCACCTCCAGGTTGATCTCGGCTCCGCTGCCCAGATGGCTGATCACCTGGGAGATGTCCCACTCACTCGCCGCCGAAGGGCTGGTGAGCTGCTCAGACGTGAGCCCGCGAACGACGGTGGTGAGATCCTCGTGCCCCTTGCGCAGGGCGGCGATCGCCTGGTCGGCTCGGCTGCTCATCGTGCTCCTTCAACGCTTGAACATCGACAATTTCCTTGAAGCATAAACAAGTTTGTGACGCAGGACATGACGAGGACTGCCCGATCGGCAATATTGCCGGGTTGGCAACATCAGGTACGTTGTCGATCGTGAACACGGGGCCCGGGTTGCGTGAACGGGACGACGCCGCCACGCGAACCACGTCCCAGCAAGGGACGCGGGTGCGTCCCCGTGCCTGGGCCGAGCTGCTGCTCATCGTCGGACTCTTCCTCGCGTACAAGATGGGCCGGCTGCTCGTCGACGGGCGGGTCGGGGAGTCCTACGCCAACGCGAAGCTGGTGTGGCAGGCCGAGCGGGCGCTGTGGCTACCGGGCGAGGCGGACCTGCAGCACCTGCTGCTCACCTCCGACGTCGTCATCCGCACCGCTAACGTCTACTACGCCGTCGTGCACTTCCCGGCGACCGTCGCGTTCCTGGTGTTCATGTACGTCTTCCGCCCCGCACACTACCTGCGTTTCCGGCGGATCCTCGCCTGGTTGACCGCGGCGGGGCTGGTCATGCACCTCGGGTTCCCGCTCGCGCCGCCGCGGATGCTGGCCGGCATCGGGATGATCGACACCGCCGCGAAGTTCGGTCCGTCGGTGTACGGGCCGCCGCAGACCGACACGCTCAGCAACCAGTACGCGGCGATGCCGTCGCTGCACGTCGGCTGGGCGCTGGTCATCGCGCTCGGGCTCATCACGGCGACCAGCGGCCGGTGGCGCTGGCTGTGGCTGGCTCACCCGGTGATCACGATGCTGGTCGTCGTCGGCACCGCCAACCACTACTGGCTCGACGGGATCATCGCCTCGATCCTGGTCGGCGCGCTGATGCTGGTCGTGGGGCGCACCCAGAAGCGGGCCCGGAAGCGCTCCCGGGGGCGGACCGGGACGCAGGCCGACGCGCCCGCGCCGGCCGAGATCCCCGCGCAGCTGCGGCGCAACCTGGACTACCTGGCCGTCGGCGAGGCCGCCTACCTGGCCACCTTCGGCGACACGATCACCGACGCCGGGCATCCGCAGACCGTTGGAAAGCCGACCTGACCGACGCGGGGCCGGCGTGTCTGCGGTACGAATAGCGCGTGGACTGGAACCTACGCACCTGCGCGCGGCGCGGGCACGTCACCTACGCCCCGGACGAGGCGCCCTTCCGGGAGCGGCTGCACGCCACGACCCCTGTCGGCGCGGCGTGGCGCTGCCTGCGGTGCGGCGACTTCGTCATCGGCGAGCCGCAGGCGCAGGGCCCCGCCGAGGACGCCCCGATCGTGCTGCGGGGCAGGGCGCTGCGCGACGCGCTCGTGCTGCGGCTGCTGTCGATCGAGCGGTTCGCCAAGGGCATCGCCGTGCTGCTCGCCGGCTATGGGGTGTACCGCTTCCGCACCCACCGCGACGGCGTCGAGCGGGCGTTCAACGAGGACCTGCCGCTGCTGCGCCCGTTCGCGGACCGGATCGGCTGGAAGTTCGAGGACTCCGCGATGATCCACACGATCCGGACGGTCATCGAGGCGGAGTCCAAGACGCTGCTGTGGGTCGCGATCGGCCTGATGGTCTACGGCGTCCTGCAGGTCGTCGAGGGCGTCGGCCTGTGGATGCTGAAGCGCTGGGGTGAGTACTTCGCCGTCGTCGCCACGTCGCTCGGCCTGCCGGTGGAGATCTACGAGCTGTCGGAGAAGGTCACCTGGCTGCGCATCGGCGCGCTCGTGGTGAACATCGTCGCCGTGCTCTACATCCTGCTGTCGAAACGGCTCTTCGGGCTGCGTGGCGGGCATGCCGCGTACGCCGCCGAGCGGCACGAGACCAGCCTGATCGAGGTGGAGATCGCCGCCAGCGAGCCGACCCTGCCGAAGGGCCTGCGCAACCCGAAGGCGCCGGTCGCCCACGGTGACGACCGTCCGACGGAATTGACCTCTGGCGGGAAACGTGCGGGCGTCGTATAGTTGAACGCGAGACCGGCATCTTCCCCCGTGGATGCCGGTCTTCTACTTTTCCCGGGCGGACCTGATCGCCCGGATGGTGTTGAGGTTGTGCTCGCGGGCGCAGGCCTCGAGCGTGCCCGGGTCGTCCTCGCCCCGCTCCAGCCGGTCCAGCAGCTCGTCGTGCTCGTCGACCGCGGCCCGCACCCGCAGCCGGGGGTAGAGCGACGCCAGGACTCGCGAAGCGTCGATGCGGTCCCAGATCCATTCGAGGGCCTCGATCACGTGCCGGTTGCCGCAGCAGCCGTAGATCGTGCGGTGGAACTCCCGGTGCAGCGCCATGACCCGCTCGTTGGTCTGCTCCAGGCGCAGCTGGGCGTTGAGCCCCCGGGCGGTCCCGATCCGCTCGGCGGACATCTGCGGCGCCGCGGCCGCGAAGGCGTACCCGTCCAGCAGCGCCAGCATCTCGACCAGCTGCACCCAGTCGTCGTCGCCGAGCGTGGCGACCCGGGCGCCGACGTTGCGCTCGAAGCTGACGAGGCCTTCCGCCTCCAGCCGCCGGATCGCCTCCCGCACCGGCACGGGGCTGACGTCCAGCTCCCTGGCCAGGGTGCTGAGCACGAGGCGGTGTCCAGGCCGGTACCGGCCGTCGAGGATCCGCTGGCGGATGCGGCTGTAGGCGAGCTCGTGCTTCGACGGCGCGGGCGGCCCGTCATGGTCCGCGGACCCGGACGGCCCGGTACTGCTGTGCTCATGTTGCACGTGCGAGTTCCGCTCTTGACAGGGGCCGGGCGCCCGCACGATCATATACGATCGGATGGAGGGCAGAGTCATCCTCACATTCCCGCAGCTGGTTCGCCATCGGCGGTGCGGCTGATGCGAGACGGGGGCGGCCGCACCCGCCGATGGCGCACTGGCGCGGTGTGCGAGCCCCGTTCTCTGCGTACGCTGGTCGGGTGGGTGAGGCGGCCTGGTCGACGTCCGACGATTCCGAGGTGAGCCGCGACCTCGGCGCGGTCGACTGGGCGGCGACCCCGCTGGGTGAGCCCGCGAGCTGGCCGCAGAGCCTGCGCTCGGTCGTGCGGATCCTGCTCGGCTCCCGGTTCTCGATGTGGATGGCGTGGGGTCCCGAGCTCACGTTCTTCTGCAACGACGCCTACCGGCGCGACACCCTCGGCAAGAAGTACCCGTGGGCCCTGGGCAAGCCGGCCCGCGACGTGTGGGCCGAGATCTGGCCCGAGATCGGCCCGCGGATCGCCGCCGTCATGCAGACCGGCGACGCCACCTGGGACGAGGCGCTGCGCCTGTTCCTCAGCCGCAGCGGCTACACCGAGGAGACCTACCACACCTTCTCCTACAGCCCGCTCACCGACGACGACGGGGTCATCGCCGGGATGCTCTGCGTGGTCAGCGAGGACACCGACCGCGTCATCAGCGAGCGCCGCATGACGACCCTGCGCGACCTCGGCGCCGACACCGCCGGCGACAGCGAGGAGGACCTCTTCCGCGCCGTGGTCCGGCACCTCGGGGCCCGCGCCGACGATCTGCCCTTCACCCTCACGTACCTCTTCGACGAGGACGCCGACACCGCCCACCTCGCCTGCAGCACCGGCGTGCAGCCCGGCGCGCCGGCGGCGCCCGCGGTGCTCGACCCTGATGCCGGGCCGTTCTGGCCCATGGCGGAGCTCGCCCGGGGCGCCCCGCTGACCCTCGGCGGCTACACCGAGCTGCCGACCGGCGCGTGGGAGGAGCCGCCGACCGAGGTGCGTCTCGTCCCGCTGCCGAAGCCCGGCGGCGGCCGCCCGTACGGCTTCCTGGCCGTCGGGCTCAACCGCTACCGCCCGTTCGACTCCGCGTACGCCGGCTTCGTCGACCTCATCGCCGGGCAGCTCGCGGCGAGGATCGGCACCGCCCGCTCCTACGCGGCCGAGCGCCGCCGCGCCGAGTCCCTCGCCGAGCTGGACCGGGCGAAGACGGCGTTCTTCACCAACGTCAGCCACGAGTTCCGCACGCCGCTGACGCTGCTGCTCGGCCCGACCGAGGACGCCCTCACCGACCAGGCCAGGCCGCTGCCGCCGGGCCAGCGCGAGCGGGTCGAGGTCGTGCACCGCAACGCCGAGCGGCTGCTGAAGCTCGTCAACACCCTGCTGGACTTCTCGCAGCTGGAGTCGGGCCAGGTCGAGCCGCGCTTCGAGCCGCTCGACATGGCCGCCGCCACCGCCGAGCTGGCCGGCATGTTCGACACCGCCACCCAGCGCGCCGGCCTGCACCTCGTCATCGACTGTCCGCCGCTGCCCCGGCCCGTCCTCGCCGACCCGGAGATGTGGGCGAAGATCACGCTGAACCTGCTGTCCAACGCGCTGAAGTTCACGTTCGACGGCTCGATCACCATCCGCGTCGCCGAGGTCGGCGGCGCCGCCGAGCTCAGCGTCACCGACACGGGCGTCGGCATCGACCCCGCCGACCAGGCCAACCTCTTCGACCGCTTCCACCGCATCATGGGCACCCCCTCGCGCACCCACGAGGGCTCCGGCATCGGCCTCGCCCTGGTCGCGGAGCTGGCCGCCCTGCACGGCGGCACCGCGGGCGTCCACAGCGCGCCCGGCGCCGGCAGCACGTTCACCGTCAGGCTCCCGTTCGCCCCCGAGCCTGCCGCCGGCACCGCGCAGGACACCGCTTCCGGTACCGCCGCCGACGAGGCCTTTGAGAGCGCCGCCGCCGGTGCCGCCGGTGGTGCGCACGACGCGGCCGACCGGAAGTCGGCGGCGGACCGGGTCGTGCCCGGGTTCCTGGCGGAGGTCGAGCGGTGGATGGTCCCCGCGCCGCCGTCCGCCACGCCGGTGCACTCGACGGCGCCGACGGTCATGGTCGTCGACGACAACAGCGACATGCGGGACTACATCCGCACCACCCTCGAGGCCGACTACCAGATCGTCGAGGCGTCCGACGGCATGGCGGCGCTGCGCCTGCTGCGCGGCACCCGGCCGGACCTCATCCTCACCGACGTCATGATGCCCGAGCTCGACGGCTTCGGCCTCGTCGCCGCCCTGCGCGCCGACAGCACCGCGGCGCTCCTGCCGGTCGTCATGCTGTCGGCGCGGGCCGGCGACGAGGCGACCGTCGAAGGCCTCGACGCGGGCGCCGACGACTACCTCATCAAGCCGTTCTCGCCGCGGGAGCTGCGCGCCAGGGTCCGGGCCAACCTCGAGTTCGACCGGGTCCGGCGGGCCCGCGACGAGCTCCAGCGCAGCCGCGAGCTGCTGGACCAGGCGCAGCGCCTCGCATCCGTCGGCAGCTGGGAGCTCGACCTCGCCACCGGCGACATCCACGGCTCGGAGGAGTTCCAGCGGCAGATGGGCATGACCGCCGCCGAGCTGCTCGACCCCGCCGCCCGCGATGCGACCAACGCCCTCCTGCACCCCGACGACCGCGCGCTCGTCGACGCGGCGATGGCCGCCGCGATCGCCGGCGAGCCGCTGGACTACGAGGCCCGGGTGTTGCAGCCCGACGGCTCGCTGCGCGTCTTCCGCACCATCGGCGAGCCCGAGCTCGATGCCGCCGGCGCTCCGGTCCGGCTGCGTGGCTCCAACCAGGACGTCACCGAGCAGCGCCGCGCCGAGCAGGCCCTCGCCGCCGCCAGCGGCCTGCAGGAGGCCGCCGCCCGCGAGCACCGCATCGCCGACGAGCTGCAGCGCAGCCTCATGCCACCGCTCACGTTCGACCCCGAGCACCTCGAGGTCGCCACCTACTACCGGCCCGGCGTCGCCGGCACGCAGGTCGGCGGCGACTGGTACGACGTCATCGAGCTCGGCGCCGACCGCACCGCCCTCGTCATGGGCGACGTCATGGGCCGCGGGGTCCCGGCGGCCGCGGTGATGGGCCAGCTGCGGGCCGCGGTCCGTGCCTACGCCCGGCTCGACCTGCCGCCCGCGGACGTCCTGGAGTTCCTCGACGGCGTCGTGCGCGACCTGCGCGAGGACCAGATCGTCACGGTGGTCTACGCGGTGTACGACCCGGGCGAGCGCAGCCTCACGTACGCCAACGCCGGCCACCTGCCGCCGCTGCTCCTGCTGCCCGGCGGCACCGTGCGCCGGCTCACCGTCTCGGGCCCGCCGCTGGGCACCGGCCCGCTGACCCTGAGCGAGGAGCGCGTCGAGCTGCCCGTCGGGGCGCTGCTGACCCTCTACACCGACGGTCTCGTCGAGCACCGCGACCGCGACCTCGACACGGGCATCGACGCGCTCGCCGCCCACGTCGGCACCCTGACCGGCCCGCTCGCCGACGTCCCGGACCGGCTCGTCGACGCGCTGCTGCCCGACGGCCCGGACGACGACATCACCGTCCTGCTGGCCCGGGTCGTCGCCGAGCCCGGCGAGGAGCGGTCCGTCGTCCAGGACATCCCCGCCGAGGAGCGGGCCGTGCGCACCGCCCGCCAGTTCGTCGCCACGACCCTGCGCCGCTGGGATGCTCCGTCCCGCGTCGTCGACGACCTCGTCCTCGTCGTCAGCGAGCTCGCCGCCAACGCCGTGCTGCACGGCCGCCCGCCCATCCAGCTCCGCCTGCGCAACGGCGGCACCCACGTGGTCCTCGAGCTGCACGACACCGCGACCTACCTGCCCCGCAAGCAGCGCCCGACCCCGGACGACGAGCACGGCCGCGGCCTCCAGCTGGTCTCCTCGCTGTGCGACCGCTGGGGCACCCGGCCCACCGCCGACGGCAAGGCCGTCTGGTGCATGCGCATGATCTGACGCGCTAGGCGCACAACGCGCGGCGGGCGTCCTCGAGGCCCTTCTCGTTCTCCGCCGGGTCCGCGATGCCGGTCAGGTCGTCGCCGGCGATGCGGCGGGCGAAGTAGTCGGCCTGCACCGCGTGGCGGAAGCGCAGCAGCACGGGGAGCGCGTCGCGCAGCTCGCCGGCGGGGACGATCCCGGCCCGGCCGTACGCGTCGAGGAACGCGCCGGCGTTGTCGCCGAGGTACATGACGGCGGAGGCCACGTCGTACATGAGCGGCCCGCGCAACGCGACGCCCCAGTCGATGAGGCCTCCGCCCACGAAGGCCTCCGGCGCGGGGTCGGCGTGCAGCAGCCCCTCGGTGAGCGGACCGGCGCCCGCGAGGTCGCGGAGCGCGCCGGCGACGGCCTCCCGCAGCCACGGCCGCAGCCCGAGGTGCGCGGCGCCGGGGTCGACCCAGTCCATCGCGACCTCGCCGTCGACGGTGACCCCAGTGCGCCGCGAGGAGCGCCCGCACTTAGCGCTGGATCGGCCGGCGGAGCGAGTAGGTGACGGCGTGGAGCCGGTGCGGCTGCCCGACGACGAGCGCGGCGCGGTCATACGCCTGCCAACCCTCCGCACCAGCCCGGTTGAGGTGGCGCAGGTCGTTGTACCGCTCGTCGGTGCCCCACCGCTGCACCCCACCCGGGTGGTGGAACACCGCGTCCCAGTCCTCGAACTTGTCCGTGCCCAGCGTCCCAGCCGCCCGATACTCAAGCCGCGCATACTCCCATTGCGTCACGCCATCCATCATGCACCACTACGTTGGTGGATATGGATCGTGATCGCGACGATGCCGGCCGGGCCCGCAGCGCCCGCCCGCGCGACGGCCTCGGCCGCCCCCTTCCGCGCGGCGCGGAGGGCATCCCGACGATGCCCGACGACGTCGACGCCACCCCCGACGCCGCGCTGACCCTGGCGCAGGAGCTGCTCGACGCGGGCCGCCCGTTTCACGCCCACGAGGTCCTCGAGGCCGCCTGGAAGAGCGCCCCCGCCGAGGATCGCGAGCTGTGGCGCGGGCTGGCGCAGCTCGCCGTCGGCCTGACGCACCTGTACCGCGGCAACCCCACCGGCGGCCACCGCCTGCTGACCCGCGCCGCCGACCGCATCGAGGCCCAGATCCCCGCCCCGCACGGCATCGACGCGCCCGGCCTCGTCGCCTGGGCCCGCGGCGTCGTCGCCGGCACCGTCCCACCCGACGCCCCGGCGCCGCGACTGCGGTGAGCGGCGCGGCTGCGGCGAGCGCCGCGAACGCCCAGCCGTCACAGCACCGCGGCCGGCTCCGGCGCCGACAGGTGCAGGACCTCATAGCGCTCGCCGGCCTGGTCGGGCGGGACCTCGGTGCGCCACAGGGCGAAGCGCACCAGGTGCCACGAGCGCGGGTCGTACGCCAGGGCGGCGGTGTGCAGGTCCGGGCGGGCGGCCAGGGAGCGCAGGTCCGCGACGGCGGATTCGATCGAGGTGTCGGCGGTCAGCGGGGTGAGGTGGCGGGAGGCCGCCAGCGGCGGGGTCGTCGCGGCGGCGCCCTGGGTGGCGGCGACAGCCGTCCAGTGGGAGACGGGTGGCCGGCCGAAGTCGCGGACGATGTTCTGGAACCCGCCGCCGCCGAGGAGGAAGTGGGTCATGGCGGTGGGGGAGTTCCAGAGATAGAACGGGGCGTACTGGTTGACGGGGGAGTCGTCGACGCCGCGGGTGCGGATCAGGTAGGCCTTCAGCGCCAGGCCGTGGCGGTCGTCCAGGACCGGGCCGGCCAGACGGACGCGGGTGCGGATGATCCGCATGTCGTAGTCGGCGGGCAGCGTCAGCTCGTACTGCATGGCATGCATCAGGGGGTCGCCGCCTTCAGGAGGGACAGGGCGCCCTGGACGGCGCGGTCGAACGGGTCTCTGGAGCCGGCCGCCCGGGCCAGGACGTAGCCGCCCTGGAGGGTGGCGACGATGGTGGCGGCGGTGTCGTCGGGGTCCAGGGCCCGGGAGAGCTCGCCTGCGGTGATTCCCTCGGCGAGGACGGCGGACAGCTCGGCGCACAGCCAGTCGAACGTCTCGGCGACCGGGGCGTGCAGGGTCGGGTCGGCGAGGACGTCCGGGTCCTGGGTGAGGCGGCCGACGGGGCAGCCGAGGAGCACGTCGCGGTCGCGGCGCAGGTAGGCCTCGATCCGGGCCAGGGCCGGGCCGGGGGCGGCGAGCTGGTCGCGGGCCCGGGAGCGCAGCTCGTCGGCGGTGCGGCGGATGGCGGCCGCGGCGAGGTCGGGCTTGCCGCGGAAGTGGTGATACATGCTGCCCTGGCCGGCGCCGGCGCGCTCCTGGATGGCGCGGGGGCTGGTGCCGGTGTAGCCGCGCTCCCACAACAGTGCCCGAGTGCTCTCGACGAGGCGTTCGGCGGCGTCCATGCTGTACATACTAGTCGGTACAGCAGTCGCGAAGGCGAGCGGGAGCGGCGTGGTGCCACTCCCGCTCGCGGTGGCGTTAGGTGCGGTCGACCGGCATGGCTTGGAACGTCGAGCGCTCGGCGGCGGCCTGGGCGCGGAGGATCTCGTCGATCTCGCGGGTCTCGTCGGCGGTGTGGCGGCCGAGGATCAGGTCGAGCTCGAGGCGCTCGGCGGGCGTGCGGTAGGCGGCGATCTCCCGGGCGAGGGCCCTGCGGGCGCGGCGCGCCTCGAAGCGGCTGGTGACGGCGTTGCGGACGCGGCTGGCCGTGGTCTGTGCGGGCATCTGGCTTCTCCTCTGGTCTGGTCTCTCTGACGTCTACTGTATCGATTCAGAAAGATCATCACAGCTGGATGGGCGGTGAGCCTCGACACGCGTCGGATGGGCGTCAGGCGCTGCGAGCGGCGCCCAGGTGAAGCGTCAGGTGAGGGTCAGGCGGCTTCGCGGTCGGTGACGTGCGCGGTCGCCTGCCCGGGCACGATCCGCAACGGCCGCCGCGGCGCAGCGCCGCCGGAAGCGCCGCCGGGGCCGCCGGAAGCGCCGCCGGGGCCGCCGGAAGCGCCGCCGGAGCCGCCCGAAGAACCGCCGGAGCCCGAGGTCGAGGAGCCGCCGTCGAAGAAGCCCGGGTCGAGGGCGGGACGGGTCAGGGCGATCACGATCGCGTACCCCGCCAGGACGAACGCGTGGCTCAGCAGCCGCTCCGTCTCGACCCGTCCGGCGAGCAGGTCGTTGACGCTGAGCAGCGCGAGCAGCCCGACGAACGCCGTCAGCATCGGCAGCGCGCCGGCGGGGCGGCCGCGGCGGCTGGCGATCCAGCCGAAGCCGGCGCCGATCGCGACGTTCCAGGCGGCCGACTCGTGCCACAGGTGGCCCGCGCCGTCGCCGTGCAGGTCGGAGGCGGTGGCGGCGGTCGTCACCTGGGCGATGCCGAGCATGAACTGGGCCGCCCCGAAGCCCCCGAGCAGCACGCGCAGCGCCAGGACGACGTGGGCCCGGCCGATCCGGCCACGAATCCAGGAAGCGGGCAGGGCGAGCCGCCGACGGAGACCGGAGGCGGGCGCAGGGGGTACATCGGCCGCCGGAAGCACTCCGTGGGCGTCGAGGGCGGCGAGGAGGTCGTCCACGCCGGCCGGCTGTGCGGGCACCTGCTGGACCCGGAAGAGCCGGGTGGCCGTCACCGCGTCGGCGTGCCAGGCCCGGCAGTCGGCGCAGCGGCGCAGGTGCGCGTCGGTGAGGGCGGCCTCGATCGGCTCGTCCTCACCGTCGAGGCGGGCCGACAGCGCCTCGCGGAAGGCAGCGCAACGTTCCACGACCCGATGGTGCCAGACGGAGGCGCCCCGCAGGTCATCCGGCGGCGTTCACCGCGTCCGGGACGGTGTCGAAGAGCGGGAAGACGTTGTCCAGCCCGGTGATCCGGAAGACCCGGCGGATCCGCTCCTCGGGGCAGACCAGGCGCAGCGAGCCGGAGCCGCTCTCGCGGACCCGGTTGTGGGCGCCGATCAGCACGCCGAGGGTGGTGGAGTCCATGAACGTGACGGTCGTCAGGTCGACGATCACCGTGCCGGAGCCCTCGTCGAGCGCGGTCGTGATCGCCTCGCGCAGCCGCGGCGCGGTGCTGACGTCGAGTTCGCCGTCCGCCCGGACCACGGTGTGCCCATCGAACGTCGAGATCGGGAACGTCATCAGGCAATCTCCGCATCGTTGAGTGGCGGTATGACGGTAGCCGGTCTTGCGCCGGACGCTATCGTTGGGCCGGAACATGCTGTTGGGAGGACCCGTGGACGACTCGCCCGCCGGCGTGCCGATCGAGATCCTGCTCGTGGAGGACGATCCGGGCGACGTGCTCATCACGCGCGAGGCGTTGGCCGACCACAAGGTGTCCAACCGGTTGACGATCTGCGCCGACGGTGCCGACGCGCTGCGGTTCCTGCGCCGCGAGGGTGCCTATGCCACGGCGCCCCGCCCCGACATCGTGCTGCTGGACCTCAACCTGCCGGGCGTCGACGGCCGCGCGGTGCTGGCCGCGATCCACGCCGACCCGGCGCTCAACGACATCCCGGTCGTGGTGCTGACCAGCTCCCGCGCGGAGGAGGACTTCCTGCGCAGTCACGAGCTGAGGGTCGACACGTACATCGCCAAGCCCGTCGACTTCGCCAGCCTCATGCACGTCGTGCGCCGGATCGAGACGTTCTACATCAGCGTCCGCCGCAACGCGACCGCCTGATCCGGAAGACCCGCGCGCCGGATCGCGGAAACGGGGTCAGGGGGCGTCGATGGCGTTGCGGGTGATGGACTCGGCGAGCCAGCGGCCCGAGGACTTCACGGTGCGGGCGAGCGTGTCGTAGTCGACGTGGATGAGGCCGAACCGGCGGCTGAAGCCGAACGCCCACTCGAAGTTGTCCAGCAGGGACCACGCGAAGTAGCCGCAGAGGTCGACGCCGGCGGTGATGGCCTCGTGGACGGCGGCGAGATGGCCGCGCAGGTAGGCGATGCGCTCGGGGTCGTGGACCGCGCCGTCGGCGGTGGGGCGGTCGTCGTAGGCGGCGCCGTTCTCCGTCACGTAGATCGGGCGGTCGCCGTAGTCACGGCGGATCCGCAGGAGCAGGTCGCGCAGGCCGGTCGGGTCGACGGACCAGCCCATGTGCGTGACCGGGCCCGGCGTCGGGTGGAATCGGACGTGCTGCGCCGTCGGGTAGGGCGTGCCCTCGTCGAGCGTCCCGTCGGTGGCGGCGCTGACCAGGTCCGGCTGGTAGTAGTTGACGCACACAGCGTCGACCGGCTGCGACACGACCTCCAGGTCCCCGGGCCGCACGTACGACATGTCGGTGATGTCCGCGATGTCGGCGATGGTGTCCGTCGGGTACGCGCCGCGCAGGATCGGGTCGAAGAAGATGCGGTTCAGCAGGCCGTCGATGCGCCGCGCGGCGTCGACGTCCGCCGGTGCGTCGGTGAAGGGGCGCACCGCGCCGGCGTTCAGCGCCACCGACACCTGCCCGGTGACCCCCGCCGACCGTAGCGCCGCGACCCCCAGCCCGTGCGCCAGCAGCAGGTGGTGCGTGGCGACCAGCGCGTTGAGGTGTCCCCGCCGGCCGGGCGCGTGCCCGCCGGTGCCGTATCCGAGGAACGCCGAGCACCACGGCTCGTTCAGCGTGTTCCACAGCGCGACCCGGTCGCCGAGCCGCGCGGCGACGGCCGCCGCGTAGTCGCCGAAGCGCAGCGCGGTGTCCCGGTTCGTCCAGCCGCCGGCATCCTCCAGCTCCTGCGGCAGGTCCCAGTGATACAGCGTCGCGGCCGGCCGGACGCCGGCGGCGAGCAGCTCGTCGACGAGCCGGTCGTAGAAGCCGAGGCCGGCCTCGTTGACGCCGGACCCGCCGGCCGGGCGGATCCGCGGCCAGGCGATCGAGAACCGGTACGCGGACAGCCCGAGGTCCTTCATCAGCGCGACGTCGCCCCGGTAGCGCTCGTAGTGCCCGGTGGCGCGGGCGCCGGTGTCGCCGTTGTCGATGCGGCCCGGCTGGGCGGCGAAGGTGTCCCAGATCGACGGGGTGCGGCCGTCGGCGTCCACGGAGCCCTCGATCTGGTAGGCGGCGGTCGCCGCGCCCCACCAGAAGTTCGACGGGAACGTCAGGACCTCTGTCGCGGTCCGCACCGCTGTCGTGCTCACACCCACCACCACTTCCCCGTGCGACAAATTGGAGGCTTGGAGAGCGCTCTCCAAGCCGTGTGACCAGACTGCGACGTCGCGTGTACGGGTGTCAAGGTGCGGCGTGGCGTGCTTCTTCGCAAAACGGGCAAATTGCCCGCAAAGAAGTCCGCCACTCTTGACACGCGGGAAACCACGGGGCAACACTGCGACCTATCGGAGAGCGCTCTCCAAACCGCCCGCCGCGCCTCCACACCCCTCAGCAAGGAGCTCACGTGCATCCGGCACACGCTTCCGCCCCCGCCTGGCGGAGACTGCTCAGTTCGCGATGGCGCATCATCCTGGTGGCCGCCGTCGTCGCAGCCATCGCTGTCGTGGTCGCGCCCTTCGCGCGCGCCGCGGACAGCCTGATCTCGCAGGGCAAGCCCGTCACGTCGTCGTCGGACCAGGCTCCCGACGTGGCCGCCAGCTTCGTCAACGACGGCAACGCCGGCACCCGCTGGAGCAGCCAGTGGAGCGACCCGCAGTGGATCCGCATCGACCTCGGCGGCACCGCCACCATCAGCCAGGTCGTGCTGCAGTGGGAAGGCGCCTACGGCAAGTCGTTCAAGATCCAGACGTCGGCGAACGACAGCACCTGGACCGACATCTACACCACCACGACGGGCGCCGGCGGCACGCAGACGCTCAACGTCTCCGGCACCGGCCGGTACGTCCGTATGAGCGGCACCGAGCGCGGCACCGGCTACGGCTACTCGCTGTACGAGTTCAAGGTGTACGGCTCCCTGGACGGCACCACCAACCCGGGCACGTGCAACACCGGGACCAACGCCGCGCAGGGCAAGACCGCCACCGCCTCCAGCGTCGAGGGCGCCGGCAACCCGGCCTCCGCCGCGGTCGACGGTGACGCCGGCACGCGCTGGAGCAGCCAGTTCAGCGACCCGCAGTGGCTGCAGGTCGACCTCGGCAGCAAGCAGAACATCTGCCAGGTCGTGCTGCAGTGGGAGGGCGCCTACGGCAAGGCCTTCCAGATCCAGGTCTCCGACAACGCCACCAGCTGGACCGACGTCTACACCACCAGCACCGGCACCGGCGGCACCCAGACGATCCCGGTGACCGGCGCCGGCCGGTACGTGCGGATGTACGGCACCGCCCGCCCGGGCGGCTACGGGTACTCGCTGTGGGAGTTCAAGATCTCCACCGGCGGCGGCACCACGACCACCCCGCCGACCAGCACCAGCCCGTCGCCGAGCACCCCGCCGTCGCAGGACCCCAACTGGACCCCGGTGTGGAGCGACAACTTCGACGGTGCCGCCAACACCTCGCCCAACGCGGCCAACTGGCTGCTGCGCACCGGCACCCAGTTCCCCGGCGGCGCCGCGAACTGGGGCACCGGTGAGGTCGAGACCGCCAGCGCCTCCACCGCCAACGTGTACCTCGACGGTGCCGGCAAGCTGAACATCAAGGCGATCCGCGACGGCGGCGGCGCGTGGACCTCGGGCCGCCTGGAGACCCAGCGGACCGACTTCCAGGCCGCGGCCGGCGAGCAGGTCAAGTTCACCGCCGTGCTCAAGCAGCCCGACGTCGCCAACGCGGCCGGCTACTGGCCGGCGTTCCGGGCGACCGGCGCCGCCTACCGCGGCAACTACACCAACTGGCCGTCCGTCGGCGAGACCGACATCATGATGGATGTCAACGGCCGCAGCCAGCTGTCGCAGACCCTGCACTGCGGCACCGCCCCCGACGGGCCGTGCGGCGAGTACAACGGCCGCACCTCGGGCCTGGCCAGCTGCACCGGCTGCCAGACCGGCTACCACGAGTACACCCAGGTCATCGACCGGACCAAGACCGACGAGGAGATCCGCTTCTACCTCGACGGCAAGCAGTCCTGGATCGTGCGCAAGAGCCAGGTCGGCGTCACCGCGTGGAACGCGGCCGTCAACCACGGCTTCTACCTGCGCCTCGACCTGTCCATCGGCGGCTCGCTGCCCAACGCGATCGCCGGCTTCACCACCCCGACCCCGGACACCACCTCCGGCGGCGTGCTGTCCGTGGACTCCGTCTCCGTGTCCAAGCAGACCGGCACCGTGCCGACCGCGATGACCGACCCGGCGACCCCGGCCGGCCCGAGTGTCGTCAAGGTCACCGGCTCGCAGGGCAACTGGCAGCTGCAGGTCAACGGCCAGCCGTACGAGGTCAAGGGCCTCACCTACGGCCCGCCGCAGGCCGCCGCCGACGGTTACATGCGGGACCTGAAGAACATGGGCGTCAACACGATCCGCACCTGGGGCGTGGACGACGCGAACACCCCGACCCTGCTCAACCGGGCCGCGCAGCAGGGCATCAAGGTGATCGTCGGGCACTGGCTCAACCAGGGCGCCGACTACGTCAACGACACCGCGTACAAGAACGCCACCAAGACCGAGGTCGTGAACCGGGTCAACGCGCTCAAGAACAACCCGGGCGTGCTGATGTGGGACGTCGGCAACGAGGTCATCCTCACGATGCAGGACCACGGCCTGGACGCCGCGACGGTCGAGGCCCGCCGCGTGGCGTACGCGAAGTTCGTCAACGAGCTGGCGGTCGCGATCCACGCCGCCGACCCGAACCACCCGGTCACCTCGACCGACGCGTACACCGGCGCGTGGCCGTACTACAAGAACAACTCGCCGGCGCTGGACCTGCTCGCGGTCAACTCCTACGGCGCGATCAACAACATCAAGCCGGACTGGATCGCCGGCGGCTACACCAAGCCGTACGTCGTGACCGAGGCCGGCCCGTCCGGTGAGTGGGAGGTCCCGAACGACGTCAACGGCGTGCCGAGCGAGCCGACCGACCTGCAGAAGCGGGCGGGCTACACGGCCAGCTGGAACGCGATCAAGGGGCACCCCGGCGTGGCGCTCGGCGCGACCGAGTTCCACTACGGCCTGGAGAACGACTTCGGTGGCGTCTGGCTCAACACCTACGGCGGCGGCTGGCGCCGGCTCGGGTACGGCGCGCTGAAGCAGGCGTACACCGGCACCCCGCTGGCCAACACGGCGCCGGAGATCACCAGCATGACGGTCGGCAACCAGACCGCCGTGCCGGCCGGTGGCACGTTCACCGTCAACGTCGCCGCGACCGACCCGAACAACGACACCATCCGGTACAACGTGATGATCAGCGACAAGCACATCACCGGGAACACCGGCTTCCGCAACGTCAACTTCACCCAGAACGGCTCCACCTTCACGGTGACCGCTCCGGAGACCCTCGGCGTGTGGAAGGTGTACGTCTACGCGTTCGACGGCCAGGGCAACGTGGGCATCGAGACGAAGTCGTTCAAGGTCGTGCCGCCGGTCATCGCCGGCACCAACATCGCCCAGGGCAAGACGGTGACCGCGTCGACCTACCAGCCGACCGGCACCAACGGCCCGCAGCTGCCGTCCTACGCGACCGACAACAACTACGGCACCCGCTGGGCGTCGGAGTGGGTCGCCACCGCGTGGTGCACGGTCGACCTGGGCAGCAAGCAGACCTTCAACAAGGTCTTCCTGGCCTGGGAGGCGGCGTACGCGACCGGCTACCAGATCCAGACGTCCGACGACAACAACAACTGGACGACGATCTACTCGACGACCACCGGCAACGGCGGCTTCGACGAGATCAACGTCAACGGCAACGCCCGCTACGTGCGCATGAACGGCACCGCCCGGGCCACCACCTACGGGTACTCGCTCTGGGAGTTCGGCGTGTACCGGTAAGTCACGCGATTCGGGCGGGCGGCGTCTGCCGCCCGCCCTTTCGTCTGTATTTTTCAGCGAATTTCATGCTATGTAGTGGAGAGCGCTCTCCATGCTCCGTGCTATAAAACCGGCCATGAGCGATCCACGTTCGGCCCGCAAGCCCACCCTTGAAGACGTCGCGGAAGCCGCCGGCGTCTCCCGGGCGACGGTCTCGCGCGTCATCAACGGTGTTCGCAACGTCGACCCGAAGCTGCACGAGATCGTGTGGCAGGCCGTCGACGCCACCGGCTACGTGCCCAACCGTGCGGCCCGGTCGCTCGTCACCCGCCGCAGCGGGACCGTCGCCCTCGTCGTCTCCGACTCGGTCAGCCACGACGACGACCCCTTCATGCGCCGGTTCTTCGCCGACCCGTTCTTCGGCCGGATCGTCGGCGGCGTCATGTCGGTCCTGCGCCCGCGGGGCATCCAGCTCGCGCTGCAGATCGTCGGCACCGACGAGGCCCGCGGCCGGCTCGTCGGCGACCTCGGTCAGGGCCAGGCCGACGGCGCGGTCGTGCTGTCGCTGCACCCCGACGACACGCTGCCCCGCCAGCTCTACGAGGCCGGGATCGCCGCGGCACTCGTCGGCCGCCCCGCCCAGCCGGTGCCGATCAGCTACGTGGACCTCGCCAACGACGCCGGCGGCGTCCTGGCCGCCGAGCACCTCATCGGCCGCGGCTGCACCCGCCTCGGCATGATCACCGGCCCGGCGCACGTCCCCGCCAGCCAGGACCGGCTCACCGGCTTCCGGCAGGCCCTCGCCCGGCACGGGCACGCCTGGTTCCCCACCGTCGAGGGCGGCTTCACCTACGAGTCGGGGGAGACCGCCCTGCTGGAGCTGCTGGACCAGCAGCCCGAGCTGGACGGCGTGTTCGTCGCCAACGACGTCATGGCCCAGGCGGCCGTGATGGCGCTGCGCGGCCGCGAGCTGCGGGTCCCCGACGACGTGGCGGTCGTCGGCTTCGACGACAGCAGCGCCGCGCTCGACGCCCGGCCGCAGCTCACCACCGTCCGGCACCCCCTGGAGGACATGGCGGCGGAGAGCGCCCGGCTGGTCCTCGCCCGCATCGACGACCCCTCCCTGCGCGTCGAGTCGGTCATCTTCGACCCGAAGCTCGTCGTCCGCCAGTCCGCATGACGGCCGGCACTCCTGCGGCCGAGGTGGCGGTCTCCGAGTCGTTGGTGGCGGCGTTGGTACACACGCAGCACCCGGACTTCGACGGCCCGCTGCGACTGGTCGCCAACGGCTGGGACAACGCCGTCTACCGGCTCGGCACCGCCTGGTCGGTGCGGCTGCCGCGGCGCGCCGTCGCGGTGCCGCTGCTGGTCAACGAGCAGCGCTGGCTGCCGCGCCTGGCACCGCGGCTGCCGGTGCCGGTCCCCGTCCCGGCGGCGGTGGGGGAGCCGGCCGGGTCGTATCCGTGGCCGTGGAGCATCAACCCGTGGCTGCCCGGCCACCCCGCCACCGCGGTGCCCGTGGCGGAGCGGATCGCGTTCGCCGCGGACCTCGCCCACACCTTCGCCGCGCTGCACGTCCCCGCGCCCGCGGACGCGCCGCCGAACGCCTTCCGCGGCGTGCCGCTGAGCGACCGGACCGAACCCGTGCGGGAACGCCTCGCCGGCGGCGGCTTCCCGGCCGGGCTCGCGGCGGCCTGGGAGGAGGCCCTGGCCGCGCCGCCGTGGACGGGCCCGCCGGTGTGGCTGCACGCCGACCCGCACCCGGCGAACCTGCTCGCCGGCGACGACGGCCGGCTCGCCGCGCTCATCGACTTCGGCGACCTGACCTCCGGCGACCCCGCCACCGACCTCGCCGCCGCCTGGATGGTGTTCGACGCCGCCGGGCGGGCCGTGTTCCGGGAGACCTACGCCGCGCTGGCGCCGCTTGAGGACGCGACGGTCGATGCGACCTGGCGGCGGGCGCGGGGCTGGGCGCTGAGCATCGGCTCGGCCATCGCGGCGAGCTCCGCCGACAACCCGGCCATGGCGGCGATCGGCGCGCACGCGCTGGACCAGGTGCTGCTCCCGGACGGGCGGTAACCGGGGCGCGCCACGACTCTGGTCAGTGACGCGCGCCGGGAGCTGCCGGAAGGGCGTGACGGGCAGGTATTCCACATCTCGGAGAGCGCTCTCCGAGATGGTTCGAGTCTGCCCGTTCGGATCTTCTTCGTCAACCCGTCGCAAGCTGTTGACACCGTCCGGTGCCAGCGGGAAACTTCCCTTACGGAGAGCGCTCTCCAGCCGGGTCGGGTGCCGGCGGGGAGCAGCGCCGAGGTGGCCGGCCACACGATCCGAACGGATCGACGGGGGTTGGCTGGGTCACCTGACCGACGCCGTAGGACAGGCTGTTCGGGTTGGTCGTCCAGGCGGGGGCTGCTCGAAGATCGTCCGACGGGCCCGCGGTGCCGTTTCCCGGCCCGCGCCGCGCCCACCGGTGCCGGCCAGGTGCGCCGTCCGGGCTGTGCCGTTCAGGCAGGCCGGAGGGTCCACCAGCACGTCACCGACGGCGACCGGGTTGGGGTCGCCGCCGGCGGGACGACCGCGCGAGCCGCCGTCCCGTTGCATCGATCCCGCGGTCGCGGCCGGTCGCTCCGGGCTCTGGGCGCCCTGACCGCCGCGACCGCGGGATCGGTCCCCGACGAAGGGAGCCCGCCCGTGCCACCCCGCCCCGCCGCTTCGCAGGTCGTGGTCCTGACCCTCGTCCTGGCCCTCGGGTCCGCGTGCGCGGGCGACCAGGTCGAGCCGCCACCGGCCGCGAAGGCCGCGCCGGCCAGCGCGCCGGCCACGACCGACTTCGGCGGCACCGACATCGCGTGGGTCCAGCTGATGATCCCGATGGACGAGCAGCTGCTGCCGGTCCTCGACCTCGCGAAGGAGCGCGGCGCCGACCAGCGGCTGGTCCAGCTGGCCGGTGAGCTGCGCAGCCGGTACACCGGCGAGATCCAGCAGCTCAAGACGCTGCGCCGCGGCGCCGGGCTGGACGAGACCAACCCGCACGCCGGGCACAAGATGCCGGGCCTCGTCGACGCCGACAGCCTGGCCGCGATCGGCGGGGCCGGCGGCGCCGAGTTCGACCGGAAGGTCACCGCGTGTCTGCGGGAGCACCTGGATCAGCTGGCGAACCTGGCCCGCTCCGAGATCACCAACGGCACCAGCGCCGCCGTCAAGGACCTCGCCAGACAGGTCGAGTCATCTCGCACCGCCGGCCTGACCCAGCTCCCCGCTTCCCCATGATCCGGAAGACTTCGTGCAGTCAGGGGTGCTCAAGGTCTTCCGGATCACTGCGGGTGGGGCGGAGGCGGGTTTCCCGTGATCCGGAAGACTTTGTGTCGTCATAGCAGCACAAAGTCTTCCGGATCACGGAATGCGGTCAGCGGCGGAGAAGGCGGTGGCCGGCGAGGGCGGTGACCAGGACGGTGACCGCGGCGAAGCCCAGCAGCGCCACCCTTGCCGGCAGGAACTGCGTCGCCACGCCGAGGCCGAGGACGGGCACGGCGAGCCCGAGGTAGCCGCCGAGGAACACCGCTGCGAGGGCCTCGCCGCGGGTGGCCGCGGACGCCAGGTCGACGACCGTGGAGACCGCGCCCTTGAGCAGCGCGCCCGCGCCGCCGCCGGCGACCGCGCCGCCGAGCAGGAACACCGGCAGGCTTGCCGCCCACACGCCGGTGGTCAGCGTCAGCAGGCCGGCGGCCATGAGCGCCACGCCGCCGGCGACCTGCCGGCGCACCGGCTCGCGGCGCAGCAGGATCTGCGTGGCGGCGCCGCTGGCGAACACCATCGCCGCGACCAGGCCGGCGAGGGCCCGCGACGGGTGGTGCAGGGTGCCGGCGACGAAGGCCGGCGCCAGCGAGGTGAACAGGCCCAGCACCGACAGCGCCGCGAACGCGCCACCGCCGGCGGCGAGGTAGCGGGGAGAGATCCGCTGCGGGCGGTACCGGCGCGGGCGCGGCGCGACGGAGACCGTCTCCGGGACGCGGGCGACCACGGCAGCCGCCGCGAGCAGGAGCACCAGGAAGACCGCGTAGGAGGTGCGCAGCGGCGCGGGGCCGAACTGGGCGAGCAGGCCGGCCAGCAGCGGGCCGGCCGCGAAGCCGCCGAGGTTCGCCACGGTCGCGACCAGGTCGGCCCGGGCCCGGCCGGCGGACGGGCGGGCTGCGGCGTGCAGCTCGGACAGGTGCGCGGTGGCGGTCGCGGTGAGCATGCCGACGCCGAGCCCGGACAGGACACGGGCGGCGACGACCACGCCGAGCGACGTCGAGGTCAGGAACAGCGCGGCGGCCGCCGCCTCGAGCAGGATCGCCGGCAGCAGGATCCGGCGCCGGCCCCACAGGTCCGACAGGTGGCCGGCGAGGAACAGGCTGACGATGACGCCGAACGCGTACGCGGCGAACGCGACCGTGACGTCGATCGTCGAGTAGCCGTCGTGCCGCTGGTAGATCGCCCACAGCGGGGTCGGCACGACGGTGAACGCCAGGGACACCGCGAACGCCGCCGCGACGGTCCAGAACCCCCGCTCGTGGCGGGACGTCGACGGAGCCGCCGGAGCCGGTCGGGCGGGGCGGGTCAGCACACTGGTCATGGGCCCGACTGTGCCGCGGCGGGTCGAGCACCTGCGACGAATGTTCGTGCTCGCAGCTATCATCATCGGTGATGGAGCTGCGGCATCTGGTGTACTTCGTGACCGTCGCCGAGGAGCGCAACTTCTCCCGCGCGGCCCAGCGGCTGCGGGTGGTGCAGTCCGGTGTGTCCGCCGCGATCCGGGCGCTGGAGCGGGAGCTCGGCACGCCGCTGTTCGAGCGCACGTCGCAGCGCGTCGCGCTGACCGACGCCGGCACGGCGCTGCTGCCCGCGGCCCGGGCGACGATCGACGCGGCCCAGGCCGCCCGGGACGCCGTCGACGAGGTCCGCGGCGGGCTGCGCGGCACGGTGCGCATCGGCACCCTGATCTCGGTCGGCTTCGTCGACCTGCCGGGACTGCTCGGCCAGTTCCGCGCCGAGCACCCAGGCGTCGACCTGCGGATGCGGGCGGCGCCGACCGGCTCGGCGGGGCTGGCCCGGGCGCTGCTGGACGGGGAGCTCGACGTCGCGTTCGTGTCGCTGGCCGGGCGCCCGCCGGCGGGCCTGTCGGTGCGCGTCCTCGTCGCCGAGCCGATCGTCGCCGTGCTGCCGGCCGGGCACAGGCTCGCCGGCGCGGGCGCGACAGACCTCGCCGGCAAGTCTTCCCGGCGCCCCGCCGGCACGGCTTCTGTGGGCCCTGCCGGCACGGCTTCCGTGAGCCTCGCCGATCTTGTCGATGAGCCGTTCGTGGACTCGCCGCCCGGCTACGGCAACCGGACCGAGGTCGACCGGGGCTTCGCCGCCGCGGGCCTGCAGCGGCGGGTGGCGCTGGAGGTCGCCGACATCGCCACCGTCGCCGACTACGTGCGCAACGGCCTCGGGGTGGCGCTCATCCCGCGCTTCGCGGTGCGGTCCGGTGACGGGCTGGTGACGCTGCCGGTCACCGGGGCGGGGCTGCGCTGGACGTTCGGGGTGGCGACGGCCTCCGCGCGCGGTCCGAGCGCGGCGGTCCGCGCGCTGCTCGACATGGTCGACGCCCACCGTCTCGAGCGCTGAATTCGCTCAGGTGGGTGCGCCGCGGGCCGAACGGACGGCAAACGGGTTCTCTGCGATGAGGTGCCATGACGGACACGACGCCCCGCCGTGCGGGCGGGCCGCTCCGGTGGTTCGGCGACATCCGGATCGGTGTGAAGATCACGGCGGCGCTGGCCGTCGCGCTCCTCGCCGGCGGCCTGGTCGCCTGGGCCGGGCTGGCCGCGCTGGGCACCGCCAACGCCAACGCCACCGCGATCTACCGCGACAACCTGCTGCCGACCAGCATGCTCAACACCACCCAGGGCGCGCTCGACGACGAGATCAACAGCCTGGCGATGATGGCGATCGCCACGACGCCGGCGGCCACCGAGGCGCAGCGCCAGCGAGCCCTCGGCGCGGCGAAGGAGCTGCAGGACGGCATCGACGCCTACCAGGCGCTCGGGACGCACGGTCCCCAGGAGCAGCTGCTCGCCGCGCTGCGGCAGGCCGTCACCGGCCTGCACAAGGTCCGCGACGAGCGGCTCGTCCAGGCGGCCGCCGCCAGCGATGCCGCCGTGTACGAGCAGGCGTACCAGAGCGCGGCCGCATCACTGGTCGACGCCGCCAACAAGGCCCTCGACGGGCTCGCCGCCTACGAGCGGACCTCCGCGGCGGCGGCCGCGAAGCACAACGCGGACCAGTACTCCAGCAGCCGCGGCGTCATCGTCGCCTGCCTCGTCGCCGGCTGCCTGATCGCCGCGGCCCTCGGCTGGGCAACGGTGCGCCGGATCGTCGGGCCGATCCGCCTCGTCGGCGGGGTGCTGGCGCAGATGGCCGACGGCGACCTCACCGGCCGGCTCGACCTCGACACCCGCGACGAGGTCGGCGCGATGGCCGGCGCGCTCAACCGGGCGACCCAGAGCATGGGCGCGGCGGTGCGGACGCTGGGGCGGACCTCGTCGACCCTCGCGGCCGCGGCCGAGCAGCTGTCGGGGGCCAGCACGCAGATCGCGACGAGCGCCGCGCAGACCAGCGACCAGGTCGCCGTCGTGGCGAGCGCCGCCGACGAGGTGACCCGCAACGTGCACACCGTGTCGGCGGGCTCGCAGGAGATGAGCCTGTCGATCCGGGAGATCTCGCAGAACGCCAACGAGGCCGCCCTCGTCGTCGGCGAGGCCGTGTCGGCGGCGCGGGCGACCGACGCCACCGTGTCGAAGCTCGGCGAGTCGTCGCACGAGATCGGCAACGTCGTCAAGACGATCACGTCGATCGCCGGGCAGACCAACCTCCTGGCCCTGAACGCGACGATCGAGGCGGCCCGCGCCGGGGAGGCCGGCAAGGGCTTCGCCGTCGTGGCGACCGAGGTCAAGGACCTCGCCCAGGAGACGGCCCGGGCCACCGAGGACATCTCCCGCCGCGTCGCCGGCATCCAGGCCGACACCGACACCGCGGTCACCGCGATCCGCAACATCGGCGAGATCATCGCGAAGATCAACGACTACCAGCTGACCATCGCGTCCGCGGTCGAGCAGCAGACCGCGACCACCGGCGAGATGAACCGCGGGGTCGCCGAGGCGGCCGGCGGGATCACCGAGATCGCCTCCAGCATCGGCTCGGTCGCCGCCGCCGCCCAGGTCACGACCGAGGGCGTGGCCGAGTCGCAGCGCACCTCGGCGGAGCTCGCCCGCATGTCGCACGAGGTCAGGACCCTCGTGGCGGGCTTCCGGGTCTGAGACCTCCAGCACATCCATTTGCGTCACCATGCGGCAATGTTTTTAGACTGACTGGTCAGTTCAAAGTCAGGAGGCCGCCATGAGCGTGGTGGAAGCGCGCGGGCTCGGCGCCCGGACCCGGCGCGGCTGGGTGTTCCGCGACGTCGACCTCGACGTCGCCGCAGGGGAGCGGGTCACCGTCACCGGCCCGGCCGGCAGCGGCCGCACGTCGCTGCTGCTCGCCCTCGCCGGCTGCTTCAGGACCAGCGCCGGCACCGTCCGGCGGGAGGGCGTCGTCGCCCTGGCACACGTCCCCGGCGTGCACGAGCCGGAGCCCGCGCTGACCGTCGCCGAGCACGTCGAGGAGCGCCGGTTGCTGCTCGACGGTCCCTTCAGGAGGCGGCGTCCGGTCGCCATCGACCCGGCGCTGGACCCCGGCACGCTGGGCCGCGACCTCGACGTCCTCGGCCGGCACCTGCTCGGCCTCACCCTGGCCAGGGTCGCCGCCCCGGCCGCGGTCGTCGTCGACGACGTCGACAGCGGCCTGTCCGTCGAGGAGCGCGCGCTGCTGGACGAGGCCCTCGACGCCCTCACCGGCGACGGGATCGCCGTCATCGCCGCCGCCCGCGAGGTTGCCGCAGCTGGGACCGGAAGCGTGTTCGAGCTGGAGGGGCAGCGATGAGGCTTGCCCGGTTCGAGTTGCGGCGGTTCACCCGCGCGCCGATCACCGTGGCGGCGCTGGTCATGCTGGCGCTGATCCCGCTGCTGTACGGGGCGCTGTACCTGTGGGCGTTCTGGGACCCGTACGGCAACATGCGCCACATCCCGGTCGCCGTCGTCAACGCGGACCGGCCCGCGACCGCCGCCGACGGCAGCACCGTGCACGCCGGTGACGACCTCACCGCGAAGCTGCTGCGCCGGGACGTCTTCGGCTGGCAGCAGACCACCGAGGCCGCGGCCCGCAAGGGGCTCGCCGACGGGCGGTTCCAGCTCGTCTTCGAGATCCCGGCGGACTTCTCCGCGTCCCTGGTCACGCCGCCGGACCCGGACCGCGACCCGACCGGCGGCAGGCTGCTCGTGGTCAACGACGACGCCACCAACTACCTCACCGGCCAGCTGTCGCGCAGCGTCTTCACCGAGGTCCGCGCCAGCGCCGCCGCGTCCGTCGCCGGCGGCTACTTCGACCGGATGCTGATCGGCTTCACCGACCTCAAGTCGCAGACCGCCCAGGCCGCCGACGCCGCCGGGCAGCTCTCCGCCGGCGCCACCCAGGCCGGTGCCGGCGCCGGCTCGCTGGTGAGCGGCCTCGACCGGGCCGCCGGCGGCGCCGGGGACCTCGCCGCGGGCCTCGACGAGGCGACGAAGGGCTCGCAGCGGCTGTACGACGGGCTCGTCGCCCTCGACCAGGGCGCCGCGCAGCTCGCCGACGGCACCGCCCAGGCCGCCGCCGGTGGGCGCCTGCTCGCCACCAAGGTCGGCGCCGCGGCCGACACGGTCGAGCCGGTGCTGCGCGACAACGCCGCCCTCATCGAGGCCGCCGCGACCAGCATCGCCGACGGCGCCGACCTGCTCCGCGAGCACCTCGACGCGCTGCCCGCCCTCGCCCGGACCGCGACGGAGCGGGCGACCGCGACCCGCGCCGCCCTGGACACGCTCGGGTCGCGGTATCCGCAGATCGCCGGCACCGCCGAGTACAAGACGGCCGTCGCCGCCGCGGACGCCGCCGTCACCGCGGCCCGCTCCGTGGAGACCCGGCTCGAGACCGGCGACCTCGGTGCGGTCCGCGCCGACCTGGACCGCGCGTCGAAGCTCGCCCGGCAGGTCGCGGCGGCGGCCCCGCACCTCGCCGACGACGTCGCCGCCGCCCGCGCCCAGGTCGACCAGCTCGCCGACGGCCTCGACCGGCTCGCCGGCGGCGCCGCCCAGCTGCACGCCGGCACCGGCGAGGCCCGCGACGGCGCCCGCGACCTGTCCGGCGGCATCTTCCGGCTCTCCACCGGCGCCCAGCAGCTCGACGACGGCCTCGGCGCCCTCTCCGACGGTGGGCGCCGCCTCGCCGGCGGACTCGGCGAGCTGTCCGACGGCGCCAGCCGGCTCGCCCGCGGCCTGTCCGACGGCGCGGCGAAGATCCCCGGCTACGACCCGGACACCCGCGCCGAGCGGGCCGGCGTCCTCGGCGACCCCGTCGCGCTGGACCGCTCCACCGAGCACCCGTCCGCGACGTACGGGGCCGGGTTCGCGCCGTACTTCCTCGGCCTCGCCCTCTGGGTCGGCGCCATGATCAGCTACATGGTGCTGCGCCCCCTGACCCGCCGGCATCTCGTGTCGGGCGCGCCCGCCCACCGCGCGGCCCTGGCCGGCTGGCTGCCGGGCCTGGCCGTCGGCGTCGCCCAGGCGACCGCGCTGTTCCTGGTGGTGCGGTTCGCGCTCGGCCTGCACCCCGCGCACCCGCTGGCCATGTACGGGTTCCTGTGCCTGACGGCGGTCGCGTTCACCGCGATCGTGCAGTGGCTCGGCGCCCGGCTCGGCGCGGCCGGCCGGCTCGTCGCCCTCGCGGTGCTGATGCTGCAGCTCACGTCGTCCGGCGGCACGTACCCGATCGAGACGACCCCCGGTGTGCTGCAGGCGATCCATCCGTTCCTGCCGATGACGTACGTCGTGTCGGGGGTCCGGCATCTCGTCAACGGCGGCCCGGGCGGTACGGTCGTCACGGGTGCCTTGGTCCTGGCCGGGTTCGCCGCCGCGGCGTTCGCGCTGACGACCCTGGCGGCGTGGCGCGGCCGCCGCCTGACGACGTCCAAGCTGCACCCGGATCTGGTGATGTAGGGGGTTTCGTACGTGGCGGAGGACGGCCGGACCAGGCGGCGCACCGACACCCGGCAGCGGCTGTACGACGCGGCGATGGAGCTCATCGCCGAGCACGGGTTCTCCGCCACGACCGTCGACGACATCGCCCTGCGCGCCGGTGTCGCCAAGGGCACCGTCTACTACAACTTCTCCTCGAAGAACGCCCTCTTCGAGGAGTTGCTGCGGCACGGCGTCGGCCTGCTCACCGCCGACTTCCGGGCCGCCGTCGCGGGCGTGTCGCCGCCCGAGGCGGTCCTGGCGCTGATCCGGGCGGAGCTGGCGTACATCGAACGGCACCGCTCCTTCGCGCAGCTGCTGCTCTCGGAGATGTGGCGGACCAACCGCGAGTGGCATCAGACGCTGCAGCTCCTGCGCAGCGAGGCCGTCGACGTCATTGCCGGCGCCCTGCGCCGCGGCGTCGACGAGGGTCACTTCGACGCCGCGCTGGACGTCCGGATGGCGGCGGCGGCGCTGTTCGGCGTCTGCCTCGTCGTCGCCGTCGACTGGCTCGTCTTCGAGCCCGACCGCTCCCTGGCTGATGTCCAGGAGGCGCTGATCACCGTGATCCGGGCCCGGGTGGGCGTGTGACGCCGTCCGGCGGTCCTGCGGGACCGGCCGGTGACCGGCGCCCCGGCCGCCGGCTGTGCGATGCGGGCCGGGCTGTGTCAGGGTAGGCCGTGGTCGAGGTTGTGCTGGGCGGTCGGTATGAGCTTCGGCGTGTGCTGGGCCGGGGCGGTATGGCCGAGGTGTGGCTGGGATTCGACCGCCGGCTGGGCCGTGCGGTGGCGGTCAAGGTCCTGCCCGATGCCGGCGCGGTGGACCGGATGGCGCGGGAGCGGTTCGACCGGGAGGCGCGCACCGTCGCCCGGCTGTCGCACCCGAACATCGTCGCGATCCACGACGTCGGCGCCGACGCCGACGCGCACTTCGGCGGTGCGGTGTCGTTCCTGGTGATGGAGCTGGTGGAGGGCGGGAGCCTCGCCGACCGGCTCGTCGCCGGCCCGCTGCCGCCCGCGGCTGCCGCCGCCGTCGCGGTGCAGGTCTGCGACGCGCTCGAGGCCGCGCACGCCGCCGGGGTGATCCACCGGGACGTCAAGCCGGCCAATATCCTCTTCACCGGCGCCGGCGCCGACCGGGTGAAGGTCTGCGACTTCGGGATCGCCCGCGTCACCGGCGCCGGGCAGGCCGAGCTCACCGCGTCGGCGCAGGTGCTCGGGACCACCGCGTTCATGGCGCCCGAACAGATCACCGGCGGGCCGGTCGACGCCCGCAGCGACGTGTACGCGCTCGGGTGCGTGGTGTACACGATGCTGACCGGGCAGCCACCGTTCGCCGGCGAGACGCCGATGCGGATCGCGTGGCAGCACGTGAACCAGCCGGTCGTGCCGGCCTCCACGGTCCGGCCCGGCCTGCCGCCGCGGGTGGACGGGATTCTCGCGAGGCTGCTGGCCAAGCGACCGGACGACCGGCCGGCGACGGCGGCCGAGGCCCGGGCCCTGCTGCAGCACCTCGGTGACGGCACGGCACCGGCCGCCACCGCAGCCTTCCCGGCCGTCCCCACCGCCGCCGTCCCCACCGCCGCCGTCCCCGCCGCGCGGCAGCCGGTCCGGGCCACCGCGGCCGTCGTCGCGCCGACCCAGTCGATGCCGGTGACGCCGGCCGCGGAGGTGGCTCCCGCGGGCCGCCGCACCGGGATCGGACCGATCGGCGTCGCGCTCGCCGCGGTCGTCGTCCTCGTGGCGGTCGTCGCCGTCACGGCCGCGATCATGGCCGGACGCGACGGCTCGCCGTCGTCAGGCGCCGGCCCGACGAGCTCGGCGGCCGTCGCGCCCCCGACGTCCGGTGCCGCGCCGACCAGCGCTGCCCCGTCCCCGAGCCTGCCCGGTGACGCGCTCGCCGCGGCGCGCGCGACCGTCAGCGAGCAGGCGGGGGCCGGGCAACTCTCCACCGAGTCGGCGCGGGAGCTGAACAAGCGGCTCGACGAGATCGAGCGGTTCATCACCAAGGGCGACGAGGAGAAGGCGGCGGACAAGGTGGCCGAGCTGCGCAGGAAGCTCGGCGAGCAGCGCAAGGACGGCAAGACGCAGCAGGCCGGGTACACCGCCGTGCTCGCCAGCCTGGACCGGCTCGCGGCGAGCCTGCCACCGCCCCGCAACGAGGACGACTGAGGCGCTCACCGCGGCCGGGTCCGCCGACGGTGCGTCAGCGGACGACGCGGCGCTGGGGGCGGGGCGGCGGGGTCGTGAGGGCGACCGGCTCCAGGACGACGGCGACGCGCGCCCCGCGCAGCGGGCTGCGCTCCACGACGAGGCGGCCGCCGGCGGTTTCCGCGACGCGTCGGACGATGTCCAGGCCCAGCCCGGTGGAGCCGGCGCCGCTGGAGCCGCGGCGGAGGGCACGCGCCGGGTCGGCGATGCCGGGGCCGGCGTCGTCGACGATGAGGCCGCGCGGGGAGACGTGGACCTCGAAGCCGGTGCCTTCCGGGGTGTGCTGGAAGACGTTGCCGAGCATGCAGTCGACCGCGGAGACCAGGTCGGACTCGGCGACCGGCACCCACACGGGCTCCTGGCCGCCGACGACCCGCCAGGGGCGCTGCTGGTCCTCGGCGAGCACCGACCAGAACGCGAGGCGGTCGGCGACGACCTCGACCAGGTCGGTGCTCTCGGGCACGCGGTCGGCGGCGGACCGGCGGGCGGTCGTGATGATCTGCTCGATCTCGTCGTCGAGGGCGTCGAACGCCTGGCGCATGCGCTCGCCGATCGGGCCCGGCGGCATCGCGTCGGCGTCCAGGCGCAGCGCCGTCAGCGGGGTGCGGAGGCGGTGGGAGAGGTCGGCGGCGAGCTCGCGTTCGGCGTCGGCGAAGGCGACCATCTGGTCCGCCATGCGGTTGAAGCTGCGCGCCGCGTCCCGCAGCTCCGGCGGGCCGTCCGGCTCGACGCGGGCGTGCAGGTCGCCGTCGCCGAAGGCCCGGGCGCCCTCCGCGAGGCGCTGTGTGGAGCGCACGATCTGCGCGCCGAGCCGGTCCGCGACCAGGATCGAGCCGCCGATGAGGACGACCGCGAGCCCTGCGAGGGCCAGCCAGGCGGCGCCGACACCGCGGCTGAGGTCGCCGTCGGACACGTACACCTCGACGACCGCGGTCCGGTCGCCGTCCAGGACGACCGTCTGGAGGTAGGCGACGCCGCCGGGCGCGTCGACGGTCAGCGACCTGCCCTGCGTGGCGGCGCGGTCCACCTCAACGGCGGCGGCGTGGCTGGTGCCGACCGTCGGCTCCCCGAGCAGATGCACGGCGAGCCGCCCGCTCTGCCCGGCCGGCACCGTGGCGACGGCGCGGTCCAGGGCGCCGGATCCGTTGCCGGACGTGGACGCGAGGGCGGCGACCATCGCGTCGGCCTGGTAGCGGGCCTCGGCCAGGGCACGGTCGTGGGCGATCTCCTTCGTGACGTAGGCGAGGGGCACCAGGAAGGCCAGCGCGATCATCGAGGTGATCGCGAACGAGAGGCGCATGAGCGCGTTTCTCATGGCTGTGCGGGTGCCTGGTCCGGGTCGACGAGCATGACCCCGACCCCGCGGAACGTGCGCAGATACCGCGGCTGGGTCGCGCTCTCGCCGAGCTTGCGGCGCAGCCAGGACACGTGGACGTCGATCGTCTGGTCCTCGCCGGAGCTGTCGGGGCGCTGCCACACCTCGGTCAGCAGCTCCCGCCGGCTCACCACCCGGCCGGACCGCTGGGCGAGGTACGCCAGCAGATCGAACTCCTTCTTCGTCAGCTGCAGCGGCTGGCCGCCGATGGACGCGAACCGCTGCTGCGGGTTGACGTGCAGCGTGCCGATCGTCACGCCCGCCGGCACGGCGGCGGGTCCGGGGGTGCCTTGCCCGCGGCGCAGGACCGCGTTGATCCGCGCCGACATCTGGGCGCTGGAGAACGGCTTCGTCACGTAGTCGTCGGCGCCGGCGTCGAGCAGCCGGATGATGTCGCGTTCCGAGCGCCGGGCGGTGGCGACGATGACCGGCGCGTTGGAGATGCCGCGCAGCATCCGCAGCACGTCGAGCCCGTCCATGTCCGGCAGCCCGAGGTCGAGGATGACCAGGTCGGGCGGGTCGGTCGCGATGACCCGCAGCGCGGACCCGGCGTTGCCGACCGGACGCACCACGTGACCGGCGTCGGTCAACGCCCTGGACAGGGCGCCGGACACGGCGACGTCGTCCTCGACGAGCAGGATCAGCGGCATGGCAACACGGTAACCGCCGGGTTTGCCATGTGGAGCGGGGCGGGTGAGAAGATCTGCCGGTGCGGGTCAGACGTGCGGCGGTGCCGGTGCTGCTGTGGTGCCTGGCGACCACGGCGAGTATCGGCGTCGCGTCGCTGGCGCTGCGCCCTGTGCTGCGCACGGCCGTGCCGTCCGACTCGCTGCCCGTGCCGGCCGCGGAGGCGCGCGGGCCGGGCGACCTGATCCCGCAGCCCGGCCTGCCGCCGCTCACCACGCCGGTGTCGCCGCCCGCGGCCGCCGGGACCACGCCGCAGGCGCCGACCTCGGCGGTGCCGCGCACGTCCGCGGCCGCCACCCCGACCGCGAAGGTCACCACCGCCGCGCCCGCCCGCGTCGTCGACGGCTGGACCGTGACGACCGGTTCCGACGGCGTCGACACGTACCTGCGCTCGTTCCGGTCCGAGGGCGGCGACGCGGTCATCCGCATCCGCGATGGTGCCGTCTCCGTCGTCACGGCGACGCCCCGCGACGGGTATTCCGTGTCGCGGGGGCAGACCGAGCCGAGCCGGCTGGTCGTGCAGTTCATCTCCGCCGGTGGCGACGCCGCCTTCCTCGTCGATGCGATGTGGTGGCAGGGCGCCCCGCACGGCACCGTCACCCGCATCGGGACCTGACCGCCTCGACCGGGCGTGCTACACAGGCGGTGACGTTTCCCGGGAGGTTGTCATGATCGATGTCGGCGAGGTCACCAGCGCGGTCGTGCCGTTCGTTTCCGCGGCGGTCGGCGCGTACGGCACAGCGGTCGTCCAACGGGTCGCCGACCAGGCCAGTGACGCGACCGTCGACGGCACCATCGGCGTGGGGCGGCGGGTGCTGGCGCGGCTCTTCCGGTCCGGCCGCGGCGCGCAGATCGAGGGGGCGGTCGTCGATCTCGCCGGGTCGCCCGCCGACGAGGACCTCGCCGAGATCGTGCGGGCACAGGTGCGCGCCGCGCTCGCGCAGGACCCGGAGCTCGCGGCCGAGATCGCCCGGCTGCTGCCGGCCCGGCCCGGCTTCACCATCACCAAATCCAATGGCGTCCAGGTCGGCGAAAACAATACGCAGACCAACCACTTCGGTGCGTGACCTGCGGAAAAACTGTTATCCGCGGCGCCGGAGAACGTCGGGGCGACCAGGACAAATCTTAAAGTTCAGCTAATGCGCTCCGCAGGTTCCGGCGTTTACCGTCGATGCGTGACCACCGCCCGGATCGTGTCCACAGGTCTGCCGGGGCTGCGCCTGCACCCCGCGGACCGGACCGCGGCTGCGCACAGCACCGCGGCACCGTCGGTCGGGGCCGCCACCCCGACCGCGGTGGACCTCCCTCCCCGCCGCGGCGGGGGTGGCGGCCGGTGATGTCGAACCAACCGGCCGAGGCCCCGGAAGCAGAGACCTCGGACGCGCCCGCCGCCGAGGCCACCGAGGCACCGGTTGAGGAGGCCGCGGTGACGGAGGCCTCGGAAGCACCGAAGGCTTCTGAAAGCGCGGACTCCACCGGTACCGCGGAAGCAGCGGAAATCGAGGCGGTCGATGAGGCGGGGGAGCGGGGGCGGGACGGCTGGCGCAGGGTCGGGGCGGTCCTGATCGTGCTGGTCGCCGCGTTCGCCGTCGTGGTCCTCTGGGCGAGGCCCGCCCACGAGCCGACGGCCCCCACGGCGCAGCGCAGCACCGCACCGGTCGCGGTGACGTCGCTGAACCCGACGGACATCGCGTACCTGCAGCTGATGATCTCCCTGAACACCAGCGCCGGGCAGCTGTTCGACCTCATCGTCACCGGCGGCGACCCGGCGCTCACGCCGATCGCCCGCTCCGCCGCCGACGGTCACCGGGCCGAGCTCGCCGCGCTGCGCAAGGCCCTCGCGGACGGTGGCGCCGTCGAGGACTCCAGCATCCACGCCGGGCACGACCTGCCCGGGATGGTCGTCGACGCCGACATGGCGGCGATCCGCGCCGTGCCCGCCGCGCAGCAGCCGGCGAAGGCCCTCGAGGTGCTCCGCGACCACCTGACCGGCACCACCGCGCTGTGCGGGTCGGAGGCGAAGAACGGCGCCGACCCCGCCACCAAGGCCGCCGCCCAGCAGGTCCTGGACGCGCACAGCAAGCTGCTGGCGCAGCTTCCCACGATGTAACTTTCGCCCTTCACGCCCGGCTGACCTGCGGTTTTGCTCGTACCGTGGCGGCGGCGACGACACGTGCGATCGCCCGCTCCTAGCGTCGGCCTGCCACTGCCACGACTCCCGTCCCGGTGGCAGTTTCGACTGAGGAGGGTGTGGTGAGAAGACTCTGGGCCGCCGTCGCGGCCAGCAGCCTGGCCGTCGTCGGCGCGGTCGCCGTCATCGGGCTCAACAGCACGGCGTCGGCGGCCGTGGGCGGCACCGGCACGGGCTACCTGAGCACGCGCGGCAACCAGATCATCGACGCCGGCGGCAACCCGGTGCGCCTGACCGGCATCAACTGGTTCGGCATGGAGACCGACAACAAGACGTTCCACGGCCTGTGGGCCCGCCCGTGGCGCGACCACATCGACCAGATGGCGAGCCTCGGCTACAACACGCTGCGCGTGCCGTTCTCCGAGGACGCCCTGAAGCCCGGCGCGACCGCCAACAGCGTCGACGGCTACACCAACCCCGACCTGCAGGGCCTGACCCCGCTGCAGATCCTCGACAAGGTCGTCGCCTACGCCGGCACGAAGGGCATGCGCATCCTGCTGGACCGGCACCGCCCGACCAGCGCCGGTCAGAGCGCCCTCTGGTACGTGTCGGCGACGCCGGAGGCGACCTGGATCAGCAACTGGCGTTCGCTCGCCCAGCACTACGCCAACAACCCGACCGTCATCGGCGCGGACCTGCACAACGAGCCGCACGCGGACGGTACGGACCCGAACGGCACCGGGTCGTGCTGGGGCTGCGGCGACGTGAACCGGGACTGGCGCCTGGCCGCCGAGCGCGCCGGCAACGCCATCCTGGAGGTCAACCCCAACTGGCTCATCGTCGTGGAGGGCGTCAGCTGCCCCAGCGGCGGCAACGCCAACGCGTGGGACAACATCCCCGACGAGCCGTGCGGCTGGTGGGGCGGCAACCTGTCGAAGGCCGGCCAGTTCCCGGTCCGGCTCAACAAGGCCAACAAGCTCGTCTACTCCGCGCACGAGTACGGCAACTCCGTCTATCACCAGGCGTGGTTCGACGACCCGGCGTTCCCGAACAACCTCCCCGCCATCTGGGACCAGTTCTGGGGTTACCTGGAGAAGCAGAACATCGCGCCGGTGCTCGTCGGTGAGTTCGGCTCGACGTTGCAGAGCCCGCAGGACGTGCTGTGGCTGAAGAAGCTCATGGAGTACATGGGCACCGGCGTCACCGGCATGGACTTCACCTACTGGTCCTGGAACCCCAACTCCGGCGACACGGGCGGCATCGTCGGCGACGACTGGAAGACGGTCAACCAGCAGAAGCAGTCGATCCTGCAGCCGTACCTCATCCCGCCCGTCGGCGGCACGAACCCGACCGGCTCGGTCTCGCCGTCGCGCTCGGTCTCGCCGTCGGTCTCGACGTCGCCGTCCGGCAACACGGGCACCGGCTCCTGCACCGCCACCGTCCGCATCGACAACGCGTGGCAGGGCGGCTACCAGGCGGCCGTCACGGTGAAGAACACCGGCAGCGCCGCGGTCAACCCGTTCTCGATCACGTGGACGGTCCCGTCGGGCGTGACCCTCGCCAGCGGCTGGAACGCCACGGTGACCCAGTCGGGCACCACGTTCACCGCCGCCGGCCCCTCCTGGGCCCCGTCCCTCGCCGCGGGCGCGTCGGTGTCGGTCGGCTTCACCGCCAACGGCCCCTCCACCCCCGCCCCGAGCAACGTCAAGCTCAACGGCGTGACCTGCTCCTGACGCTGTACTGACCCCGCCGCGCCGGTCTTGGTCCCAGGACCGGCGCGGCGGCTCAGCGATGGTGCCTGGTCCGGCGCCACAGGGATCTGGCGGCGGACACGAGGGTCAGGACGAGGGCGGCGTTCGCCGCGGCGATCACGCCGAACGACAGTCCGAAGAGGACGGCCGGGAGATGGCCGGCAACGTTGACGACGTCGAGGACGAGCGGGAGCCACGCGTGCCACAGCAGGCCCAGCGGCACGGTCAGGGCGATCGCCGTCCAGAACAGCGGCGTGGCGAAGTCGGCCGACGGGGACTCGTGGTCGAGCCGGCCGAGCTCGGTCATGGCAGCGCAGGCGACCGCGCTGACCGCCGCGACGTAGACCGCGACGGCCTTCCGGACCCGGCCCGGGTGCGTCGCGGGCGGATGCGGGGCGTGGGCGAACCGCGTCCACCGCTCCGCCTCGTCGTCCCCGGTCGGGTCCCGGCTCATGACCTGTCCTCGCGCTGATCTCCCGACCCCAGTGTCCCGCCCCGCCGCATCGCGGCCGGTGCGAACGCGGGAATCAGCCGGTGCGGTAGCGGGCGGCCAGGTCGTCCATGAGCTTGTCGAGGTGGTTGTCGACGGTCTGGCGGGAGGGGTCCTCGTCGAACCAGGCCACGATCTCGCGTGCGCCCACGTGGAAGGGGACGGTGGCGACGTAGTCGGGGACCAGGGCGCGCAGCTTGCTGTTGTCGAAGACCATCGAGTGGGCCTTGTCGCCGAGGAGGCCGGCGCCCCAGTCCGGGTCGGCGGCGGCGATCGCGTCCGACGGGACGTGGACGAGCTTGGCGGTGACGCCGAGCGCGGCGGCCATGTGTTCGGCGATCTGGTTCCAGGTGAGGACGTCGTCGCTGGTGATGTGGAAGACGTCGCCGATGGCGCGGGGGTGGCCGAGCAGCGGGACGAAGCCCCGGGCGAAGTCGGTGTGGTGCGTGAGGGTCCACAGGGACGTGCCGTCGCCGTGGATGACGACCTCGCGGCCGGCGCGCATGCGGGCGGGTGCGGTCCAGCCGCCGTCGAAGGGCACGAGGGTGCGGTCATACGTGTGGGAGGGGCGCACGATGGTCGCGGGGAACCCGGACTCCCGGTACTCCCGCACGAGGAGGTCCTCGCAGGCGATCTTGTCCCGGCTGTACTGCCAGAAGGGGTTGCGCAGCGGGGACGACTCGACGACGGGCAGCCGGGCCGGCGGGGTCTGGTAGGCCGACGCGGAGCTGATGAAGACGTACTGCCCGGTCCGGCCGCGGAACAGCTCGACGTCGGTGCGCACGTGCTCCGGCGTGAACGCGACCCAGTCCACCACCGCGTCGAAGGTCAGGCCGTCGAGCGCGGCGCGGGCGGACAGCGGGTCCCGGATGTCGCCGCGAAGGACCGTGACGCCCGGCGGGAGCGGCCGGGTCGTGCTGGTGCCACGGTTCAGCACGTACAGGTCGATGCCGCGGGAGACGGCCAGGTCGGTGCAGGCGGAGCTGATGATGCCGCTGCCGCCGATGAACAGGACCCTCATCCTCAGCTCTCCACCCAGCCGTGGGTCCGCGCGAAGCTGACCAGATGCTGGCGCGCCTGCGAGATCTGGCTGCCGGTGAGCGACGGGACGTGCTGGATGAGCAGCTCGGTCACCTCGGCGGAGAACTCGCGGCTGCTGAGCACGTCGCACAGGCCGTCGTCGTCGCCGGGCTCGGCGTCCTCGTCGTCGTGGTGCACGGGCCGCGACGGCCGGGCGTGCTCGCGGCGCGCGGGCGCGTCGAGGATGCGCACGGTGGCGACCTTCAGGCCCCGCTCGCCCTCCTCGACCTCGTATTCGACGCGCATCCCCGGATGCACGAGGTGCCGCTGCTCGCCGAAGTCGTTGGCGTGGACGAACACGTCCTCGCCGCCCGCGTTGGGGGCGATGAACCCGTAACCACGCACCTCGTCGAACCGCAGAATTCTGCCTGTCTCCACCACGACCACCACCAGCCATCGAGCCGGCCCGCGTCCGCTGGGTCCGGCACATCAGAGCATAGGACCACCGAGGCGCTTCTTCTGCACCTTGCCCATGGCGTTGCGTGGTAGCGCCTCGACCAGGTGCACCACGCGCGGCCGCTTGTGCACGGAGAGTTGCCTGGCGACGAAGTCGACGAGGTCATCCGCGCCCAGCGCCGCGCCGGGGGAGACGACGACGTACGCGGTGACCGCCTCGCCGAGGTCGGCGTGCGGGGTGCCGATCACGGCCGCCTCGCGGACCGCGGGGTGCGCCAGCAGGGCGTCCTCGACCTCGCCGGCGCCGATGCGGTAGCCGCCGGACTTGATGAGGTCGGTGGAGGCGCGGCCGACGATCCGGTGCCGGCCGTCGGGGGTCTTGCGGGCGATGTCGCCGGTGCGGAACCAGCCGTCCACCAGGTCGGCGGGCTGGTGGACGTACCGCCGCAGCAGCATGGGTCCGCGCACCAACAGCTCCCCGATGTCGCCGTCGGACGCCTCGACGCGGGTCTCGACGCCGCGCACGGGGACGCCGACGTCCCCCGGGAAGCGGGCGCCGTCGAAGCGGCTGCTGATCGTGATCAGGGTTTCGGTCATGCCGTACCGCTCGACGGGTGTGTGGCCGGTCAGCGCGCGCAGGCGCTCGAAGACCGGCACGGGGAGGGCGGCGCTGCCGGAGACGAGCAGCCGCGCGCGGGACAGCGCCCGGGCCGCGGCGGGCTGCGCGCAGATCCGCGACCACACGGTCGGCACGCCGAAGTAGAGGGTCCCACCGGCGGCGGCATACCGCTCAGGTTGCGGTTTCCGCGTGTGTACGAGCGGAGAACCGGCCCGCAGCGCACCGAGCACCCCGAGCACCAGACCGTGCACGTGAAACAGCGGCAGGCCGTGCACGAGCCGGTCGTCCGGCGTCCAGTCCCACGCGTCGGCGACGGCGTCCACGCCGGCCTCGAGCGACGCGTGCGTGTGCACGACGCCCTTGGGTGCGCCGGTGGTGCCGGAGGTGTACATGATGAGGGCCGGGGACTCGGGCGCCGGCGTGGGCAGGCTGATCGACGAGCGCCGGGTGACGTCGACGGTGTCCAGGACGACCGAGGCCCCCGAGTCGTCGAGGATGTGCGAGCGCTCGGCCGGGCCGGCGTCGGACGGCACGGGCACGACGGCGGCGCCGGCGAGGAGCCCGCCGACGACCGCGACGACCGTCTCCAGGGACGGGGTCGCGTCGACGGCGACGGTGGCCGCGCCGTGCACGTCCGCGGCGACCGCGAGGGCCGCGCCGAGCAGTGCCTCGGAGGACAGGGTCCGGCCGTCGACGGTCACCGCGTCGGGCCGGTCGGCGGATCCCGGGCCGGTGGTGCCGGCGAGCAGGCGCATGACGACCATCCTCCCATTTCGTGATCCGATGGTGTCTTGACACCTTCATTTGTGAGCGTTAACACTGTGCCGAGCAACACCCCCGCCACGGACTTGAAACGTTTACCGGCTTTCAAGTCCTCCATGACCAAGACACCCACAGATTTCTGCCGGCACCGTTGATAGCGCTCACATGAGCCGTCACCGGGCGCTGCACCCTGCGTACACCGTGGAGGACACCCCAGATGAAGTTCACCAGAGCACTGGCCGCCGCGGGCCTCAGCCTCGCCGTCGCGATCGGCGTCACGGGCTGCGGCTCCGCCGAGAAGACCGCCGACAAGGAGGCGGGCGCCGCCGCCGGCGCGGGCAGCCTCATCGGCGTCACGATGCCGACGAAGTCCTCCGAGCGGTGGATCGCCGACGGCAACAACGTCAAGGCGGCGCTGGAGAAGCTCGGCTATAAGGTCGACCTGCAGTACGCGGAGAACGACATCCCGACCCAGGTCAACCAGATCGAGAACCAGATCACCAAGGGCGCCAAGCTGCTCATCATCGCCTCGATCGACGGCACCGCCATCACGACCCAGCTGCAGCAGGCCGCGGACAAGAAGATCCCGGTCATCGCGTACGACCGGCTCATCCGCAAGTCCCCGAACGTCGACTACTACGCCACCTTCGACAACTACAAGGTCGGCGTGCAGCAGGCGACGTCGCTGCTGGTCGGCCTCGGCCTGAAGAAGGAGGACGGCAGCGACGGCACCGCGACCGGGCCGTTCAACATCGAGCTGTTCGCGGGCTCGCCCGACGACAACAACGCCACCTTCTTCTTCAACGGCGCGATGGACACGCTCAAGCCGTACATCGACAAGGGCACCCTCGTGGTGAAGTCCGGGCAGACCGACTTCAAGACCGTCGCCATCCTCCGGTGGGACCCCGCCACGGCGCAGAAGCGCATGGAGGACATCATCACCAAGACCTACGTCGGCGGCACCAAGGTCCAGGGCGTGCTGTCCCCGTACGACGGCCTCTCGATCGGCATCCTGTCGGCGCTGAAGAGCAGCGGCTACGGCACCGCCGGCCAGCCCTACCCGATCGTCACCGGCCAGGACGCGGAGAAGGCGTCGGTCAAGTCCATCATCGCCGGTGAGCAGTACGCGACGATCTACAAGGACACCCGCAAGCTCGCCGACGTCACCGTGAAGATGGCCGACGCGGTCCTCAAAGGCGGCAAGCCGGAGACCAACAACACCAAGGACTACGACAACGGCGTGAAGGTCGTCCCGTCGTACCTCCTGGAGCCGGTCATCGTCTACAAGTCGAACTACAAGACGGTCCTCATCGACTCGGGCTACTACACCGAGAGCGACCTCAAGTAGCCATGTCCCAGGCTCAGTCCGACGTAATCCTGCGGATGCGCGGCATCACCAAGACGTTTCCCGGCGTTGCCGCGCTGCAGGATGTGAACCTCGAGGTCCGCCGCGGGGAGATCCACGCGATCTGCGGTGAGAACGGCGCCGGGAAGTCGACCCTCATGAAGGTGCTGTCCGGCGTGTACCCGCACGGCTCGTACACCGGCGACATCGACTTCGACGGGGAGCCCTGCCACTTCGGCGGGATCCGCGACAGCGAGCGGCGCGGCATCGTCATCATCCACCAGGAGCTGGCGCTCATCCCGCACCTGTCGATCGCGGAGAACATCTTCCTCGGCAACGAGCGGGTACCTCGTGGCGGGCGCTGGGGCCTCATCGACTGGAACCGCACGAATGCCGACGCCGGCGCGCTCCTGCGCCGGGTCGGCCTCCGTGACAACCCGGTCACCCCGGCGATGGACCTCGGCGTCGGCAAGCAGCAGCTCGTCGAGATCGCCAAGGCGCTGTCCAAGGAAGTGAAGCTCCTGATCCTGGACGAGCCGACCGCGGCGCTCAACGAGTCGGACTCCCAGCACCTGCTGGACCTGCTGCGGGAGTTCCGCGAGCGCGGCATCACCTGCGTGATCATCTCGCACAAGCTCAACGAGATCGAGGCGGTCGCCGACACCACCACGATCCTGCGCGACGGCCGCACCATCGAGACCCTCGACATGCGCGGCAAAGGCGTGACGGAGGACCGCATCATCTCCGGCATGGTCGGCCGGGACCTGTCGCACCGTTTCCCGCCGAGGCTGTCGCATGAGGTGGGCGCCGAGGCGCTGCGCATCGAGGACTGGACCGTGCACAGCCCCACCCAGCACGGGCGGGTCGTCGTCGACCGGGCGTCGTTGTCGGTGCGCCGCGGCGAGATCGTCGGGCTCGCCGGACTCATGGGCGCCGGGCGCACCGAGCTCGCGATGAGCGTCTTCGGGCGCAGCTACGGCACCGGCATCAGCGGCCAGGTGTACAAGGACGGCGTCCCGGTCGAGCTGCGGACCGTCGGCGACGCGATCGCGCACGGCATCGCGTACGCCACCGAGGACCGCAAACGGTACGGCCTCAACCTCATCGAGGACATCCAGCGCAACGTCTCCGGCGCCGCGCTGCCGCGCATCGCCAAGGGCGGCTGGGTCGACGAGAACCGCGAGTTCCGGGTCGCCGAGGACTACCGGCACAGCCTCAACATCAAGGCGCCCGGCGTCGGCGCCGTCACCGGGACACTCAGCGGCGGCAACCAGCAGAAGGTCGTGCTCGCCAAGTGGATCTTCACGGACCCTGACGTGCTGATCCTCGACGAGCCGACCCGCGGCATCGACATCGGCGCCAAGTACGAGATCTACACGATCATCAACCGGCTCGCCGACGAGGGCAAGGCGATCCTGGTCATCTCCTCCGAGCTGCCGGAGCTGCTCGGCATCTGCGACCGCATCTACGCCCTGTCGGCGGGCCGGGTCACCGGCGAACTGCCCCGCGCCGACGCGACCCCCGAGCGGCTCATGCAGCTCATGACCAGCTTTAAGGAACGCTCATGACGACCATCGTGGAGGCCGACACGGAGACCGTGGCGCCGACCCGCTTCTCGGTCAACCTGCGCCAGAGCGGCATCTACATCGCGTTCGCCGCGATCGTGGTCCTGTTCGAGGTCCTGACGTCCGGCTCGCTGCTAGAGCCGCAGAACATCTCGAACATCGTCGTGCAGAACTCGTACATCCTGATCCTCGCCATCGGCATGATCCTGATCATCATCGCCGGGCACATCGACCTGTCCGCGGGCTCCGTCGTCGCGGTCACCGGCGCCGTCGCCGCGGTGCTCATGGTCGACCTGGACGTGCCGTGGCCCGTCGCGATCCTGGCCACCCTCGCCGTCGGGGCGCTCATCGGCGCCTGGCAGGGGTTCTGGATCGCGTACTTCGGGATCCCGGCGTTCATCGTCACGCTCGCCGGCATGCTCGTCTTCCGGGCGCTCACCATGACCGTCCTGGGCAACCAGGGCATCGGCCCGTTCCCCGACGACGTACGGACCCTCGCCAACGGCTTCACGCCGGGCTTCCTGAACAACATCGGCCTCGGCGTCCTCGGCGGCGCGGACCTCTTCACGCTCCTCGTCGGCCTGGCGGCGGTCGCCGGGATCGTGGTCGTGCAGTGGCGGGCCCGCAGCGGCCGCATCGGCTACGGGCAGGCCGTCGACAGCCTTCCCGTGTTCGTCGCGAAGATCGCCGGCGCGTCGCTCGTGCTGATGTTCATCATCGTCCAGCTGGCCCGCTTCAAGAACCTGCCATGGGTGCTGGTCCTGCTCGCCGCGCTCGTCCTGCTGTACACGCTGATCTCCCAGCGCACCGTCTTCGGCCGGCACATCTACGCCGTCGGTGGCAACCTGCAGGCCGCCGGGCTGTCCGGCGTCAAGGTCAAGTCGGTGACCTTCTGGATCTTCGTGAACATGGGGCTGCTCGCCTCGATCGCCGGCATCATCTTCGCCGGCCGGCTCAACCAGGCCGGCCCGACCGCCGGCAACGCGTTCGAGCTGGACGCGATCGCCGCGGCGTTCATCGGGGGCGCGGCGGTGCAGGGCGGTGTCGGGAAGGTCGTCGGCGCCATCACCGGCGGCCTCATCATGGCCGTCATCAACAACGGCATGTCCCTCATCGGCTCCCCGAGCGAGCGGGTCATGCTCGTGAAGGGCCTGGTCCTGCTGGCGGCGGTCGCGTTCGACGTCTGGGCGAAGCGCCGGGCGGGCCGCTCCCGCTGAGGTCTCGCCGGTACGTGACCTGGGCGGGACGCGAACCGGTGGATGATGGAGGCCCAGGGGATGCTGACGGTCCCCTGGGCCTCCTGGTCGTTGCGGGGCCGCTCGTCGTGGTCCGGTCAGCTTCGTTGCGGGGCCGCTCGTCGTGGTCCGGTCAGCTTCGTTGCGGGGCCGCTCGTCGTGGTCCGGTCAGCTTCGTTGCGGGCCGCTCGTCGTGGCCCGGTCAGCTTCGTTGCGGGGCCGCTCGTCGTGGTCCGGTCAGCGCACCGTCCACGCGATCGCGGGCGGGCGGACCCGCGCGCACACCGGGTCGCCCGCCGCGTCGGTCAGGCCGAGCCGGCCGTGCAGCGTGCCGGCCCCGTCGTGCGCCGCCCGCAGCACCTCGGTCGGGATGTCGCCGAACATGAGCTTCGCCCGGCGGAACATCGCGAACTCGTCGCCCGTCACAGCGCCCCAGCTCAGGTAGAGGAACCGCGCCCCGGGCCGCCCGTGCACCCACGGCCCGCCGACGTCGAGCAGCCCGTCGACCTCCCGGCTGGTCACCTCCAGGTCCCAGGTCACGTCCGGCGCGTCGGCCCGGACCCTGTCCACCACCTCGGCCTTGCGCTGCACGCCCACGTGCACGTTGTGCAGCCGCAACTCGTCGGCGCCGGGGCGCCGCCCCGGCAGGTCGGTGCCCTCGATCCGGATTCGCACACCCCTGACCCTATGCCGCTCGGTTTTACAGCGCCGCTATGGACGCGGGGGCTCGCTCCTGCCGGGCGAGTGCCCCGACCACCGGCAGCGCCCCGTGCCGCCACACCGCCAGCCTGCCGAGCAGCTCCACGGTCGCCGCGACGGCTTCCGGCGGCAGCTGCGGCGTCGGTACGTCGAGGCTCACCGCCAGGTCGTCCACGTGCACGACGAGCTCCAGCACCCGGGTCAGCAGGAAGTCGTCGACCGTCAGCCCCCACTTCCCGACGTCCACGATCCGCTCCGGATGCTGCGCCGGCACGGTCGTGCGCAGCTCGTCCAGCGCCGCGTCGACCTCGGCGGCCAGCTCGGCGGCGCTGGTCAGCGCGGCGGCCTCCTCACCCCGCGAACGGATGAAGACGTTGTCGTCGCTGTCCCTGCCCGACCCGACCCAGCCCGCGCCGGTGAAGTGGTCCAGAACGGGGACGGCGGCCTCACCCGGCGGCCCCGCGAGCAGCGTCACGGTCCTGGTGACCTGATTGGCGAGGTGCCGGGCCAGCCCGCCGACGGTGAACCCGGGCAGCGCACTCGGCTCGCCCCACCTCGCCGTCACGGCCGGGTCCCGCAGCAGCCCCGCGGCGGTCTCACTGGCATCGAGAAACGCGGATCGCATCACTCGTCGATCCTATTCGGCCTTTTGTTGAGGGCCCTCACGATGAGGGGGTACCGTTTATGGGGTGAATGATCTCGACCTCGCCGACCAGCTGCTGGGCTGCGTGACCCAGATCCGCCGGGTCCTGGACACCCGCCTCCAGCGGCACGGCGTGTCCGTCGCCCGCAAGCGGGTCCTCGGCGCCCTGGCCGCCGGCCCTGCCCGGCAGAGCGAGCTCGCGACCGCGCTGGACGTCGCCCCGCGCACGATCACCGAGCTGATCGACGGCCTGTCCCGCGACGGCCTGGTCCGGCGCACCGACGACCCACGCGACCGCCGCGCCCGCCTGGTCCGCCTCACCCCCGCCGGCGAACACGCCAACACCCTGGCCACCGCGACCCGGCACGAGTTCCTGGCCGAGCTCTTCGCCGACCTGACGACCGAGGAGCGCGCCGCCCTGGCGCACACCCTCGCCACCCTGCGCACCCGCGCCACCGCACTGACCTGAACCAGCCCGGAGAACCCAGCACGGAGGACTCCATGTCACTCAACCTCGCCGAGAAGGCCCAGACCGCCGCCGAACTCCAGGCAAACCAGCGCCTGACCGGCCGCACACCTGACGCCCTGGCGGCCGACCTCGGCTTCACCACCGCTTACCTCGACGACCTCCTGCACCTGCGCCCCGCAATCGACCCCGCCGACGTCTGGCTCCTGCGTGACCACCTCGAACGCGAGGTCCTCGCCAACGGTGGCACCCCCGTCCCTTACACCGTCCTCACCGAACCCGCCCGCGCCGCCGCCACCACCTGGTTCAACCTCCGCCCCCTGCCCTGACCTGCGCGATTGCCCGCCGCCCGGTGATGATCTACATTCCCTACCGGCGTGGCGTCGCCGGGGCGGGAGAGCGCGTGAACAGTTGGCACCATGCGGTCTCAGCGGCGCGCAAGTGGGGCGGCACCCCTGAGGACTACATCGAGATAGAGGAGTTCATCGACTCCTCGAAGAAGCTCATCGGCGACGTCCGGCACCGGTCGCTCTACCACCACACCGAGGGCGTCTGGCTGTGCCAACGCATCTTCGGCCGCACCATCGAAGTCTCCCGGAGCACCGGTGGGACGATCCAGGTGCCCGTCCGGCTGATCGCGGAGCGGCACGTCCTGGAAGATCTCGGCTGGCTCCCGTCGCCGGCCGACTACATCGCCGGCATGCCGATCGCGCCGTGGATGTCCGGCGCGCAACGCAAGCAACTTCCGCTGTCCCACCTTCTGCAGGGCGAGCCCCGGACCGAGGAGCCAGTCGAATGAGCCACTTCAACTTTCTCGGCATCCCGGTCGACGGGACCATCATCCGCCCCGCCCCCACGGTGCAGCAGCGTCCGCTGTCGGACCTCGAACCCCTGATCCGCGCACTCCTCGCCGACGACATGATCGTCGAGTTCGGCTGGACGCAGTACACGCCCTACTACAACGACGGGGACCCGTGCGTGTTCAGTGTCGACACGCCATGGTTCCGGACTCCCGAGGACCCGGCCCTCGAGCCGCAGTTGACCCACCAGCTCCGGCTCGAGGATGGACAACACCCGTCGCTGGGCCGCCGGCAGGGCAAGTGGGTCAACGGGCAGAGGTACAGCGCATACACCGGCCCGGACGAGGAGCGGTACGACCGGGCCCGCGCACTCACCGACGCCTTCGAGAGCGAAGCGTTCAACCAGGTGCTGCTCGACGCATTCGGCGACCACGCACACATCACCGTCCGCCGCGACGGCATCACCGTCGACAGCTACTCGCACGACTGACACCTGCCCTCACCGGCCCGGCACGACGATCGGACTCCGCGGCCCGCGGCGCACCTGTGGCGGCGACGGTGCTGCTCGACGGTCCCGGCGAACGTCCGCACGCCCCGGTCCGGCCTGCCGGGTTCGCCAGCGCCCCGCTGTGATCCAAGGACGGTTCTGGTCGCGCGGGCGGCCGGATTCGTCCTTCGATCGCTCGTCGTGTGGGCGACCAGTGCGGCGTGTGGTGGCCGGGCTGCCTGAGCGGCCGGGGCGGTGTGCCGCCGCGGTTGAGCGGTGCGGTGTTCGCCGTCATGGCTCTGAAGGTATGGCGTTGCTGGCGATGCGGGGCTCTTCTGGTTTGCCGGTGTACGTGGCGCGCGATGCAACAATGACGCTCCCCGGCACGGTCGCCCCGCGTGATGGCCTGGCGTGCGACGCGACGGTGACGCGGTCCGGCGTGATGGCCTGCGTGGTGTCCCGGCGTGACGGTGTGGCGTGGTGGCTCGGCGTGGTGGCGTGGTGTGTGACGCGACGATGGCGTGGCTGGGCGTGGTGGGCTGGCGTGGTGGCCCGCGCCTGACGCGAAGATGATGCGGCCCGACACGGTGGCCTGGTGTGACGGGCAGAGCGCCACGGCTGGTGGTGGCGGCGACAACGCCAACGGGGGCACGACCCCTCGCGGCGGTGGCGCCACGCCCGGCGGCGCCTGTCGTGTCACGCGACGGTGATGTGGTCAGGAATGGTCCGCGTGGTGGGCTGGCGCATGGTCGTGAGGGTCAGCCGTGGTCCGGAGTGGCGGCCCGCGTGGCGGGAGTGGATCAGCCGCGGCGCGGGCCGATCGCGGAGGGTTGGCCGGAGGGTTGGACTGTGTTGGAGGAGATGCGGACGCGGACGTAGCGGTGGTCGCGTGTTGTGGAGGTCCAGGGGGTGCTGGCGGCGCGTGGGTGGTCTGGGTGGCGGTCGCGAGCGGTCAGCCGCGGCGCAGCTCGATTGAGGAGAGCTGGCCGGCGGGCTGGACTGTGTTGGAGGCGATTGGACTGTGGACGTAGCGGTGGTCGTCTGAGCTGACGCCGAGCGTGGCGCGCTTGCCGCTGGTGGAGTCGAAGTCGCGTGTTTGCGGGGCGTCGCAGGGAGCACCGGCGTGGCGCGACGATGGCGTGGTGGGGCGATGGCGTGAGTGGTCTGGGGCGCGGTCCCCACGGGTCAGCTGCGGTACAGCTCGATCGCGGAGAGCTGGCCGGCGGGCTGGACTGTGTTGGAGGAGATGAGGATGCGGACGTAGCGGTGGTTGCCGGAGTTGACGGCGAGCGTGGCCTGCTGGCCGCTGTTGGGGTCGAAGCGGCAGGCGGCGCCCGGGATGAGGACGGAGAAGGCGGCGCCGTCGGGGCTGCCGAGGACGGTCACGGTCTGGGTGCGGGCGGGCCAGGCGGACGACGGGGGCAGGCGCAGGACGATGCGGCGGACCGCGACCGGGGCGCCGAGGTCGACCTGGATCCACTGCGGGAAGGCGTTGTTGCGGCTCTCCCAGTAGCTCATCGGGTCGCCGTCGGTGGTGCGGCTCGCGACATACGAGTCGGTGTGGCTGCTCTCCGTGGCCGGTCGGCCGCGTGCGACGTCGGTGCCGGTGTCCAGCGGCAGCGGGGGCGCGCCCGTGGCCGAGGTCGTGAGGCTGGGGCCGGCGGATGCCGACGCCTGGGTGGAGCCGCGGGGCGAGGCGGACGTGCTGGCCCGAGGGGAGGCGCTGCCGCTCGCCGATGCCGCCGCGGACGGGGTGCCGGGCGCGGCGCCGGGGGCCGTCGCCGTCTGCGGCCCGACGTCGCCGGCGAGGTCGGCGCCGTCGCCGCCGCGCGGCCAGAACGCGACCAGGCCCGCGACGGCGAGCAGCACCACGACCACCGCCGCGGCGGCCAGCAGCGCCAGCCCGTTGCGGGCGCGGCGGACCGCGGCCGATGGGTCGGGCGGCAGCGGCGCGGGCGGCATGGGCAGCAGGTCGGCGCGCTGGAACTCGCGCGCCTGCCCGTTGGTCACGCCGCCGCCGGGGTGCCGCTCGGCGAGCTCCCGCTCGGCGGCCTCGCCCCAAGCCGACGACGTGCCCTCCACGACGAGGTCGACGGCGGCGGGAATGTCGGACAACAGCGCGGTGAACATCGCCGACAGCGGCGGCCACACCAGGTCGTCGATCGTCTCCCCGGCGCTGCCGACGACGACCCGGTAAGCACCCGGCCGATCAGCGAACGAAGCCGGGACCGAGGGACCACCGGGGAGACCCGCATCCACAGCGGCGAACGACTCAGTGACGGCCGCGGTGGCAGGCAATGAGGCGCGGCCCTTCGCGGGTGGCGGGGGAGGGCCGGGGAACGCATGGATCCCGCCGCCGCTCAACCGCACCTGCCAGCCCATGTCCATCGCATACGTGGCGGGGGAGAGCTCGCGCAGCGAGGTGTGCGGCGGGGACGACGCCACGACCTCCTCGCCGCCGTCGGGGGTGAGGCGCAGCAGCCACGCGGGCTCCGCCCAGACGGGCCGGCGGTGGGCGTCGAGGGCGAACACCACGATCGACCCGGCGGGCGTGTGCAGGGGCACCCCGTTGACCAGGTGGACGGGCTCGCCGAGGCGGGCGGCGGCGGTCGCGGCGACCGCGCGGCCGGCGCCCTGGCCCGCGCCCAGCGGCACGAGGTCGGCGACGCGCCGCACGCGGGTCGGCAGGGCAGTCATGGCCAGTGCGAGCTGCTCGCCGGTGAGGGCCGGGTCGAGCAGCAGCCGCGGCCGGGACGGGTCCACGGCGACGGCGAACTCGACCCCGTCGAAGGCGGCCGCCGAGCCCACCGGGCCGGGGGACAGCAGCCAGCCGGCGGGGACGGGCTGGGCGATGACCGTGGAGGGCCACAGCGGCGCGGACCCCTGCCAGTCGGGTGCGGGCCAGCGCGGGCCGAGCGGCTCGGCGGGCCGGCCGGGCCGGTGCCGCCACCAGCCGCCGCCGGCGTCGGTCGTGACCATCACCCCGCCGGGCGTCTGCACGACCGGGCCGTCGGGTGCGACGACGGGCCGGTCCAGCGCCGCGGCGAGGTCGGGGCCGAGCGGGCCGGCCGCGAGCAGCACGACGCGCTCGGCGTCGGGCGGCACCGCCGCGGCGAGGTCCGAGGCTGTGACGGAGACGGCGGGGGCGACCGCTACGGCCAGCCACCCGTCGGGCACCACGGGGAATCCCGGCACGTCGCCGGCGAGCACGCACCGATCCACCCTGCGGATCAGGTCCGAGCTCGCCGACGTCATGCCAACAAGCTACCGCCCAGGTATGACAGGAACGCTAACGCACGTAGATGACGGGCGCCGGCGGCGTCGACATGCCGCTGCCGATGAAGTACGACGGGTGCGGCGGCTGGTTGTACGCCGTGTTCTGCCAGGCGATCGCGCACCGGTACTGCGGGTCGTGCATCAGCGTGAAGAGCCGCGTCGACGTCGGGTCGGGCGTGCTGTAGATGCGCAGCGCGGTGTTGTCCGACGTGGGCCAGATCACCTCCTCGCGCCAGTCGCCGAGGATGTCGCCGGACAGCGACGGTGTCGACTTCGTGCCGTTGTTGGAGTGCACGCCGGAGGCGGTCAGCAGCCGGGTGTCGCCGGAGGTGCCGTACTTGTCGATGTGGGTGCCGTCGAGGAGCTCCCGGGTCGTGTCGCCGTCCCACCAGGCGAGGAAGTTGGTCGAGCTCGGCTTGCGGGTGGAGACGACCGTGCCCTTGGGGTTGCGGACGCCGTCGGCGGCGGAGGACCATGACTCGGCGCCGGCGCTGCCGGCCCAGATGTCGCCGGACACGCCGCGGCCGTTGTCGCCGTTGGCCGGGGTGGTCCACAGGATCTGTCCGGTGCGCGCGTCGGCCATCCACGAGGAGGGCTTGCTGCCGTCCTCGTCGACCTTGAACTCCTCCAGGCCGGGGCGGGACGGGTCGAGGTCGCCGACGTGCAGGGCGTCGCCGTGGCCGTTGCCGGTGTTCCAGAGGCGGGCGCCGTTGTCGTCGACGGCCATCGACCCGTACACGATCTCGTCGCGGCCGTCCTGGTCGACGTCGGCGACGGAGAGCTGGTGGTTGCCCTGCCCGGCGTAGGCGCTGTTGCCGGAGCTGTTGCTGTCGAACGTCCAGCGCCGGGTCAGCGAGCCGTTGCGGAAGTCCCAGGCGACGATGACCGACCGGGTGTAGTACCCACGGGCCATGATCAGCGATGGGCGCTGCCCGTCGAGGTAGGCGGTGCCGGCCAGGAACCGGTCGACCCGGTTGCCGTAGCTGTCGCCCCACGACGAGACGGTGCCGCGCGGCACCACGTAGTCCACTGTGGACATGGCGGCGCCGGTGAGGCCGTTGAACATGGTGAGGAACTCGGGGCCGCTGAGCACGTAGCCGGAGCTGTTGCGGTAGTCGGCGGAGGCGTTGCCGATGACGCGGCCGGTGCCGTCGACCGTGGCGTCCGCGGTCTTCATGGCGACCTCGGCGCGGCCGTCGCCGTCGTAGTCGTACACCTGGAACTGCGTGTAGTGGGCGCCGGCCCGGATGTTGCGTCCGAGGTTGATCCGCCACAGCCGCTGCCCGTCCAGCCGGTACGCGTCGACGTACACGACGCCGGTGACACCGGACTGCGAGTTGTCCTTGGCATCGGCGGGGTCCCACTTCAGCACGATCTCGTAGTCGCCGTCGCCGTCGAGGTCACCCACGGAGGCGTCGTTGGCGGTGTAGCCGGAGCCGGGCGAGGAGATCGGCACGTCGAGGTAGCCGTTGGCGAAGCGTAGCGACGCACCGGACGCGGCCTGCTCGGTGCCGCCGACGACCGCGCGCACCGTGTAGGAGGCGTCCGCGGCGGCGCCGGCGTCGAGGTAGTTGGTGCCGGTGGTGACCGTCGCGATGCGGGTGCCGCCGCGGTACAGGTTGAACGCCGTCGACAGGGCCTCGGTGCCGAGCAGTCGCCAGGAGACGAGGTTGCCGCTGCCGGACCGCACGGAGATGAGGCCGCGGTCCAGGTCCTCCATCTGCTTGGCGTTGCCCGTGGGAGGCGGCGGCGCCGAAGAAGAGGGCGGTGGCGCGGAAGACGATGTGGGGGCTCCGGTGCAGGTGACGCCGTTCAGCGAAAATCCAACAGGCGATGGATTACTGCCCGTCCACGTGCCGTTGAAGCCGAACGACACGGTCGCCCCGGTCGCGATCGGCGCGTTGTAGCCGGCGTCCGTCGCGCGGGCCTGGCCGCCGCTGGTCGTGACGGTCGCGTTCCAGGCCTGGGTGACGGTCTGTCCGGCCGGGAACGTCCACGCCAGGGTCCAGCCGTTCACGGCGTCGCCGAGGTTGGTGATGTCGACGTTCGCGCCGAAGCCGCCCTGCCAGGAGTTGGTCACGGTGTACGTGACGCGGCAGCCGGACGCGGCGGCCGACGCCACGGTCACGGTGACGGCGGCCGCGGCGACGGCCACCGCGCCGGCCACGGCGATGGCGACGGCCCGCCGCCGATGGGGGATGAACCGCACGATCCGCTCCTCGCTGTACAACATGCGAACGGGCGGTCGGGCGAGTGTCACAATGTCACAATTGCCCGACCCGGGACGGCGAGACCGTAGTCCCGGGGTCCAGGGCCGGGCAATGCATCACCACGCGTCAATGCTCGGAGCGGTCCGTGGAAGCCGAAACTTTCAGGACAGCCGGAAGGACTGCGCCGCCGTGCCGTTGCAGGTGTACTGCACGAGCTGCACACTGTCGGCGGTCGACGCGGCCGGGACATCCAGGCACTTGCCCGAGAGCCGGCTCACGAAGTGGTACCAGCCGCCGCCCTCGGCCACGGGCTGCCACTGCTGGTTGTTGCCGCCGCCGTAGGTCCACGTCTGGATCAGCGCGTTGTCGGCACTCGACACGTTGGTGACGTCGAGGGCCTGTGCGCTGTTGCCGCGGTTGTTGATGCGCACGAACCCGCCGCTGGTCGGCTGGAACTGGAACTGCTGCGCGGTGGAGCCGTTGCACGTGTACTGCTGGATCGCCGTGCCGTTGGTGGTGCCGGCGGCCCGCGCGTCGACGCACTTCGACGAGTTCTTGTTGGTGACGCTGTACCACGCGGTCGGCGAGATCGGTCCCGTGCTGGACGAAGGGGAAGCGGACGGCGTGGGCGACGACGACGGCGGGGTGGTGGAGGCGCCGGCGAGCCACAGGATGCCGTCGATGATCCAGCGGTTCTGGTCGGCGCTGGCGAACGTCGAGGACGTGCGGGTGTTGGTGGAGTAGTTCATGCCGTTGTGGCCGAAGTTGGCGTACAGCATCTTGTAGTTACGGTTCGTCCACAGGATCGGGTAGTAGCCGCTGTACCACGACTGGTTGGGGTCGGTGCCGACCGGGAAGCTGCTGGGGTCCACCGAGGCGAGGATGTCGATCGCGGGGTTCTGGCGCAGGTCGTTGCTCCACGAGTACCACTCGCTGACCGCGGACCGGAACGTGGCCGGCAGTCGTACCGTCGACGGGTGCGCCCGGTCCTCGACCTTCAGCGTGACCGCGGTCGGCCCCCACGTGTTGGTCCGGAACGCGCCCGAGCCGAGGAACGTGTTGTAGTACCAGCTCCACGAGCCGGGGTCGGTGGTGAACGCGCTGACGTGGAAGCCCATCCAGGCGCCGCCGTTGTTCATGTACTGCTGGAACGCGGCCCGCTGTCCCGACGGCGGCGCGTCGTCGAGGAACATGATGACTTTGTACTGGGCCAGGTTGCCGGTGTTGAGCCGGCTCCAGTCGGTGGTCGCCTCCCAGGTGAAACCGTTCTGCGCGGCCTGCGCCGGGAACCAGTCCCGGGCCTCCTTGTCGAAGTCGATGTGGGCCGCGTCCCAGGTGCCGTTGTAGAAGGCGAGCACCTTGAACGGGGCGGCGGCGGCCAGGGCGGGCCTGATGACCAGGCCCACCCCCAGCGCGGTCACCAGGGCGAGCGCGGCGAGCACGAGGCGTCGCGCGCTCAAGGGGAGCTTCTTGAGCACGGGTGGTCCTTCGGTAGGCGGGAGGGGATGGGCGGATCCGCTCCCCTCGCATCATCAGCCATCGATGACGCCACCACAAGGTAAAGAGTCCTAATAGTTAAAGTAAGTCTCCAATTAAGTCGTCCGCGCAGGTGGCACTAGGGTGTGGGGCATGGACGCTGCCGCGCGCATCCGGACTGACAACGTGATGACGCTCTGGTTCGTGGGGCTCGGCCTGGCCGCGACCGCGGGGTTCGCCGCCTACGCCTTCGGCCCCTGGACGTGGGCGCTGTGCGGCGGCACGTGGTGCGGCCAGCCCGACATCCAGTTCCTTACTGCGTTCTTCCTGGCTGTGATCGTGGTGCCGCTGTTCGCCGCCGGCGTGGGGATCTCGCTCCTGGTGCGGGGCCTGCTTGTCCGCCGGCCCATGTCGCCGGCGGTGGCCGGCACCGTCGCCGCGCCGACTGGACCGTTGATGGTCGGTCTGATGGCCGCCACCTACCCCACGCCCTGGTTCCCTTACGCCATCGTCGTTGCCGTCGGCGCCGTGCTGGTCGCGGTGATGACGCGGATCGCGCGGAGCTAGGCCGCCGGCTGCGGCCGCCGTAAGGGCGTGACCGCGAATTCGGCGAGTAGTGGGCGTCGGCTAGCCGACGCGGCGTGGATTCGCGACCGCCCAGGCCGCCAGGGCCGACAACGGCTCCAGGAGGCTGACGCCGAGCAGGGTCAGCCGGTATTCGACGCTGGGCGGCAGGGTCGCGAACACCTCGCGCTCGACCAGCCCGTCGGCCTCAAGGGTGCGCAGGGTCCGGGTCAGCATCCGTTGGCTGATGCCCTCGACCGCGCGGTGCAGCTCGTTGAAGCGGAACGGCCGCCGCGCCAGCAACGACAGCGTCACCAGCGTCCACTTGTCGCCGAGCCGTCGCAGCAGCTCGGTGACCGGGCACTGCTCGTATTCGCCGGCCGGCACCGGCACCGGCAGGGCGTGCTGCCGGAGCGAGGTGGGCACACCGGTGTGCGCAGTGGACATCACAGTGCCTTCTTCCGCCGCCCCGGCCGTCGCGCCGAGGATGAGCCCGTCGGCAACCAACGGTAGTGGGGGCGCAGATGGGCGTGGTCGTGGTCAGTGGCGGCACGAACGGCATGGGGCGCGCGTTCGCACTCGGGCGCGCCGAGCGCGGCGACCGGGTCGTCGTCGTGGGGCGCGACCGCGGCCGGGGCGAGGCGATGGCGGGCGGCGCGATCACGTTCCTGCCCGCGGACCTGAGCAGCGTCGCGGAGAACCGGCGGGTGGTCGAGGAGGTCCTCGCCGCGCACCCGGTGGTCGACGCCCTCGCGCTGTTCGCCAACGCCGTGTCGGCGCGGCGCGAGGTGACCGCCGACGGCCTCGAACGCACCTTCGCGCTGTACTACGTCAGCCGGTACCTGCTGAGCTTCGGTCTGCGGCCGGCCCTGGACCGCGCCGAGCACCCGGTGATCGTCAACGTCGCCGGCGTGGGGGTCACCAAGGGTGCCGTGCAATGGGCCGACCCACAGCTGTCGACCGGCTATTCCACGGTACGGGCGCAGCTGCAGGCCGGGCGCGCCAACGACCTGCTCGGCGCGGGCTTCGCGCAACGGTCCGGCAGCCGCGCCCGGTACGTGCTCTACCACCCGGGCTTCACCCGCAGCGGCGACCGCTCGGGCCTGCCGCCGGTGGTCCGGGGGCTGCTCGCGGTCGCGTCGCTGGCGGCCCGGCCGGTGGCCGCCTCGGTGGGGCCGATCCACGGGTTCGTGGACGAGCCGCCGGCGGACGCGCTGACCGCGGTCGACCGGGACCGGCGCCTCCCGCCGGACTTCCCGACCCTGGACGCCGCGGCAGCCGCCCGGCTGATGGAGCTCACCGAGCGGCTGCTTGTCGGGGGCGAGGGTCAGGCGGCGTAGTCGACCAGGTCGCCGCTGTCGAGGACCGAGCGGAGCCGGGACAGGTCGATGCCCTTGTCCTGCATGCGTTTCACGACCTCGGTGGCGCTGCTGCCGCGCAGGGAACCGCTGTCGGTCTCCAGCAGGGTGCTGAGCTGTTGCAGCTTCGACTCGTCCGACAGGCCGGCGGCGCCGCCGCGGGGTGCGCCGGGCGGTGGGCCGGGCGTGCCCTTCTGCGCCGCGATCCGCTCGGCGACGGCGTCGTCGTCCTTCTCGACGGACGCGGAGACCGAGGTGGCCGCGCTCGCCGGCTTGCCGGCCTTGATCGCGGCGATCAGGTCGTCGTGCGAGACGCCCTGCTCCTCCGCGACCTCGGTGAGGCTCTGTCCGCTGTCCAGCTTGGACTTCAGCTGGTCGCCCGACAGGCCGAGCGCCTTGGACACCGCGCTCATCGGGTCCTGGCCGTCCTTCGGTGGCGGTGGGGGTCGCAGCGCCGTCCGCTGGCCGGCGAACGAGCCCGAGATGCCGCTGATGCCGCTGATCGAGGTCACATGTGCTCCATCCGTGGTGCCGTGCAGCCGGGCACCGCTCGGCCCGACGGGGTCAACTTCGACCACCTCCGTGTGGGGCGGAGCGTTTGCCAGGGTCTTGCCAGGGATCACAGCGTTCCGGGAGGTGTCGCCGTCCGTGAGAGGCGCCAAAACCATCGCTTCACGTAAATTCCGCCGGATCGGGGGCAACGTCGGCAAAACGATGCCTCACATACGACTGGGTCAATAAATCTTTCCCATCGGACTGTGATCACTGGCGCCTGGACGGTAGATTGCGACCGCGGCGTGAGGATTCGATCACTCGTGGCGAAGATCGCTGTCCGCATCGTGTTTGTGCTGTTCAACGGCGTTCCAGCGCGGGGCACCACCCCGTGGAGGGAGCCGCCGAAGCCTGCCGTGGGCGAGGACCCGCCCATCGAGTGATAGGAAACGGCCAATGAAGATCGGCGTGACCGGGGGTAATGGTTTCATCGGACGGTACGTCTGCGAGGAGATCGAGGCACGAGGACATGAGGCGTTGGTATTCGATCACCACGCGCACGCCCGGCGCCGTGCGGAGGCGCCCGAGCGCGAGGTGATGCTCGGCGACATCCGCGACGCGACCGCCATGGTCGAGCTCGCCGCCCACTGTGACGGCATCATCCACCTCGCCGCCGTGCTCGGCACCCAGGAGACGATCCTGAACCCGCGCCCGGCCGCCGAGACGAACCTCGTCGGCGGGCTGAACTTCCTCGAGGCCGTCACCCAGTACCAGCTGCCGGGCGTCTACATCGGGGTCGGCAACCACTGGATGAACAACAGCTACTCCATCTCCAAGACCGCCGTCGAGCGGTTCGTGTCGATGTTCAACGCCGACCGCGGCAGCCGGGTCAACGTGGTGCGCGCCGTCAACGCGTACGGGCCGCGCCAGCTCGCCGCCGCGCCGTTCGGACCCGGCAAGGTCCGCAAGATCACCCCGGCGGTCGTCTGCCGCGCCCTGTGCGGGATGCCGGTCGAGCTCTACGGCGGCGGCCACCAGGTCTCCGACATGGTCTGGGTCGGCGACGTCGCCAAGGCGCTCGTCTCCGCGTTCGAGGCCGCCGAGGCCGGCACCGTCCTGGACCACGTGGTGGAGTGCGGCCCCGTCTCGTCGACCACGATCCGCCACGTCGCCGAGATCGTCATCGACCAGTGCGAGCGCAAGGGCTACCCGCGGGTCGAGATCGTGGACCTGCCGATGCGCCCCGGCGAGCAGGCCGGCGCCGTCGTCAGCGCGAACGCCGAGACGCTGCGCGCCGTCGGCATCGACCCCGCCGGTCTCGTGTCCCTCGAAGCGGGCCTGGAGCGCACCGTCGACTGGTTCATCGCCACCCAGGGCGAGCACTGGACGGCCCCCGAGCCGCTCGCGCTCGCCGCCCGCTGAACCCGCCGGTCCCATGCACCCGTTAGGCCTCACCGCCGTCGTGCCCTGCTACGACGAGGCGGACAGCGTCGCGCAGACCCACGCCGAGATCGTGGCCGCGCTCGGCGGCTACGACCTGGAGATCCTCTTCGTCGACGACGGCAGCGGCGACGGCACGCTCGAGGAGATCCAGCGGCTCGCCGCCGCCGACGACCGCGTCCATTACCTGTCGTTCAGCCGCAACTTCGGCTTCGAGGCGGCGTTCTCGGCTGGGTACAAGTACGCGCGGAAACCGTGGCTCGTGCACCTCGACGCCGACCTGCAGTTCCCGCCGACCGAGGTGCACCTGCTGGTGGAGCGGGCCCTGGAGGGCTTCGACGCCGTGTTCGGGGTGCGGCGCACCCGGCACGACCCGTGGCACCGCAGGTGGGGTGCCGCCTGCTACCACTGGCTCGGCCGGCGGCTGCGCATCCGTATCCCGCCCGGCGCGACCACGTTCCGGGTGCTGCGCACCGAGCTCGCCCGGCGGGTCGTCGGGCTGCGCCTCGGCACGCCGTACTTCCTGGCCACCGTGCCGCTGCTCACGTCGAGGATCGCGACCGTGCCGGTCGAGCACCGGGAACGCACTCGCGGCACGTCGAAGTTCCGCCTCGGGCGGCTCATCGGGCACGCGCTGGAGCTGTACGTCGCCTTCTCCCGCCGCGCCGTGCACTGGGTCGCGATCGTGCTGCTGCTCGCCGCGCTCGTGACGGCCGGGCTGTCGGCCACCGCGTTCGCCGGCTGGGTCGGCGTCGCGCCCGCGATCGGCGGCGCGCTGCTCGCCGAGTGTGTCGCGCTCGCCGGCGCCGCCGTCATGCTCCGCTACACGGTGCTCGTCGCCGACGCGCAGCCGCGCCCCGCCATGTTCTACATCCGCGAGGCGTCGATCCCGGTCGACGCCGCCGACGAGCTGTTCCCCGGCGCCAGAGCGGTGCCGCACATCCCCGTACAGCGTGGAGACGCCGCATGAAAAGCCTGCTGATCCTGGGCGCCGCCGACGGTGCGATGGCGACCTACCGCACCGCCCGGGCCCTCGGGTTCCGGACGATCGCCGTCGACCTGCGCGACACCGCGCCGGCCGTCGCGCTCGCCGACGAGCTGCTGCCCGTCAGCACCCGCGACGTCGCCGCCCTCAGCGAGATCCTGCGCCGGCGCACCGACGTCGCCGGGGTCCTCGCCCCCAGCAGCGACATCGCACTGCCGACACAGCTCGCGCTCGCCGAACGGTTCGGGCTGCCGTGCGGCCTCACCGAGGAGACCGTCGCGGCGTCGGTGGACAAGCGCCGCTTCCGCGCCGTCTGCGACGAGCTCGGCCTGCCCGGCTACCGCTGGATCGACGGCGCCGACTGGCGCGGCGCGGGCCTCACGTTCCCGCTCGTGGTCAAGCCCGCCGACGCGCAGAGCAGCCGCGGCGTGACCCGCTGCCCGGACGAGTCCACAGTGGACGCAGCGATCGCCGAGGCGGAACGCTTCTCGTACGGCGCCGGGATCGTCATCGAGGAAGAGGTCCAGGGGCAGCACTGCGGCTGCGAATGCGTCATCGACGGCGGACGGGTCGTCTTCATGGCCCTCACCGAACGCCGGCTCACCCCGCCGCCGCAGGCGACCACCACCGCGCACCTGCTGCCCGCCGGCGTCCCCGACGGCACCCACGACGCGATCATCGCCGACGTCGACGCGATCTGCGCCCGGCTCGGCTACCGCCGCGGCCCGCTCAACCTCGACCTCGTCGTCGACGCCGACGGCCGGCCCCGGCTCATCGAGATGGGCGCCCGCACCGGCGGCGACCCCCTCGGCGAGCTCGCCAAGCACTGCTACGGCATCGACCCGATCGAGGCGTCGATCAGCGTCGCCGTCGGCGCGCCGCTGCCACCGGTCCCGCCCGCCACGGTGCCGCACCCGGTGATGGTGCAGCTGCTGAACGCGGCGGACACCGGTACCCTCGCCGCGATCCACGGCGTCGAGGAGGCGCGCACCTGGCCGGAGGTGCTCAGGATCGCGCTGCTGGCCGAGCCGGGCCGGGCCGTCACCTCCACGATCGACCTCACCAGCAAGCTCGGCTACGCCCTGCTGACCGCCGACACCCCCGAACAGTTGCGCGCCGCCGCCGACCGGCTGCTGTCGACGGTGCGCTTCGAGGTGCGGCCGTGAAGCGCTTCTTCGGCCTCGTCGCCGCCACGCTGGTCTCCGGGGTGCTGCTGGTGGCGCTCGCCCCGGACGGCAAGCAGCTCGACTCGCTGTGGCTGTTCCTGGCGTACCTGCTGCCGTTCGTCCTCGCCACGGAGACCATCGCCGCGCTGGACCCGGTGTGGCTGCGCCGGTGGCGGCTGCCCGAGGTCGTCGGGGTCCTCACGTTCACGGCCGTGTTCTGCGGCTTCGTCCCGCGCATGTTCGACCGGGTCATCGCGGACGACTTCGAGGGCTTCTACTCGCTGGTCCGGGTGCTCGCGCCGCTGCTGATCCTCGCGTTCGGGCTGCACCAGCGGCTGGGCGGCTCGGCGGCGGCGACCGTGCGCCGGATCTGCTACGCGAGCATCCTCGTCATGCTGTCAGGGCTGGAGGACCTGTCGTTCTGGCTGTGGCGCGGGCAGCCGGTGCCGCAACGGTGGGACTGGGCCGACCACATGACGGTCCGGCTCGGCCACGTCGCGAGTCGTACGGAGGCGTACGTCTTCATCGCCGCCCACCTCGTCGCCGCCGTCGCGGTGCTGTGCTGGCCGTCCCCGCCGCGCCTGGTGGGCCCGCCCGCGGGTGCCGGGCCGGCCCGCCGTGACACCGCCCGCGGCGGTGACTTCCTCGCCGACCGCTCATGACCCTCCTCGCACCGCAGGCCGAGCCGCGCACCACCGCCCCGGGCGGCGGGATGATGCTGGCGCTGTTCGCCGGCCGCGGCGCGTTCCGGGCGACCAGCCAGCTCGCGCCGCTGGTGCTCGCCGTGCCGTGGGGCGCGGCCCGCTTCGCCGACTACGCCGGCGCCGTCGGCGTGTCGGCGTGGACGGTGTTCGTCGCCTCCAGCGGCGAGAAGGCCGCCCTCAAGCTGGTGCCCCGCACCCGCCGCCTCGGCGGGTACATCGCCCGGGTCGTGCTGCGGGTCGCCGCGGTGCCGGTCACGGTGGCGGCGCTCGCGTTCGCCGCCGCGTTCCTGTCGGGGCGCGACCAGCTCCGGGTGGTCGCCGCCGCGCTGCTGTGGTCCGCCGCGCTCGGCCTGCTGCAGCTCGCCGTCGGCCTGCACCGGGTCCGCGGCCACCCCCGCACCGACGCGGTCACGTTCGCCGCGATGACCGGCGCGCTACTGACCCTGTCCGCCGTCACGTTCCACTTCGCGTGGCCGCCGCTGTGGCAGCTCACCATGCTGGCGGCGGCGGCCCTCACCGCCTCCGCGGTCCTGCTGTGGCGCCTTCCGGCCGGCTGGTCGGTGGCGGGCCGTGCCGCCCGGGGTGTCGGGACCTCCGTACGCCGCCGCCGGGTCGCCTGGCTGGTGCTGCGGACCTGCGTCCTGCTCGGCCTGCCCGAGCTGATCGCCAGCCTGAGCCTCGCCGTGTGCTACCTGATCCTGCGCATCGCCGGCCACGGCACCGAGAGCGGCCCCTTCTACGTCGCCGTGACCGCGTCGGGCTTCTGTTCGGCGGCGCTCACGTACCTGCTGCGCCTGCGCCAACCGGTGACGTCGCTACGGTTGCGCGGCCCCGCCGGCCGGGCGGGACGGGCGAAGGCGCGGCGGATCCTGCGGTTCGCGGTGCTGCTCTGCCTGCCGGGCGTGCCGCTGGTCGCGTTCCTGGCGCCGGGCACGCTGCTGCTCACCCTGCTGACCTGCCTGGAGACGCCGCTCTTCGCGCTCGTCGCCTACGCCGGCTACCTGGTGGAGAACACCGACGGCCGCTCGCCCCGCCTCACCGCGGCCGCCGCGGCCGTGGGGCTGGTCGTCGTCACGGTTTCGGCGGCGGTACTGGTCCCGCACGCCGCCTCGTCCGGCGCGATGGCGGCGCTGCTGCTGTCCGCCGGAGCGAGCGCCCTGAGTCTCGACGCCGGCCTCAGTGGAAGGTGGCGTCGCACAGTTCCACACGGGGGATCATGATGGTAGATGTGACAGCTGTCAGGGAGGGTCTGACGGTCGGACTGCACGACCCGGTAACCGACCCGGAGCCGGCCGACTGGGAGGCCCTGCGCGCCCGCGCCGGCCTGCGCGCCAACTGGGCCTGGCCGGTCATGCGGGCCGGGGTGCTCTCCGGCGCCGACCCGGTGCTGCTCGCGGTCCTGTCCGATGTGGAGGGTCCGGTGGGGCTGGTCGCCGCGTCGGTGGTGGCGCCGCGCCGCAGTGCCGCCGGAGCCTCCGCACCCGGGTTTCCCCGGGTTGGGTATCTGCACGTGCAGGCGCCGCAGAGCAGCGCCGTGCCCGGCTTCTGGTTCGCGTCGTCCGCGGTGGCGGAGCGGGCGTCGCTGGTGCGGGCGTTCCGCCGCGCGGCCCGGCGGACCCTCGGGCCGGGCGTCCGGGGGGCGCTGTGGCGGCAGCTCGGCGAGGGCGACGACGCGTGGCTGCCGTGGCCGCGGTACACCAGAGACACCGAACCACTCGCTGTGCTGGACGCACCGGAGTCGGTCGACGCGTGGCTGGCCGGCCTGGGCCAGAAGCGCCGGGCGAGCGTGCGCCGCACCCAGCGGCTCGTCGCCGCCGACCCGGACCTTCAGGTGCGCACGGGCAGGGTCGGCGAGGTCGTCACCCCGGCGGAGCTCGCCCACCTGACCCGGCTCAACTTCGCCAAGCACGCGGCCGGCAGCGTCGAGCTGCGCAGTGGCCCCCGCTCGGAGGTGTGGCAGGCGTCGGTGGCCGGCCGTGCCGACGTGTGTGTCGTGGCGTACCGCGACGCCGCCGGCCGGCTCCTCGGCGCCGCGACGATCCTGGACGACCCGGTCTGGCCGGTCTGGCTGTCGTGGGGCGCGCTGCCCGTGGAGGACGGCGGCCGGCGGCACCTGTACTTCGACCTGTTCCGCCGCCTCGTGGAGCGCGTCGTCGACCGCGGGGCGCGCGGCATGATCCTGGGTAAGGGCATGTCCGAGCTGAAGTCCGACCTCGGCGCACACCTCGTCCCCCAGCACGGTGCCGTGACGGCCTGATCCCCACCTCGCCCGGCGCGGACCGGCTGGGTGGTGCGCGCCGGGCGAAGGTGGTGGGGGTTGAGCGTCACGCCGGGCTGAGTGCGTGGGTGGCCTGGTAGAGCAGGTCGGGGCCGTCCTCGCCGCCGTGGTCCAGGTGTGGGGCGCGGTGCAGGCCGATGCGGGTGGCGACGCGCTGGGACGCCACGTTGGCCGGGCGGACGCGGGCCACCAAGGGGAGGCCGGGGCGGTGCTGGGCGGCCCAGGCGACGGCGGCCGCCGCGGCCTCGGTGGCGTAGCCCTGGTGCCATGCGGTGGGTGCGAGGCGGTAGAACAGGTTCAGCGCCGGTTCGCCCCGTAGCGGCATGAACTTGAGGCCGCAGAAGCCGACCAGTGCCGGGGGTGCGGCGGCCGGCGCGGTCAGCACGGTCCAGTAGCCGAAACCGTGGCGGTCCCAGTGGGTCGTCCAGTGGTGCAGGCGTTCGAGCGCCTCGGAGCGGGTCCGCAGCCGGTCGCCCGGGTTGTGCAGGCAGGCGAGCGGGTCGCGGTGGACGTCGAGGATGGCGTCGACGTCACCGACCGCGGGGCGGCGCAGCAGGAGGCGCCCCGTCAGGATGTCGCCGGCGGGGGTCACCGCTGGAACTCTGAGACGACGAAGCGGCCCTTGCCGCCGGCGGTGAGCTCCAGCGCGTCGGCGTGGCGGACGTCGAGGTCGAAGGGGCGGCCGGCGGTGGTGTGCAGCCAGGCGCGGGCCTCGCGGGCGAGGTCGTCGAAGCCGCGGTCGGCGCGGCCGTCGGGGACGAGGAAGATGGTGATGTTGCCGGCGGAGTCCTGGCGGACCATGCACTCGGCGACGCCGGGGGTGCTGATGGCCATGCCGATGAAGGTGCCGGCGTAGATGCGCTCGCCGTCGGGGAGGACGACGTAGTCGTCGGCGCGGCCCTTGGTCAGGTGCAGGCGGGCGAAGGTCCTGCCGCACGCGCAGTGGCCGGTGTGGCGGGTGGCGCGGTCGCCGAGCCAGTACCGCAGCAGCGGCATCGCGCGCTCGCGCCAGCCGGTGACGACCACGTGGCCTTCGGTGCCGTCGGGGACGGGGTGGCCGTCGGGGTCGACGATCTCGACGTGGACGCGGTCCTCGGCGACGTGGAGCTGGCCTTCGGCGCAGTCGTACGCGATGTGCATGAGCTCGTAGGCGGAGTACTCGTTGAAGATCGGCACGCCGAAGCCCTCGGTGAGCTGGTGGCGGACCTCGGGGGTCAGCAGCTCCGACTCGGTGAAGACGGCGCGCAGCGTGCGGCGCAGCGTCGTGAGCTCGGCGGGGCGCATGCCGCGCAGCAGGTCGCGGAGCAGCACCGGATATCCGATGACCGCGTGCGGGCGCTCGCGCAGCAGGTGCTCGACCCTGGTGCGGACGGGCAGCGCGCTGAGTACGACGGCGCGGCGGAAGATGCCGAGTTTCTGGTACCACGCGGTGTCGAGCGGGAACGGCTTGAAGTGCACCAGGCGCGACCAGGGCCGGTAGCGCCCGCCGGCGGCGGCGAAGCGGCGGATGTTGCAGGCGCGGTCGTGGGCGTAGTTGGCGGGGTCGTGCCACGCCTCGAGGATCTGCCCGCTGGTGCCGCTGGTGGTGTAGACGGTGACGGCGTCGCGGGTGTAGGCCGGGTCGCGGAACCGGTCCTCACCGAGCGCGAGCACGTCGGCCTTGCGGAGCATGGGCAGGCGCGCGAAGTCGGCGAAGTCGTGTGGGGTTCCGATGTCGTACCGGTCGCCGCCGTAGGCCGGGACGCGGGTGCGCGCGTGGTCGAGCGCGTCCCGCAGCCCGGCCAGGGTCAACCGGTCGAGCGTGCCCCGGTCATGGTGCTGCGCGCGCAGCACGGACCGAACGGAAAGAAGGCCATCGATCGTCGACATGCCCGGAAGTCTTCCAGACCGGGCCCTGGATCGATGTCACGAACTCGTCGCGGCGAGCCGGTCGGTGCGTTGTGCCGCGCCGGTAGCCCGGAACAGGTCCCGCAGCACTCCGATCTCGCCGCCGTGGTGCATCGTCTCGCGGTTGACGTGCGCGATCAGGGCCGCCATCGGGTCCGCGGAGAAATAGGCGCCCTTCGGTCCCAATGGCGCGCTCAGTGCGGCCTCGTCGAGTGCGGAAACGTGCCCGTGCCACTCGCGGTAACTGGCGTCCAGGAACGCGACGGCATCCTCCGCGGTGTGCGGCAGATCCGCCGGCACGTGCCGCGGGTCGAACATGTCGGCACCGTCGCCGGCACTTCCGTCGCCGAAGAACGTGCTGCTCCGGATCACGAAACAACCGACGGCGATGTGCATCATGCGCCATGCGATGGTCGTGACCGGCGCCGGGTCCGCGTCGCGGCTGCCGGGCTCGACGCGGTAATTCCCGTCGGCGTCCGGGCGGACCGACAGGCAGCCCGCCACCGGTTCCCAGAAATATTCCTCGTCGGTGAGGCCGTCCAGCCTGGGTCGCAGATGCGCGTCCCAGTAGAACGCCAACTGGCCCGTGAGCAGGTCGCCCCAATCGGGTGTGGAAGTGTTCGTCATGGGTAGAGTCTCGCCGATGCCGGGATCAGGCGCAGCGACCCACCCGGGTCGTAATTGGACCGACACGATCGGTGATCGTGCCTATTTGAAACCGAGCGGACTTCAAATCCGCAGAATGGGCGATACTATTTTCTGCGATGGCAGCCGTTCGGTCGCCGCCGTCACCCGTTTCCGTTGCCGAGGAGGCGCCGTCATGGCCAAGCGCGTCATTCAAGAACTGATCGACGACTTGGACGGCAAGCCGGCCGACGAGAGCGTGCAGTTCGGCCTCGACGGCGTGCAGTATGCGATCGACCTGTCGAAGAAGAACGCCGAGAAACTGCGCGCCGCGTTGAAGCCCTACATTTCCGCTGGCACGAAGGTCGGGCGTGGCGGGGCGCCCGCGGCCCGGTCCGGTTCGGGCCGCGGGCGGGGTGCCAGCCGGGGTGACCGCGACCAGAACCGGGCCATCCGCGAGTGGGCGCTGGGCGCCGGCTACCAGGTCTCCGACCGGGGCCGGATCAAGCAGGAGATCGTCGACCAGTACCACGCAGCCGCCGGCCGCTGACCACCGTCGTCGCCGGCCGCTGCCACGAGCCGTGCATGATCGAACAACGGATCCGGCCGTCATCACGACCGGATCCGTCATTCGATCAACGGCGTGGTCAGTGGGCGGCGGCCAGGGCCGGCTCCGTGGCGTCGTCCGCGGTCACCGGCAGGGAGCCGGGGCGGACGACCAGCAACAGCGTCACGGTCGCGGTGAGCATGCCGCCGGCGATCACCACCGCCATCGCCGTCGCGCCGGTGCCGAGCACGCCGACCAGCGGGGCCGCGACCGCGCCGACCCCGAACTGGACCGCCCCGAGCAGCGCCGCCGCCGTCCCCGCCGCCTCGCCGTGGCGGGACATGGCGAGCGCCGGGGCGTTGGGCAGGGCCAGGCCCGCCGCGGTGAGGACCGCCCACAGCGCCGCCAGCAGGGCGGGCAGCCCGCCGAGGCCGGTGGCGGCCAGCAGGACCATGACCGCTCCGGCGATCGTGCCACCCGCCAGGGCCGACACGAGGATGCGCTGCGGCGAGTACCGGCGCAACAGCCGCACGTTGTACTGCGTGCCGCCGATCAGTCCGACGGCGCCGGCGCCGAAGGCCAGCCCGAACTGCGCTTCGCTCAGTCCGTACACCTGCTGCAGGACGAACGAGGAGCCGCCGACGTAGGCGAAGAGCGCCGCCATCGCGAAGCCCGCCACGAGCACCAGGCCGACGAAGATCCGGTCGCGCAGCAGGGAGCCGTAGACGCGCAGGACGCCGGTGACGCGGCCGGAGCGGCGGCGGGCCGGTGGGAGGGTCTCGGGCAGGGCGAGCGCCGCCAGGGTGCTGAGCAGGACCCCGAACACGGCGAGCACCACGAAGACCCCGCGCCACTCGGTCCAGCGCAGCACGGCGCTGCCGAGGGTGGGCGCGAGGATCGGGGCGGCACCCATGACCAGCATCAGCCGGGAGAACAGGCGGGCGAACGCGGCGCCGCTGAACAGGTCGCGCACGATCGCCATCGCGACGACCGACGACGCGGCGACGCCGAGGCCCTGCAGCACCCGCAGGCCGCCGAGGACGCCGACGTTGGGGGCGAACACGCAGGCGACCGACGCGAGCACGTGCAGGACGAGCCCGGCGAGCAGCGGCGGCCGGCGGCCGACCGCGTCGGACCAGGGGCCGATGGCGAGCTGGCCGAGCGCCAGGCCCGCGAGGGTGCCGGTGAGGGTGAGCTGCACCGCCGTCGAGGTGGTGTGCAGGTCGCCGGTGATGCTCGGCAGCGCCGGCAGGTACATGTCGATGGTCAGCGGGCCGATCGCGATGAGCGAGCCGAGGACGAGCACAAGTCTGAGTTCATGAGCGGCAGCTCGAGCGGGGTTCACGGTCACATCTTGTGGTCAAGCGTTTGGACAGACGTTTCATTCCCTTGATACGCGGTCGCCTGCAGGGCGTACAGCTGGGCGTAGAGGCCGCCGGTGGCGGTCAGCTCGTCGTGCGTGCCCTCTTCGACCAGGGCGCCGTGGTCGAGGACGAAGATCCGGTCGACCTCCCGGACGCTCGCCATGCGGTGCGTGATCAGCACCACGGTCCGCCCGGCGGCGAGTTCCCGCAGCCGGCCGTAGACGGCGTGCTCGGCGCGGGCGTCGAGGTTCGCGGTCGGCTCGTCGCAGATCAGCAGCGGCGCGTCGCGGAAGAACGCGCGGGCGATCGCGAGGCGCTGCCACTGGCCGCCGGACAGCTCCGCACCGTCGTTGAAGTGCCTGGACAGCAGCGTCTGGTACTGGCGGGGCAGCTCCACGATGAAGTCGTGGGCGTCGCCGCGGCCGGCGGCGGCCTCGATCTCGGCCTGGGTCGTGACCCGGTCGTGCCGGCCGGCCGTGATGTTCTCCGCCGCGGACAGCGGCCAGTTGGTCGGGTCCTGCATGACGACCGCGACGTGCTCCCGGACGCTGTCGGGGTCGCGCCCGGCCAGGTCGGCGCCGTCCCACGCGATGACGCCGCTGTCCGGCCGGTACAGCGCGGCGAGCAGCTTCGCGAGGGTGGACTTGCCGGACCCGTTCTCGCCGACGAGCGCGATCGTCTGCCCGCGGCGGATGGTCAGGCTCACGCCGGACACCGCGGGCCGCTGCGCGCCGGGGTAGGTGAAGGTGACGCCGTCCAGGGTCAGCGTCTCGAAGCCGGCCGGCGCGGGCGGCAGGTCGAGGGGCTCGGAGCGGGCGGTGGCGAGCGCGCGGAAGGACTCGTAGTCGCCGAAGTAGAGGCCCTGCTCGTAGAGGTGGTTCACCGCGAACGCGACCTGGGTGAGCGCGTTGATGCCGGTGCTGATCGCGTACGCCGCGGCGCCGCCGACGGCGATGTCCATCCGGCCGGTCAGCAGCAGCCCGAGGAGGGCGGCGTACGCGGCGCCGGTAGCGAGCGCGCCGAGCGCGTGACCGATGAGGTTGGTGCGGACCTGCGCGGACGACACCTTGATCTGTTCGCGGGTCACCGCGTCGAGGAGGCGCCGGACCTCGGCCAGCAGGTACCGCTGCAGGGTGAACGCGCGCAGCTCGCCGGCCTGGTCCCGCTCGGCGAGCAGCTCCGACAGCATCCACTTGCGCCGCCACACGGCGATGAGGCGCAGCTGCTGGCGGTACCCGAGGCGGGCGGAGCGCACGGCGGCCCAGAAGTTCGGCACGACGGCGAGCACCAGCAGCGGCAGCAGGATCGGGTGGAGCACGGCGAGGACCCCGGCGGCCGCGGCGAGCGACACGACGTTGGTGCCGAGCTCGATGGCGTGGTCGACGACCCGTTGCGCGGCGTCGATGCCGCGGTCGCGGGCCCGCTGCATCCGGTCGCGCCAGTCCGCGTCGTCGAACGTCGCCAGGTCGACCCGGGTGGTCAGCTCCAGCAGCCGCAGCTCGGCCGCCTCGTACACCTGCGGCGACAGCCTGCCCTGTGCCGCGGTCGCCGCCGCGGCCAGCAGCGTGCGGGCGGCGCCGGCGGCGACCATGACCAGCAGCGACGGCACGGCGGCGCGGATCCGGTCGGGGGTGGGGCCCTCGCGCAGCAGCCCGTCGAGGACGCCGACGACGTTGACGAGGCCGACGCCGGAGGCGACCCCGGCGGCGAGGTTGCCCACCACGACGACGGCGGTGGTGCGCCGGTCGGTCCGCCACGCCAGGCGCCACGCCTGCAGCAGCAGCCCCGGCAGTCGGCGCACCATCCGGCCGAACGACGCCGACGCCGCCTCGGCGGTGGCCGTCAACCAGTAGGGGACCGCGAGATCGTCCGCCGGGTCGGCACTTTCGATCGCCATCCATCTATGGTGCCTCGCGCAGGTAAACGCTCAGGTCGGCCGGACGGCCGCCGATCGGGCGGAGGTGAACCTTGCCGCGGTGCTGATCGTGCGTGACTCGGCCGCCATGCTGGACCGGTGCCTGACGTCGCTGCGTGGGGTCGTCGACCTCATCCACGTGCACGACACCGGCTCGAAGGACGACACCCCGGCCATCGCGGCCGCGCTCGACGCCGTCGTCAGCCACGGCACCTGGACCGGCGACTTCGCCGCCGCCCGCAACACCGCGCTCGCCGAGGCGGCCGCCGCCCGCGGCGCCCCGTGGACGCCGGCGGACTGGGTGCTCAGCATCGACGCCGACGACCGGGCCGTCGCCGTGCCCGGCAAGCTCCGCGAGGTCCTGGCCGCGACGACCGCCGACGCGCTGCTGGTCGACATCGACAACGCCCACGACGAGCTGCCCTACACGTTCCGCACCGCCCGGCTCTTCCGCCCGGCGCAGCTGCGGTGGCAGGGGCGGGTGCACGAGCACCTGGTCCGCATCGCCGGCGGCGCCGCGCCGGACGTGTTCGTCGACCGCGGGCACGGCACCGGCGTCGGCACCGGGCACCTGCAGGCGACGGGCACTGTGCAGGGGATCGGGATCGCGGAGTGGCCGTCGGCGCCACGCGACGCGATCCGCCTGGAGCATCAGGGGTACGCGGACCCGGACGAACGGCGCAGCAAGGCCGAACGCAACGTCGAGCTGGCCCAGGCGATGCTGGACGGGATCGCCGACGGCTCCGCGGACGGCGCCCGGGACCCGGTGCGGGTCGCGGACATCCTGCTGGACCTGGGGCGCAGCCTCGTCGGGGCGGGCCGCACCCAGGACGCCGTCGACGCGTTCGAGACGCTGCGGGAGCTGGCGCCCGGCACCCGGCAGTGGGTCCTCGGCACCGACGCGCTCGCCCGGCTGCTGCTCGGCGCCGGCATGGACGAGGCGGTGCTGGTGCTGACCGCGCAGCTGCGCGGCGCCGGCGTCGCCCGCGACTACTGCGACTGGCTCGACGCGCAGGCCCTGGCCCAGCTCGGCGACGTGGCCGAGGCGTGGCGGCTGCTGCAGCCGGTGCAGCGGGTCGTGGACCCCGCCGGCCGGGTGTACCCGCCGGAGCACCTGGCGGAGCTCAAGCGCCTGGTGGACCGGCTGCACGCCATGTCCTGACGCTTGGTGCGTCGATCGTGGCGTGCTGGGTATGGGTGAGGGCATGCGAATCGGCTACTTCCTGTCCTGCGAGGAGTACACCCCGGCGCAGCTGGTCGAGCAGGCGAAGCTCGCCCAGGACGCCGGCTTCACCGGGCTGTGGATCTCCGACCACTACCATCCGTGGAACGACGCGCAGGGGCAGAGCCCGTTCGTCTGGTCGGTGATCGGCGCCCTGAGCCAGGTCGTCACGATCCCGGTCACGACGGCGGTCACCTGCCCGATCATGCGCATCCACCCGGCGGTCGTCGCGCAGGCCGCGGCGACGAGCGCGGTCCTGCACGAGGGCCGGTTCGTCCTCGGCGTCGGCACCGGCGAGGCGCTCAACGAGCACATCCACGGCGACGCGTGGCCGGGCGCGGCCGAGCGCCTGGAGATGCTCGACGAGGCCGTCGCCGTGATGCGGGAGCTGTGGGAGGGCGGGTTCGTCAGCCACCGCGGCACCCACTACACCGTCGAGCAGGCTCAGGTGTACACGCGCCCGGAGACCCCGCCGAAGGTGTACATGTCGGCGTTCGGGCCGAAGGCCCTGGAGCTCGCCGGCCGGATCGCGGACGGGTTCATGTCCGTGGCGCCCGTCGCGGAGCACGTCGAGGCGTTCCGCAAGGGCGGCGGCGGGGACAAGCCGGTGCAGGGCGGCTTCAAGGCCTGCTACGCGCCGAGCGAGGACGCCGCGGTGCGGATCGCGCATGAACTGTGGGCCAACGCGAGCGTCCCCGGCGAGCTGGCGCAGGTGCTGCCGTCGCCGAAGCACTTCGAGCAGGCATCGCAGCTGGTCACGCCGGACATGACCCGCGAGGCGATCGCCTGCGGGCCGGACCCGGCGAAGCAGGCGGCGCGGCTCAAGCAGTACGAGGACGCCGGCTTCGACGAGGTGTACGTGGCGAACGTCGGACCGCACTACGCCGAGCTCATCGACCTGTACAAGCGCGAATTCCTGTGATTGGGGGACCGTCATGCCGCAGCAGGTGTGGAGCGCCAAGCGGGAACGGCAGTACGGACACGTCAAGCGTCAGCAGCTGGCCCAGGGCCGCTCCGAGGAGGTCGCCGAGGAGATCGCGGCCCGTGTGGTGAACAAGGAACGGGCCCGCGCCGGCGAGTCGCGCACGGCGAGCCGCACGTCGACGCAGGACATGTCGTCGGCACAGCGCGGCGCGCTGCGCGCCCGGACCACCGGCCCCGCCGGCCGCACCCGGGACCAGCTCTACGAGGAGGCCAGGCGCAAGAACGTCAAGGGCCGCTCCCGGATGACGAAGGCGGAGCTGGAGAAGGCGCTACGGTGACGGGGTGCTGTCGGAGTACGTGCGCCGCCCCGCCGGGCCGCGGGTGCGACCGTTCGCGACCTGGTACAGCGGCTATCGCGAGACCGGCGCCGCGCCCGCCGTGCACCGGGGGCTGCCGTCACCGACCCTGACGCTCATCGTCACCCTCGACGACCCGCTGCAGGTCGCGGTGCACCCTTCGGCGCAGACCCCGCCGGGGGTGTACGACACGCTGCTCGGCGGGCTGCACACGACGCCGGCGACGATCGTGCACGACGGCCGGCAGTCCGGCATCCAGATCGGGCTGTCGCCGCTCGGCACCCGCGCCCTGCTCGGCCTGCCCGCCGGTGAGCTCGCGTCCCTGGACGTCGCCGCCACGGACGTCTTCGGCCCGTTCATCGACCTGCTGCGCGACCGGGTGCGTGCGGTGGACACCTGGGCCGAGCGGTTCCGGATCGTCGACGAGATGCTGGCGACGAGACTCACCGACCCGGTGCTGCCCGCGCCGGAGGTCGTGCACGCGTGGCGGCTGCTGCGCGGCGGCACCGTCACCGCTGCGGCGGTGGCCCGGGAGGTCGGGTGGAGCGGGCGGTACCTCAGCAGACGGTTCAACGAGGAGATCGGCCTGGCACCGAAGGCGGCGGCCAGGGTCGCCCGCTTCGACGCCGCCCGCCGCCGCATGCAGGAGGGCGCGGACTCCCTCGCCGCGGTCGCGGCCGCCTGCGGCTACTACGACCAGGCGCACCTGACCCGGGAGTTCAGCGCCCTGGCCGGGCTGCCGCCGGCGCGGTGGCTCGCCGAGGAGCGGCTACCACCGTTCCGAAACGTCCAAGACCCGGACGTGCCGTGGTCGGCAGACTGGGCCGCATGACAACGACACCAGCACCGCAGGTGTGGCCGACCCTGCGCGCCACCGACGCCCGCGCCCTCATCCGGTTCCTCGTCGACGCCTTCGGCTTCCAGGAGGTCGTGGTGCACGGCGACGGCGACCGGGTCGACCACGCCCAGCTCGCCTGGCCGCCGGGTGGCGGCATCATGCTCGGCAGCGTCCGCGACGCCGACGGCGACAGGTGGCCGCTACGGCCCGGCACGTTCGGCGCCTACGTGGTCACCGACGACCCCGACGCCCTCTACAAGCGCGCGGTCGACGCCGGCGCCGAGGTCGTCATGGAGCTCACCGACACCGACTACGGCTCCCGCGACTTCATCGTCCGCGACCCCGAGGGCAACCGCTGGTCGTTCGGCACCTACCGCGGCGAGCCCAGCTGAGCCGCTGATCGCTGCCGTGGTGCTTCAGGCGCTGCGGCGGCGGTCCTGGTTCATCGGCCACGGGGTGGCGGTCGCCTGGGCGGCGGCGTCCGCGTCGGTGACCAGGCCGCGCGGGTCGGCGGCGAGAGCGCTTTCCAGCGTCCGGTACGTCTGGATCGTGGACAGCGTCCCGCCTTCACGCAGCGTGTGGACGACCGCCGGCGCCGGCACCGCCAGGACCAGCGATCCGCCCTGCTCAAGGGCGATACCCGCGGTGACGCGCAGCATCATCACGCCGGTGCAGTCGATGGCGGTGACCTGCGCCAGGTCGATCACGATCCTGGGCTCGGGGCGCAGCAGCAGCTGGGAGAGTGCGGTCTCCAGCTGCATTGCGCTGGCCGCGACCAGCGCGCCGTGACACGTCAGCACCGTCGCGGCAGCGAGTCGGTCCACCGCGAAGGTGAGAGCTGCCATGCTGCCGACGATACGGTCCGTCGTGACGGTCCGTGAACCTCTGTCCAGGTGGAGGGACCACCCGACTGGCCGGTGACTGGACAGCCGGACGTCGCTTCGGGTGATCCGAGCAGCGGCCGGTCATTGGTCGGGCGGGTGTTCATGGACGAACCGGGGTGGGTACGCAACCAGTAGCCCCCGCGAACCGTCACGCCCGGACGAAAGGTGCTTCTGCGGTGAAACTGGACACTCGGCCGGCGGTCGTGGACTGCGCGCTGTACGTCGGCGGCGTCCGGCAGCCTGACGAGCTGCCGCTCGCCGAACTGTACGAGCGGGCCTGCGACCGACCGGACGCGTTCGTCTGGATCGGTCTGCACGAACCGGATCCGGACCAGTTCGCCGAGGCCGAGAAGGTGTTCGGGCTGCACCCCCTGGCCGTCGAGGACGCGCTGAACCCGATGCCGCAGCGGCCGAAGGTCGAGCGGTACGAGGACGTGACGTTCTTCGTCGCCCGGACCGCCCGGTACGTGCCGCACGAGGAGCTGACCGAGACCAGCGAGGTGATCGACACGGGGTCCGTCAGGGTGTTCCTCGGCCGCCAGTTCGTGGTCACGGTGCGTCACGGCGAGGCCGGTGAGCTGCGCGCCGCCAGGCACGACCTGGAGGCCAACCCGGCGCAGCTGGCCGCCGGTCCGTGGGCGGTGCTGCACGCGATCCTCGACCGGATCGTCGACGCCTACCTGGCCATCGTCACCGCCATCGACAGCGACGTGCAGGCCCTGGAGATGGCCGTGTTCCGCCGGGACAGCGGCATCAGCATCGAGCGCGTCTACCAGCTGAAGCGGGAGCTGATGGAGTTCCGCACGGCGGCGGTCCCGCTGCAGCGACCGCTGGTGACGCTGCTGGACAAGCAGACGTTCGCCCTGGCCAAGGAGATCCGCCGGTACTTCCGCGACGTCAACGACCACCAGACCCGGGTCGTGGAGCAGATCGTCAACTACGACGACATCCTCAACTCGATCCTGCAGGCCCGCCTGGCGCAGGTCACCATCGACCAGAACGACGACATGCGCAAGATCGCGTCGTGGGCGGCGCTCGCCGCGCTGCAGACCGCGATCGCCGGCATCTACGGGATGAACTTCGTCTTCATGCCGGAGCTGCACTGGCGCTACGGCTACTTCTTCGCCCTGGCGCTGATGTTCGGCAGCGGGCTGCTGCTCTACCGGGCGCTGCGCCGCAACGGCTGGCTGTGACGCCGTCCGGCTGCGGCTTCGTCTGGCTGTGACGCCGTCCGGCTGCGGGTTCGTCTGGCTGCGGCTTCGGCTTGCTTACGCGGCCAGGCCGAGGGAGCGCATGTGGCGGGTCTCGCGGGCGGCCCGGGTCAGCGCCTGCACGGTCCGCGGACCGGCGACGCCGTCGATGGTGAGCCCGGCCCTGGCCTGGAACCGGCACAGCGTGAGCGGCACGTCGGACACGGGGGAGCGCGGGTGCAGCAGGCCGATCTCGGCGAGGAGGTCACGGACCTCGCGCGGGTCGGCGGGCGGCGCGGCGGCCTCGGGAGCGCTGACGGCACCGGCGAGCGCGGCGCCGACGGCCTGCAGGGTGCGGCGGACTGTCATGCCCTCAAGTGTGGTGCGCCGGCCCGCCTGCCGCGTCAGGGCTTTCGGCCACTCCGACCCTGAGTTTGCCCTGAGGCGCACCTAAGCACCTGGAATGACGACGCCGAATCCGGTGCGGGCGAGGCGCAGCAGGACCTGCCCCGGCGCGGTGAGCGTGGCCAGCTTCGCCGCCGAGGCGTCCTCGAGTTGGCGGATGCGGGTGTCGTACGACTCCCGCCCCTGCCTCCTGGCGGCGTCGAGCACGGCGGTGTTGCGCCACACCTTGGCCCGCGCCTCGGTGAGCAGCCGGCGGGTCGCGGCCCGGTTCGCCGGCGCCAGCACCCGGTCCAGCAGGCTCGGCCTGGCGGCGGCGCGACCCTCCACCTCCTCGGCCCCGACCCGTGCGAGCAGCACCGTGTCGACGTGGGTGTGGTCGCGTTCCCGGGCGGCCCGCAGCTCGCCGTCGTCGAACTCGGCCGGCCCGATCACCGCGATCAGCGACTGCGGCAGGTCGTAGTTGATGTGCGCGTTCATGCCGAGCAACACGTGCCGCAGCGCCGGCAGCCCCGGCCGCTCCCGCGCCGTGTCGAACGCGATCCGCCACGGCCGCGACACCTCCTCGCCCGCGAGGTCCGCGTCGAGCGCGTCCAGGTACAACTCGGCGAACGCGACGTCCCACCGGTTCAGCCACGCCGCGTCGAGGAACCCGCCCCGCTCGATCTCCGCCGCGACCGCGTGCGTGGTCCGCAGGTACGTCCCGTGGAAGTGCCGCCGCGCGTCGGTGGGTGCGAGCCGGGCGAGCCCGTCCTCCATCCGCCGGATGACCCCAGCGACCGCGTCGTCCATGCTCACCTCGCCCGGAGCTGTTCGTATCCTGCAGCGGTCCCGATCGCCTGCCGGGCGGCCGGGTTGCCGATGTAGTGGTTGACCGCACCGGCCAGGAACTCGGGCCGGACCCAGGTGTCGTTGGGCGTGTGCGTCGGTTGGCCGTACCGTGCCGCCTCGACCGTCTCCCAGGGCAGCTCACGGACCCTGAAGAGGGAGGTGACCCGCAGTCCTTCGGGCCGCAGTTCGATCCGCCCGGAGCGGCGGGCGAGCCGGGCGACCCGCACCAGGAACAGGACCGCCATGAGCGGAATGCCGACCCGCGGGACCACGAGGTCGATGTAGTTACCGGGCTCCTGCCACCCGTATGTGCAAACCAGGCCGGTCGCGTGGGAGAGCGTGGTCGTGGCGTTGACCGCCTGCCACTTCGTGGCCACCGGTGCCACGAAGGCACCGCCGTCGACCTCGAACGCGGCCGGGCGCCGTTGCGGCTGCAGCCGCCACCCGATGACCAGCATGGCGATGACGAACACGATCGGCGGCAGGAAGAAGACGCCGATGCCGAGCACCATGTCGTGGAGGAGGGTCTCGTGCCAGCGCACGGCCGCCGCGATCCAGGCCGCCGCCAGCGCGGCTACCACCCAGACGGCGACCATGGGACCCCGAATGGACCGCGGAGCGACGGGTGCGCTCGGTGCGGTCATGATCGCAGTGTGCGGCAACCGCGCCGGCATCGACAAGCGCTCGTCAGCCGCACAGGACGCGGCGCAGGTCCTCATACCCCTCGGCGGTGCCGATGGTCTCCCGCGCGTCGGGATCGGCCAGGTAGTGGTTGATCGCGGCGATCAGGAACTCGCGGCGGACCCATGCCTCGTCTGCCGGCCAGGTATTCGGCTTCGCCGCCAGTTGCTCCCAGGACACGTCGCGGTCGGCGAAGAGGGACCTGACGCGCAGGCCCGCGGGGCGCAGCTCGATCCGCCCGGACTGCCGGGCCAGCGCGGCGACCTTCACCAGGAAGCCGGCCACCAGGCACGCGAGGATGACACGGTGGAACCGCACCGAGATGGGCGACCACCAGTCGTCGGGCATCGGCTGCAGGTGCAGCGTCGCGCTCGCGGTCGCCAGGGTGAGCACCGTCGCCGCGCTCGCCGCCGCCACCCTGGTGGCCGCCGGTGCGACGAATGCGCCGCCGGCGACTTCGAACGAGGCCGGCCGCTGCCGAGCTCTCAGGATCCCCTCGAGGATCAGCGCGCCGATGACGAGCGCCAGTGGCGGCAAGAGGAAGGCGGCGTATCCGGCCACGCCGTTCTCGTGCCAGGCGTTGTGCCAGCGCCGGGCGGCGGAGTACCACACCAGTACCGACGCCGACAGCACCGCAAGGGCGACCGCCGCTGACCGGAGAGGGCGCGGGGTGACGGATGCCGTCGGTGAGGTCACGGTCGCAGTGTGCGGCAATCGCGCAAGCATCGACAAGCGTTCGTCAGCCGCACAGGGCGCGGCGCAGGTGCTCATACCCCTGGGCGGTGCCGATGTTCTGCCGCGCGGCGGGATCGGTCAGGTAGTGGTTGATCGCGTCGGCCAGGAACTCGCGCAGGACCCAGGCATCGGCCGTGGGCAGGGACGCCTTCACCGCGCGGTGACGGTGCACCAGCCGGCGACGAAGCTGCCCGGCATGTTCTCCGGTCCGTCGACCAGCAGCATGCCCGCGCCGATGGTGCTGCCGGCGAGCGCCGCGACCGCGGCCGCCGCCGACAGGCGGTCGGCCGGAGGGGCGATGAAGGCGCCGTCGCGGACCTCGAAGGCCACCGGGCCGCGGCGCCGGTGACACGACGCGAGATAGGCGAACGCGACGATGGCGAACAGTAGCGGCGGAAGTGCCAGGGCGTCATCCCGCGCCGGCTCGCTCCAGCCGCCACCCAAGAGGAGAACGACAGTGAGCCAGGCCAGCACCAGCGTCACCGCCGCCACCAGGACGGCGGTGCCCGCGCGCCGGGGGCGGCCGACGGCGGGTGCGGTCAGCGAGGCCACGGTCGCAGTGTGCGGCAACCGTGCAAGCATCGACAAGCGTTCGTCAGGCGCGCAGGACGCGGCGCAGGTGGACGTACCCGTCGGCGGTGCCGATGCTGACCCGGGCGGCGGGGACGGCCAGGTAGTAGTTGATCGCATCGGTCAGGAACTCGCGCCGGACCCAGGCGTCGGACGCGGGCAGGAACGCCTTCACCGCGCCGTGGCGGGCGAGGCCGGTGGCGCGCACCAGGTCCGGCCGGCCGATGCGCAGCCTCGGGTCCGTGAGTCCGGTTCGTGGCGGGCCGCCCGACACCGCTTCCCACGGGATTTCGCGGCTGCCGTAGGCGTACGTGATCAGCAGCCCTTCGGGGCGCAGCAGCATCCGGCCCATGCCGCGGGCGCGTTCGAGGAGCCGCAGCACGAAGGTCGCCGCTGTGAGCGCGAGGCAGATGTACCAGCCGGCGACGAGCCCGCCGAGCGTGTCCTCCGACCGGTGGAACAGCAGCATCCCGGCGACGACGGTGGAGCCGGAGAGCACGGACGTCGCGAACGCCGCCGACAGCTGGTCGGCCGCCGGGACGACGAAGGCCCCGTCGCGGACCTCGAAGGCCACCGGACGGGAGCGCGCGAGACTCCACGTGAGGTAGCCGAGCGTGAAGATGGTGAAGAACCCCGGCGGCAGCATCAATGCCCCGGCCCGCACCGAGAGGCTCCAGCCGTCGCCCCAGATGAGGGCGGCGGTGAGCCAGGCCAGCACCAGCGCAACCGCCACGGCGAGCGGGACGGTGCCCGCGCGCCAGGGCCGGGCGATGGCGGGTGAGGTCAGCGAGGTCACGGTCGCAGTGTGCGGCACCTCAGCGCCGCCGGCAATCAATCCCTAGTCAACCGGTAGGTGTTGTGGGTATAGTGCCGCTCGAATGTTGCTGTACACGTCTGTCAATGAGGAGTGTCATCGATGCGTCGGCTCTCGGTCGTTCTGGCCGGTGTCATGGTCCTGCTCGGCACCACCCTGACCGGGTGTGCCGCGGACAAGGAGCCGGCCGCCGCGCAGCCGGGTGCGGCTGAGGAGCCGTTGCGCGTCGGGTACCAGCGCTTCGGCGGGCTCAGCCTGGTCAAGGCGCGCAAGGCGGAGGCCGCAGGGACGACCTGGTCGCTGTTCGAGAGCGGGCCGGCGCTCACCGAGGGCATCAAGGCCGGCGCGATCGACATCGGCCAGGTGGGTGAGGCGCCGCCGATCTTCGCGGCGGCCGGCAAGATCGACTTCAGGATCATCGGTACCTCGAAGCCGGTGCCGAAGGGCGAAGCCATCCTCGTCAAGGCCGCGAAGGGGTACACCTCCTTCAAGGACCTCAAGGGCAAGAAGGTCGCGCTCAACAAGGGGTCCAACGTCAACTGGCTGCTCGTGCGCCTCCTCGAGGCCAACGGCATGACCATCAAGGACATCGACGTGCACTACCTCAAGCCCGCCGACGCCCGGCCCGCGTTCGACAACGACCAGGTCGACGCGTGGATCATCTGGGACCCGTACTTCTCCCTCGCCGAAACGCCGGGCGTGAAGGTGCTCGCCGACGCGACCGGCCTGGCCAACAACCGCGAGTACATCCTCGTGTCGCCGCAGGCGCTGAAGTCGAAGCCCGGGAAGATCCGCGAGTTCCTCAAGACCTACCGCGAGGTCACCGACTGGGGCATCGGCAACCCCGACGAGCGGGTCAAGATCCTCGCACCCGAGCTGAACATCCCCGAGGACGTCGCCCGCCGCGCTCTGGACCGCAGCGCCCAGCCGCTCGCCGCGATCGACGCGGCCATCGGCACCGAGCTGCAGGAGATCGCCGACGGGTTCACCGAGCTGCAGCTCATCCCCGGCAAGGTCGACATCAAGGGCCGCATCGACGAGCAGTTCTCGGACATCCTGCGTTGACAGTCCTCCCCGCCCTAAAGGGCGGGGATTCCCTGGGTCACCCCAGGGGGTTCCTGCTTCACCGGCGACTGCCTCGTCCGAGAGGACTCTCGTTGAGGTCTTACACCGCCTCCACAGGCGATCACGGAGAGCCCCTCCGCGAGGATGTTGCGGGCCGCGT
>NZ_JBEXUD010000023.1:0-165513 GCF_040614215.1 Dactylosporangium sp. NPDC006015
CGCGACCGCGGGCCGCACGGCGGCGGCCGGGTCGGCGCGGGTGGCCCGCCACGCGGGTGGCAGCGCCGCCAGGAGACTCAGCAGCAGGGCCGCCGGGATCGCCAGGAGCGCGTAGCCGGCGCCGAGGTCGACGCCGAGCACGCGGGACAGCGCCAGCGCCAGGATCGTGCCCAGCAGGCCGGCGACCGCTCCCACCGCCGTCGACTCCGCCGCCACGAGCGCGAACAGGCGCCTACGGGGCCAGCCGACGCAGGCGAGCACTGCGAGCTCGGTGGACCGGCCGCGGACCGCCGCGCCGGTCGCGTTGCCGACGGCGAGGGCGCAGGCGACCAGGACGAGGATCGACAGGACCAGCGACTTGCGGTCGATCGCGGACACGATGGTGGTGGCGACGCCGAGCTTCAGCCAGTTGTCGCGGACGGCGAGGGCCGGGCGGCCGAACTTGCCGGCCGGCAGCGCCAGCGGCACGGCCGCCGCCGACGAGCCGACGGTGAGGTCGACCCGCAGCCCGGTCGCGAGGTGGATCTGGTCGGCGACGGCGCGGACCCGCTCCCGGGAGAACGCGTCCATGCCGACGGTGCCCGCGACGCGGACCCGCACCATCGAGATCGGGGCGCCGGCGTCGACGCCGTGCGCGGGGTCCAGGCTGTTGTACGGCGCCCGGTGCAGCGCCGGCAGCGCCGACAGCGTGGTGAGCAGGTGCGGCCGCTGGCCGAGCGGGCCGGCGAAGCTGGTGCCGGCGATCAGCGGCCGGTCGCCGAGCGCGGCGCGGGCCGCGTCGTCGGCGCCGGTCGGGGCGGGCACGGCGTACAGGTCGAACGGCGGCCGGGACAGGGCCGGGCCGGTGTCGACCTTCGCCGGGTCGTACACGCCGACGCCGCGCAGGAACGCGCTGGCCGTCTTGGAGTCGCCGTCCCGCCCGTGCCGGACGACGGCGCGGACGGGGTCGTCGGCGAGGCCCATCGGCAGCGGCTTGCTGTCCGGCATGCCGTGCGGGACCTTGCCCCACTCGCCGCCCGAGTAGGGCACCACGGCGGCGGAGCCGTCCGCGAGCGTCAGGGGGCTGGTGGTCCACCACTCGTTGACGACCGAGGTGCCCGCCGCCGGTGGGAAGCCGCCGGCGCCGGGAGGGTGCGCGATCGCGTCGAGCACGGCCGGGTACACGTCCTGCGCGCTGAACGCCCGCGCGCCGATCGGCGTGGACGGCTGGGTGGCGTAGTAGTCGACCGCGTTGTCCAGCCGCATGCCGGCGCCGGTCTTGTCGGCCGCGTCGCCGCCGATGCGGTCGATCTCCACGCGCACCTGCTGGTCGAGGTCGAGGCTGCCGGCGGCGAGGACCGGGATGCCCGCGGCGGTGTCGCCGGCGTTCAGGTAGCCGCCGGAGACGACGGCGCGGTCGAGGCCGTCGAGCCTGGCCTCCTGCACCGGGTCGATCGCGGCGAGCAGCAACGGGATCGGGAAGAGCACCCGCACCTGCGGCCGCGGGGTCTGCTCGATGCTGGACGTGGGGTCGCTGGACCAGCAGTGGGCCTCGGTGCGGTCGCTCACTGACAGCGCGTCGACTGTGTCGAAGTACCCGGTGATGCCTTCGCACACCGCGGTCACGCCGGCGGCGCCGTGCTCATGGACCTCCGGCGGCTTGGGCAGGGCCGAGCTGTCGTAGTTCTTGCCCTCGATCCACGGCTCTCCCGGCACGAACTCCAGGGCGTTCCTCGTCGCGTAGAGGTACTTCGGCCCGTCGGCGATGCTGGACAGGCCCCGGTCGCCGATGAAGACGGGGCGGACCCGCAGCACCTGCCGCTGCCCGCCGGCGACGTGGTCGGTGAGGTCGACGGTGATGACGGCGGTCTGCGTGACGTAGCCGGCCATCGCGACGGGCGCGGCCACGTCCACGCCGGGCAGGTCGAGGATCCGCCGCCACTGCGCCTCGGTGATGCCGCCGTAGGTGGAGGTGACCCGGTCGGTACGGACCAGCCCGTCCTCCGATGGCACGGCGGCGGGCGGGCGGACCAGGATGTCGTACGTGGGCCGGAAGTTGGCCTGCACCGTGCCGTTGACCTGGACCTGCGAGCCGCGGGACGCCGACGCCAGCAGCGCGAAGCTGGCCACGGCCACGGCGACCGCCGCGATCGTGGCGACCAGCCGGCCGCGGCGGAAGAGCAACTGAGCGCGGATCAGCGAGAACAACGGCCACCCCCGGCAGCGGATCATCCACGCAGGGACGTCCGACGCATTCAGGGCCCCCGCTCCGTGCACCGACCATCCATTGATCCGGCTCTTGTGTCAAGACGCGAAAAAACGGGTGCCCGGGGGCGGCGAGTCAGGGTCGGTGGAAGACTGATGACCATGAGCGACTGGAATGACAAGATCATTGAAGAGTTCCGCGCCAACGGCGGCAAGGTCGGGGGCAACTTCGAGGGCGCTCCGCTGCTGTTGCTGCACACGGTCGGCGCCCGCAGCGGCCAGGAGCGGGTCCACCCGATGATGTACCAGAAGGTCGACGGCGGGTACGCCGTGTTCGCCTCCTACGCCGGCGCACCCACCAACCCGGCCTGGTTCCACAACCTCGTCGCCCAGCCCCGGGTCACGGCCGAGATCGGCACCGGCACGCAGGAGCTCGTCGCCCGGGTGACCGACGGGGATGAGCGGGAGCGGATCTGGACCGCGCAGAAGGCGGCGTACCCGGGCTTCGCCGACTACGAGCTCAAGACCACGCGGCAGATCCCGGTCGTGGTCCTGGAGCCCGCCGCCTAACGCGGAAGGGAGGCGCCGGACGGCTCGCGCAGTCCTCGGTGGACGGCGAGCGCGCCGAGCAGGGTGACGGCGCCGTCCACCAGTAGCGCCAGGCGGATGCCGGACGGCAGGGTCGGGGCGGCCGCGGCGACGGCGCTCATCACCGGGATGCCGACGGTGAGCGCCACCTGCTGGGTCAGCGTGCTCAGCCCGGTGGCGAGACCCTGCTCGCCGTCGGGCAGGCCGGAGGTGGCCCGTCACCGTGTACGCGACGATCGCCGCCACGTGCCCGACGACGCCGACGGTGAAGGCGAGCATGAGCCACCCGTACATGGCCCGTGAGTCGCCGACCCGGGTCGCCGTCGGCTGCGGCGCTGCAGCTGCTGGCCCGGGCGGTCTACGGCTGAGGCTCACGCCGCGCGGAGGTGCTCCTCGGCGGCGGCGGGTGCCGTCTCGTAGATCATGAAGGTCTGCGCGTCGGCGGTCTCGCAGCGGACCCGGTTGTCGGAGATGCGGCGCAGCCACGTGTTGATGGCCCGGTCCAGGCGGTAGGCGTCGATGTTGTGCCGGCAGATGTCCAGCGAGATGACGCCGTCGTGCTGCTCGGCGTGGCGGTACATCGCCTCGATGAGCTTCACGAACATGCCGTGCTCGTGCGTGGGCACGGCAACGAACCCGCAGTACCAGATGCGCTGGTCGGCGTAGTGCACCGGCCAGCGCCGGGCGAAGTACTCCGGCGAGATCAGCGGCCAGGCGCTGAGCTGGTTGGTGTATGTGGCGAGCCCGAGCAGGACACCGTCGTCGGAGTACGCGAGCCATTTCTCGACCCGGCGGTCGGACATGACGTCGTCGAACTCCGAGCGGTACATGAGATGCCGTTGAATGGTGAGCGCGTTGAGGTGCCGGAACGCTGCCTCGTACAGCTGCCATGCCTGTTCGAGCTGCTCGTCGACGAGATCCGTGCGGACGTCGATCTTCATCTGACGCCTCCCGAGTACGTTCGGTACAGAAGGTGTGTACAGAATGTACGTACGGATCGAGAGATCGACAATCAGCGAAATTCCCGCCATAAGGGAGGCCACAACCGGGTGTGCAGGACTCCGAGTCCAGGACTCGCGGGCCGGTCCCGCCCCGGGCCCCGATCCGGACGCGGGGGAGCGGGCAACCGGACGTCCGGCGGTGCAGCGCGCAATGTGCATGTTCCGAACCTGTGCTGTATCAACGGACGCGTCGTGCGCTCCCGCAGTCGAGTCCGGTTGGCTCGAGCACCTCGATGTCGACGACAGTCGTACAGGTGGGATCGAGACTGAGCCAGATGACGTCCACCCCGTCCCGCTCCAGCAGAGCAAGGTAAGGTCCAGCCGCCCCGGGCGGCGCGGTCAACAGGTTGGTGCAAGCGTACGGCGAGAGTCGATCAGCCCCTGGCGGTCCTGCTAAGGTCCGCACATGTCAGGGCGGGGGCAGCGGCACCACCGGGAGCTGCTGGTCTCCGACCTTGACGGAACGCTTCTTCGACCAGACGCGACGTTGAGTGCGTTCACGATCAGCGTGATCAACGAGTACATCGCCGATGGCGGACTGTTCACCTACGCGACAGCCCGGTCCTACACCTCTGCCGCGCGCGTGACCGCGCCGTTGCGGCTGCGGCTTCCGGTTCTGACGTACGGCGGCGCGGTCGTCGTGGACCCGGCGACCGGCCAGGCCCGTCAGGCGCAGTTCCTGCCGGTCGCGTTGGTGGAGGAGGTGTTTCGTCGTACCGAGGGTTCACGGCTCGTGCAGCCGATTGTCTTCGCCATTCGGGAGGGCAGGGACCGTGCGTGCTGGCTGGCCGACCGGATCACACCTGGGGTGGCGGATTATCTGCGCACCCGAGCCGGCGACCCGCGGCTGCTGGCCCTTTCCAGCTGGTCGGGCATCGATGCGGCATCGGTGTTCTACATCTCCTTGATCGGCGACCGGCAGCTGTTGCACGAGTTCTTCGAGCAACTCGCCGACCTTCCCGGCGGCTGCCACTTCGTCCTCGCCGAGGACATCTACTCGGCCGGGCAATGGTGGCTGGAGCTGACCTCGAGCAGCAAGGCCGCCGCGGTTGCCGCGTTGAAGGCCGAAGTAGCGGCAGAAACGGTGACATGCTTCGGTGATCAGCTCAACGACCTGCCGATGTTCGCGGTCGCCGACACGGCGCTGGCGGTCGCGAACGCCGCGGCCGAGGTCCGCGCGGCCGCCACACAGGTGATCGGCACCAACACCGACGACGGCGTGGCCCGCTGGATCGCCGCGCCCGCGACTTCAGGCCGAGGTGCCGCCGAAGCCCGACAGCACCACTGAGGGCGCCATGGGTATCGTCGCGGCGACCCGGGGCAGGCGAAAGGTGAGATGCATTGCTTGGCGCATCGAGGGTTCCGCTCGTTGACATTGTTGGCGCCTGGGACATACCGGCCTGGCAGAAGGTTCCGGAAACCATCTGCTCGGCTCTCGAACGAGGATTCTTCCAGCTTCCTGGTTCTGGAGTTTCTGCGACTGTGACCTTTCCTGGTGAGGGTGAGCACTATTATCTTGGCGAGCAAACCAGATTGCCGGGGTGGATCATATTCGCAATCTTTGGTGTCGCGACCGGCACCGGTATCGTGCGTCACGCTAAGGTGTACAACCCACTATATGGACGGCAGGGTGAGGTCCAACTCCTCCCCCCGACCTTCGTCAATAGCACCGTGTCAAGTTTCGCTGCTTGTCTGGACGAGAGTGTTGCACTCAGCAGCAGGCTTGATGAGATACGCAATGTTCCCCTCGCTGAGTGGGACGAGGATGCTGGGTGTGCACGCGAGGTAGACGCGTTGACCGGCAGTACCCGGCGCATACTCGAACTGGACTCAAGGGCGTTCGAAGATTGGCGAAACTTCTGGTATCTCGAGATCGGAACTCTGTGGGATGAGCAGATGAGTGGCGGACTCGAACGCTTCGAAGCAATTGTTGCGAACTCGTCTCCGTAGATGTGCGCAGCAACCTGTCCGGTCCGGTGGCGGGCTCCCCGCAGCGACCGTGGCCGGGCCGCCGATCCCAGGCCTCGTCCTGGCCTTTATCGAACAGTGATGTTTGCATCTGGCTCGATGGGGGAATCGAGGCGCAGGTGCAAGGGCGGGTGTTGGGTGGGCGGTACCACCTCGACGAGGTGCTGGGCGTGGGTGGCATGTCGACGGTGTGGCGTGCCCACGACCTGGTGCTCGGGCGGGACGTCGCGGTCAAGGTGTTGTCGGGGCGGCACGCCGGTGATGCCAGCTCGCGGCGGCAGATCCGGGTCGAGGCCCGCGCCGCCGCCGGGCTGGCGCACCCGAACGTCGCCCAGGTCCACGACTTCGGCGAGACCGTCGAGGAAGGGCAGCGCACGCCGTACATCGTGATGGAGCTGGTGCCCGGACCGACGCTGCACCAGCGCTTCGCCGGCGCGCCGCTCCCGCCGCCGCTGGTGTTCCGGATCTGTGCCGAGGTGGCCGCGGGGCTCGCCGCCGCGCACGCCGACGGTCTCGTGCACCGCGACGTCAAGCCTGCCAACGTGATCCTCGCCCCGACTGGGGCGAAGGTCGTGGACTTCGGCATCGCGGCCGGGTTCGGCGCCGTTGAGGACGACGACCTGCTCGGCACGCCGGAGTACCTGGCGCCGGAGCGGATGACCGAGGACGCCGTCACGCCCGCGTCCGACGTCTACAGTCTCGGTGTCCTGCTGTACCGGCTGCTGGCGGGCCACCTGCCGTGGACCGCGTCCGGGTCGGCCGGCCTGCTCGAGGCGCACCTGCTCACGCCGCCGGCGGCGCTGCCGGCGTTACCGGGCGTGCCTTCGGCGCTCGCGCGGCTGTGCGAACGGTGCCTGGCAAAGGATCCGGCGGACCGGCCGACCGCGGCGGAGGTGGCCGCCATCCTTGCGGCAGCCGCAGTGTCCACGCCGGCCGGCGCGTTCGGCGCGGCCTTTCCCTACGCCGCTGGTGACGAGCCGGCCATTGCGGCGTCTGTACGCGCACCCGCCGCGACCGGTGGTGCCACAGCGGTCGTGCCCGGTGGCACCACGGCAGGCGCTGCTGGTGGTGCCGCGGTCGGTGCTGGTGCGGCGGGCGGTGGTGGGTGGCGCCGGACGCGGCTCGCCGCCGGGCTGGCCGGGGCGACGGCCGCTGGGCTGCTCGTCTGGCTGGTGCTGCCGGCACCCGACCCCATCTCGACGGCTCCCGCGCAGGCGGATCCCGGTGTCCAGAACCCGGCAGCGCTTGCGGGGTCGGCGCCGGCGGGTCAGCCGTCCGCCGGGACCGTTCCCACAACTCCCGGGGCGTCCGGCAACCCTGGCACATCGGGGGCATCGGCGGCGTCCGGCCCGTCGGCACGGCCGGTCGGCGGCACCGGGTCGGGTGTCCCGTCGTCGCCAGGCAGCGTTGCGCCGGCGAGCGTGACTCCGACGAGCGCGGCGCCGCCGCCCGGCCCCGGCGCGGCGGAGACGTTCGCATCCGAAGGAGGGACCGTCCGGGCCCGGTGCGCCTCGCCGGGCGTCGCGGAGCTGCTCTCGTGGGCGCCGGTGGCCCCGTACCGGACGGACTGGGTGAGCGCGGGCCCGGCCGCCGCCGCGACGGTCACGTTCGTGCACGGCAACCGGACCGTCGGCATGACCGTCACGTGCGGCGGCCTGGACCTCAGCTCCGGGACCACCACGACCCGCGGCTGACGTTTCAGCACGCTTTCAGCGCCCACCGGCACGGTTTCCTCACCAGCCTTCCGAACTCGGGATCGAGGAAACGACTCATGAAGATGCGCAACCTTGCCGTCGTCGCGGCCGCGGCGGCCGTCCTGCTCGGCACCGCCGGGGCGCAGGCGTCCGCCGGGGCACAGGCGTCCGGCCCGGAGGTGCCCGACGCGGTGCGGGTGCCGGCCGGCAACGTGCTCGTCGCGGCGTTCCTGGCGCGTGGCGTGCAGGTGTACCAGTGCACGGGCGGCGCCTGGTCGTTCGTCGAGCCGGCCGCGCACCTCGCCGGCTGGGCGAAGCGGCCCGGCAGCCTCGCCACGGCCGTGCACTTCCGCGGCCCGACGTGGGAGTCCACAGAGGACGGTTCGCTGGTGGAGGCGAAGGCCGTCGCGTCGGCGCCGGTGCCCGGGTCGATCCCGCAGCTGCTGCTGCAGGCGACCCGCACCCGCGGCGACGGGGTCTTCGGCGCCATCAGCTACATCCAGCGCCTGTCGACCCGCGGCGGCACCGCCCCGGCCGGCACCTGCACCGACGGCGCGACGACCGGCGTCCCGTACACCGCCGACTACCGCTTCTACCAGCCGGCCAGCTGAAGCACCGCTGAGCGCGCCGCCGTGCGCCGCCCGCCGTCGACGCGGGCGGCGCACGCGGGCGTCAGCGCGGGCGGGTGGGGGTCGCGTCGCGGATGACGGTGCCGTCGGCCAGGGTCAGGTCGAAGCCGCTGTCACGCGGGCCGCGAGGTCCTGCACGGCCGCGTGGAACGCCGTCAGCGCGGGCGCCGGCGGGGTGTCGCGGGTGACGGTGACCAGGCGGCGCCGCAGCGTCGACTCGGCGAGGTCGCGGACGGCGAGCGCCGGGTCGCCGGGCGGCAGGGCGAGCGGCGGCATCAGGGCGACCGCGGCGCCGACCCGGACGAGCTCCAGCTGCACGTCGGCGTCGTTGGAGCGGTGCCGCACGTCGGGCTCGTAGCCGCCGAGCGCCCGGCACGTGCCCTGGACCATCGCGTGGTGCCCGGTGCCTTCGGCGGACGCGGTCCACACGTCGTCGCGCAGCCCGGCGATCGCGACCGGGCCGCCGCCGCCGGCCAGGGGATGCGCGGCCGGGAGCACCACCCGCAGCGGCTCCTCGAGCAGGACCGCGAAGCGCATCCCGGCCGGGCGTGGCCGTGGATGGCCGTCGTACTCGTCGCCGATCACCAGGTCCACCGTGCCGAGCCGCAGGCCGGGCAGCGCCTGCTCGAGCTCCAGCTCGAAGATCTCCACCCGCACCCCCGGCCGTTCGGCCCGCATCCGGGCGACGGCGGGCACCAGCAGCCGCCGCGCCGCGGACTGCAGGCCGCCGGCGCGGACGGTGCCGCGGATGTCGCCGCCGAGCGCGGCCAGGTCGGCCTCCGCCGCCTCGGCGGCCGACAGCAGCACCCGCGCGTGCCCGGCGAGGAGGCGGCCGGCGTCGTTGAGCCGCACCCCGCGGCCGGCCTTCTCCAGCAGCGGGGTGCCGACGTCCTTCTCCAGCAGCGTCAGCTGCTGCGAGACCGTCGACGGGCTGTAGCCCAGCGCGGCGGCGACCGCGGCGAGGGTGCCGCGCTCCTCGAACTCGCGCAGGAACCGCAGCCGGCGCAGATCCAGCGCGACCATGCGGGAATCCTAACGAATCAGCACCGGGAATCATTGCTAGACCTGCACGGTTTCATGGTCAACGCTCGACGCATGGGTCCGGCACTGTGTCTCGTCTCCGCGGCGTGCTTCGGCGCGCTCGCGATCTTCGGCAAGTTCGCCTACGACGCGGGCGTCTCGCCCGGGGCGCTGCTGCTGGTCCGCTTCGTCCTCGCCGCCGCGCTGCTGTGGCTCGTCCTGCTGCTGCGCCCCGAGCTGCGCGGCGGCGCGTCGTCGCGGCGCGCCGTCGGCACCGCCCTCGGACTCGGCGCGATCGGCTACGCCGCCCAGGCGAGCCTGTTCTTCGCGGCGCTGCGCCTCATGGACGCCTCGCTGCTGTCGCTGATCCTGTACACGTTCCCGGTCCTGGTGACCGTCGCGGCGGTCCTGCTCGGCCGCGACCGCCTCACCCCTCGCCGCGGTGCGGCCCTCGTCGCCGCGTCGGCCGGCACGCTGTTGGTCCTGCTCGGCACCGGCAGCGTGAGCTTCCACCCGCTCGGCGCGCTGCTCGGCTTCGGCTCCGCGGTCGTCTACACCGTCTACATCCTGGTCGCCGACACGGTCGTGCACAGCATGCCGCCGGTGCTGCTGTCCGCGCTGGTGATGACGGGCGCCGCCGGTACCCTCGCCGCCAACGCCATGCTGAACGGCGGTGTCGGCCTGAGTTTCGCCCCGGTGGGTTGGCTGTGGCTGGGCTGCATCGCGGTCGTCTCGACGGTCGCGGCCATGCTGACGTTCTTCGCCGGCCTCCAGCGCACCGGCCCGTCCACCGCCGCGATCCTGTCCACGTTCGAGCCGGTCGTCACGACCGCCCTCGCCGCCGTCCTCCTCGGCGAGTCCCTGACCCCGGTCCAGCTCACCGGCGCCGCCCTCGTGCTCGCCTCCGCCGTCGTCCTGCAGACGGCGGCTCGCAGGGAACCCGCCGTTTTGCCCGTCGCCGCAACGGTGGCGGACTAACTTGGGCGGTGATGAACAGCGACGACTTCTGGCGGCTGATCGACGGCGTCCTCGACCTGCCGTTCGGCGCGCGGGCGGCCCGGCTGGTGGACCTGCTCGCCGCGCGGGCGGAGGGCGACATCACCGGCTTCGAGGACCGCCTCGCCGAGGCGCTGCACCGGCTGGACACGCCGGCGCACGCCGTGGCGCACGGTGACGCGTTCCTGTACATCCGCTGCGCCGCGGTGCTGTCCGGATCGCGGGCGCACCAACGCATCGTCGAGGACCCGCGGTCGCTGCTCGCCCTGGCCGACGTCGAGGCGGAGGAGCTGCTGTTCGTGGCGTCCACGGCGTACGAGCGGGCGACGGACCGGCCCTGGGAGCATCGGGCGCCGGTGAGCTACGAGAGCGGCACCAGCGCCGCGTGGGGCCGGCCGGTCGAGGACGGCACGGATGAGTGGCAGCCGGCGTGGCTGAGCTGGTCCGGTGGCTACGGCCTCGGCGTCCAGATGTCTCCGGAGTACGAGCTGACGCGGCTGCACCTGGTCGAGGCGCTGGACGCGACCGAGGAGTGGCGGCAGTGGTGGAGCGCCGCGCCGGCACCGCAGGCCGACGTCACGTTCGTCATCGACCCGGGCATGCCGGAGCAGACGAAGGTCCGGAAGGGGCGCAAGGTCGTGCGGGCCGAGGTGATCCGCGACCGGCACGGGTTCGCCAGTGCCCCCGCCGCCACGGAGCCGGAGAAGGCCCGCGACGACCTGGTCGCGGTGCTGACCATCACCACGGAGCAGCTCCGGATGCCGGCGATGCCGCAGTTCCCGCCGATGCCTGTGCTGTCCGAGGAGGAGCTGCGCAACCAGCGCCAGGGTCACGAGGAGTCCGCCGCGATCGATCGCATGGCCGCCGAATTGGTGGCCCGTCACCTCGGCCAAGGCGTGTGGGGCGCCATGCCCTGACGGTATTTAGAATGCGACGATGCCGATCACCCGGGGCGCGGCCCGCCCGATCACCTACTACGGCACGCCGGTGCTGCACCGCCGGTGTGCCGACGTCACCGCCTTCGACGAGCCGCTCGCCGCGCTGATCGACGACATGTTCGCCTCCATGTACGCGGCGGCGGGTGTCGGCCTCGCCGCCAACCAGATCGGCGTGGACCTGCGGGTGTTCGTCTACGACTGCCCGGACGACGACGGCGTCCGCCATGTCGGGCACGTCGTCAACCCGGTGCTGCAGGAGGCGTCCGCGCTCGCCGGGACGGCCACCGACACCGAGGGCTGCCTGTCGGTGCCAGGGCCCCGCGCGGAGGTGCCGCGGGCCGCGGTCGCGACTGTGACGGGCTTCGACCGGAACGGCGCGCCGATCACGGTGACCGGCACCGGGTTCTTCGCCCGGTGCCTGCAGCACGAGTGCGACCACCTCGACGGCACCGTGTACGTCGACCGGCTCCCGGCGCAGCGGCGCGAGCGGCTGCTGCGGGAGGCCGGGCTGCTCGGCTCGTGACGAAAGGGCGGGCCCGGCACATGCCGGGCCCGCCCCCTCACGACGGACTGGTCAGGACCAGGTGCCGCCGGCCCAGCCGTCGCTGGACCAGGTGCGGCCCGACCAGGTGCCCGCCGACCACGTCCGGCCGGACCAGGTGCGGCCGGACCACGCGGGGTCGCTCCAGCCGGCGGTGGCGCTGCCGGCCCACGGCGCGGCGGCCCACGTCGCCGACGCCCACGTCCGGGACGCCCAGGACGTGCCGGTCCAGTCGTTGCCGGCGATCTGGTAGCCCAGCCACGAGCCGCCGGACCAGGACGGCGTGGTCGACTTGGCCCACTGGGCGCCGTTGAACGAGCCCCAGATGGTGCGCTCGCCGGTGAGTTTCACGCCGTCGAGGGTGAGGCTGCTGGTGCCGCGTGAGCCCTGGAGCGAGCCGGTGCCGCTGGACAGTTGCAGCGCCGGCGCGGTGACGGTCGTGCCGGTGCGGGCGAGCGCGCCGTTGACGTTGAGCGTTGCCAGGCCGAGGGTCTTCGCCGTGCCGGTGCCGAGCGCGGTGGCGCCCTTGACCATCCAGTCCTTGACCTGGTTGGGGGTGGCGGCCGGCTTCGCCTGCAGCACCAGCGCGGCGGCCGCGGTGACGACGGCGGTGGCCTGCGAGGTGCCGCTGCCCTTGAACAGGGTCTCGCCGACCCGCGCCGACGGGTAGAGGTTGTCGACGTTGGAGCCGGGGACGCGCAGCGACGCGATCGACGTGCCCGGGGCGAGCAGGTCCACCTGACCGGCGACGCCGGCGGTGGTGGTCGAGGCCAGGTTGGTGAAGGTGGCCAGGGTGTCGTCGGTCGTGGCGATGGTGCCGTTGGTGGCGGTGGCGCCGACGGCGAGGACCCAGTCGTCGACGGCCGGGTTGGTCAGCGTGCTGGCGGCGTTGCCGTTGTTGCCGGCCGCGGCGACCACGACGATGCCGGCCTGCCACGCCTTCTCCACCGCGAACTGCAGCGGGTCGGTCCACGACTGCCCTGAGCCGCCCGAGCCGTAGGACAGGTTCAGCACCCTGATCGGGTTGGCGGCGTCGTCGTTGCGGTGCGCCACGACCCAGTCGATCGCGGCGATCATCTGCGACACGTCGACGGCACCGGTCGACGTGCCGATCTTCAGCGAGGTCAGCTTGACGCCGGGGGCGATGCCCTTGGTACCGGTGGCGGTGTCGTTGCCGACGATGATGCCGGCCATGTGCGTGCCGTGGCCGTAGGTGTCCAGGTACCGCAGGTTCGCGGCCTGCGACTCGAACGACAGGTCCGGGCCGTTGACGATCTGCGCCGCGGGCAGCCCGGGCACCGACGCGACACCCGTGTCGATCAGGGCCACGCCGACGCCCTTGCCGGTCAGTGTCGCCGCGGTGCCGGTGTCGGCGCCGATGGCCGACCGCACCTGCGCCAGGGTGGTCGCCGACGCGGCCGTGTCCGCGGCCTTGACGGCCGCATGCGCCTGCCCCGCGGCGAGCGCGACCGCGGCCGGCGCCAGCAGCGCGCCCGCCGCGGCGGCCCGCAGTCTCTTGGCGATGTTCACGGTTGGGAGCTCCGTCCTTGGAGGTGATCTCTTCGACCTCCCAACCATGACCGTCTTCGGTTGCGGCTCCACCGGGCGCGGCGACGAACTGTCCGGCCACCCGACACGAACTGCCCACCCGGTGTCCGCCGGTCGGTTCGACGCTCACCGATCAGCAACCGGACCGCACCGCTTCAGAGTGCGGGCCGGATGCGGAAGGAGCACTCGACCCGGAACGCGGCGCTGCCGTCGTCCTGGTCGACCCAGAGCTGCTCGCCGCGGTGGTGCAGGAACCAGCCGGGGTAGATCTGCGCGTCCAGCACGACCGTGCCCTCCGTCGCACCGGCGCGGGCGCAGAACGTGGCGTCACCGCGGAACAGCGGCGTGCCCTCGTCCCGGCTGAGCTGGAACCGCCACGACGCGTGCCGCAGGAACCGGCCGTCGTCGGCGCGGAACGTGAAGCATGCCGGGTCGGCCAGCCCGGCGAGCACCGTGAACGTCGCGTGGCGCCGTTGCACGGCGTCGCCGTCCGCCGGGACCGCCGCGAGCACGCCGAGGCCGTCGACGGTCGTGACGAACAGCCCGGGCTCGTGGGCCGACTCGATCGACACGGTCCGCCCGGGCACCAGGGTCGCGGTGCGCGCCGGCGGCGAGCCGGTGGCGGCGGTGGTCGCCGGCGGTTTCGACGCCGGCCCGGCGGGGGTGGCGGTGGTTGTGGCGGTGGTCGCGGCGGGCGGCACCCGGACCGCCGCCGTCGTCGCTGTCTGCAGCCCCTGGGACGGCGGTGGGTCCGCGGGCAGGGTGGCCACGGTGACGGCGGCGCCGGCGGCGACGGCGACGGCCACGGTCGCGGCGAGGGGGTGCGCCGCGAGGATCTGGGCGAGGTGACCGAACACCCCGGCCTGGACGGTCGCGCCGAGGGTGGCCTTGCCGATCAGGCCCGAGCTGAGCGTGGCCGGGACCGGCAGCAGCGCGAACCCGGGCAGCAGCCGGTCCGCGCTGATCAGCCCCTCGGCGGCGGGAGCACAGACCCGGCAGGTGCGCACGTGCCGGGCGAGGCGCTTGCGCCACAGCGGTCCCGGCGTGCCGTCCCAGCCGGCGACGAGCGCGTCGAGGTCTGGGCACCTGGGCGTGGCGTCCAGTGCGGCCACGATCTCGCGGCTCAGGTCGAGCTGGTGGCGCATGCGCTGGACGCGGACGGCGGCATGGGCGACGCTGACGCCCAGCGCCCCGGCCAGCTCGGTGCGGCTGAGCACGCCGGCATGCTCCAGCCACCACAGCGGCAGCATCGCGCGGTCGGCGGGGTCGAGCCACCGGGCGGCCCGCCTGACCTGGCGGCGCTGGCCGGACAGCTCCAGGCGCAGCCCGGTGACGTCCTCGACCTCGGCGCCCGCGTCCGGCACGTCGGCCGCCTCGTCCAGCGGGGCCGTCCGCCGCGCGGCGGTGCTGCGGCGGTGCAGGTGGGTGCTCACCTGATGGACCGCGATCGCCGCCAGCCAGGCCCGGAAGCTCTCCGGCTGGTGCAGTGCCGGCAGCCGCCGCACGGCCCGCAGCATGGTGTCCTGCACGACGTCGTCGACGTCGGCGTGCCCGTCCAGCGCGCGGCGGACGATCGTGTAGACCAGCGGCAGGCCGGCGGTGACGAGCCCGTCGACGGCCCGCCGGTCACCGGCCTGGGCCGCCAGCACGAGGTCCGTTTCGTTCACGTCGGTGGTTCGCATCGTCACATCGCAGTCACAGCATTCACCGTGCAGCCGCCCAGCATGGTCGTTGACTGTCACCGACAACCGGCCGCCGCGTCAAGCATCCGGCGGGTGCGACCATGTGCTCCTGCCGTGCATAACACAAATCCGTCGGCTTTTTTGTTGTTATTCACGGGCCGCCGGAAACGTCGCAGGAATTCACGGATGAAAATTTCGGCGTTGTTACGTCACGAAAGACATCGCGTGTCCGTGGCCTCTTGAATGTTCGCATTCGGTCTGGCAATCTCGCGGTCTGGATGTGAGCGCTAACACGATTTCGAGGAGCACCGCATGGCGGTCCGTAACAAGGCGTCGGGCATCGTCACCCTGCTCGTCGCGACCCTGGTCGGCGGTGCGGTCGCCGTCACGAACATGACCACCGCATCGGCCGCCACGGTCGACACGAGCGCCTCCTACGTGCTGGTCAACCGCAACAGCGGCAAGGCCCTGGACGTCTACAACTTCTCCACCGCCGACGGCGGGCGCATCACGCAGTGGACCCGCGGCGACGGCGCGAACCAGCAGTGGCAGTTCGTCGACTCCGGCGGCGGTTACTACCGGATCCGCTCCAAGCACTCCGGCAAGGTCCTCGACGTCTCGAACTTCTCCACCGCCGACGGCGGGTCCGTCGTGCAGTGGTCGGACCTCAACGGCACGAACCAGCAGTGGCGGCTCGCCGACTCGTCCGACGGGTACGTGCGGCTCATCAACCGCAACTCCGGCAAGGCCCTGGAGGTGCAGGGCGCCTCGACCGCCGACGGCGGCAACATCGTGCAGTACGCCGACTGGGGCGGCAACAACCAGCAGTGGCAGCTCGTGAAGCTCGGCGGCACCAACCCCACCACGCCGTCCGGGCAGTACAACAACCCGGTCGTCTGGCAGGACTTCGCCGACGGCGACATCATCCGAGTCGGCGACGCCTACTACTACTCCGCGTCCACGATGCACTACTCGCCGGGCGCGCCGATCCTGCGCTCCTACGACCTGGTCAACTGGGAGTACGCCGGGCACTCGGTGCCCCGGCTGGACTTCGGCTCCAGCAACTACGACCTCAGCGGCGGACGGGCCTACGTCAAGGGCATCTGGGCATCCACGCTCAACTACCGCAAGTCCAACAGCACCTACTACTGGCTCGGGTGCGTCGAGTTCAACCGCACCTACGTCTACACGTCCACCGCGGTGGACGGCACCTGGCAGAAGCGGTCGCAGATCAACAACTGTTACTACGACGCCGGGCTGCTCGTCGACGACAACGACACCATGTACGTCGCGTACGGCAACAGCACGCTCAGCGTCGCCCAGCTGTCCGCCGACGGGCTCAGCCAGGTCCGGACCCAGCAGGTGTTCACCACACCGTCGAGCGTCGGCACCCTCGAAGGCTCGCGCTTCTACAAGCGCAACGGCAGCTACTACATCTTCGTGACCCGGCCGGCCAACGGCCAGTACATCCTGAAGTCCAGCAGCCCTTGGGGTCCGTACGAGATGCGGCAGGTGCTGCTCAACATGCCGAGCCCGATCTCCGGCGGCGGCACCCCGCACCAGGGCGGCCTGGTCCAGACGCAGAACGGCGACTGGTACTACATGTCCTTCGTCGACGCGTACCCCGGCGGCCGCGTCCCGGCCCTCGCGCCGATCACCTGGACCTCCGACGGCTGGCCCGTCGTGCAGACCGTCAACGGCGGCTGGGGCGCCACGTACCCGAAGCCGAACATCAGCACCACGAAGACCGTCAAGCCGATGATCGGTGCCGACACGTTCACCGGCGCGGCGCTCGGCCCGCAGTGGGAGTGGAACCACAACCCCGACACCTCGAAGTTCTCCACCGGCAGCGGGCTGCGGCTGCAGACCGCGACGGTGACCAGCGACCTGTACCAGGCCCGCAACACCCTCACCCACCGCATCCAGGGGCCGACGTCGACCGCCACGGTCGAGCTCGACTACTCCGCGCTCGCCGACGGCGACCGGGCCGGACTGGCCATGCTGCGCGACTCGTCGGCCTGGATCGGCGTCAGGCGCGACGGCACCGCCACCCGGGTGTCCATGGTCAACGGGCTGGCCATGAACAGCAGCTGGGGCACCAGCAGCACCGGCTCGGAAGCGGCGAGCGCCGCGGTCTCCGGCGGGCGGATCTGGTTGCGGGTCACCGCCGACATCAGGCCCGGCTCCGGCCGGCAGGCCCGGTTCTCCTACAGCACCGACGGCACCAACTTCACGTCGCTGGGCACCGCGCTGACGCTCAACAACGCGTGGCAGTTCTTCATGGGCTACCGCTACGCGATCTTCAACTACGCCACCAAGGCGCTCGGCGGCACCGCCACCGTCGCGCGCTTCGAGATGACCGCCCCGTAAGCGAGAGGGACTCCACCATGAAATTCCGAAGACTCCGCGTGATCCTGCCGCTCGTGGCGGCGACCGTGCTGGCCGGCGGCGCCGCGGTGCTGCTGGGCGGCTCCGCCGACGCCGGCACCACCCTCGGCACCTCCGCCGCGGAGAAGGGACGTTACTTCGGCGCCGCCGTCGCCGCCGGCCGCCTCGGCGACAGCACCTACGCCGGCATTCTCGACCGCGAGTTCAACGCGATCACGCCCGAGAACGAGATGAAGTGGGACGCCACCGAGCCCAACCAGGGCCAGTTCCGCTGGACCGGCGGAGACCAGATCGTCGCGCACGCCCAGGCCCACGGGCAGAAGGTCCGCGGGCACACCCTCACGTGGCACGCCCAGCAGCCCGGCTGGGCGCAGAACATGTCCGGCAGCGCGCTGCGCAACGCGATGGTCAACCACATCACCCAGGTCGCCACCCACTACAAGGGCAAGGTCTTCGCCTGGGACGTGGTCAACGAGGCGTTCGCCGACGGCGGCAGCGGTGGCCGGCGCGACTCCAACCTGCAGCGCACCGGCAACGACTGGATCGAGGTCGCGTTCCGTACCGCGCGGGCCGCCGACCCGGGCGCGAAGCTCTGCTACAACGACTACAACACCGACGGCATCAACGCCAAGAGCACCGGCATCTACAACATGGTGCGGGACTTCAAGTCCCGCGGCGTGCCGATCGACTGCGTCGGCTTCCAGTCCCACCTGGGCAACTCGGTGTCCGGCGACTACCAGGCCAACCTGCAGCGCTTCGCCGACCTCGGCGTCGACGTGCAGATCACCGAGCTGGACATCGCCGGCAGCAACCAGGCGAACAACTACGCGACGGTCGTGCGCTCCTGTCTCGCCGTCTCCAGGTGTACGGGCATCACCGTCTGGGGCATCCGGGACAGCGACTCGTGGCGTACCGGCGAGAACCCGCTGCTCTTCACGGCCTCCGGCGCGAAGAAGGCGGCCTACACCTCGACCCTGAACGCGCTCAACGCCGGCACGAACCCCGGCCCGACGGGCTCCACGGGCGTGGACACCAGCGCCTGGTACGTGCTGGTCAACCGCAACAGCGGCAAGGCCGTCGACGTGTACGACTTCGCCACGAACGACGGCGGCCGGATCACCCAGTGGACGCGGACCGGCGGCGCCAACCAGCAGTGGCAGTTCGTCGACTCCGGCGGCGGCTACTACCGGATCCGCTCCAGGCACTCCGGCAAGGTCCTCGACGTCTCCAACTTCTCCACCGCCGACGGCGGGACCGTCGTGCAGTGGACGGACCTCAACGGCACGAACCAGCAGTGGCGGCTCGCCGACTCCGGCAGCGGCTACGTCCGGCTGATCAACCGCAACTCCGGCAAGGCCCTCGAGGTGCAGGGCGCCTCCACCGCGGACGGCGGCAACGTCGTGCAGTACGCGGACTGGGGCGGCACCAACCAGCAGTGGCAGCTCGTCCGCGCATAGCTGACACCCCGTCGAAGAAGGAGCACACCCCGCACATGAGTACGTATCGAACACGACGCCGCATCGGCCTCGCCGCGGCCGCCATGGCCCTCGTCGGCGGCGGCGTGGTGGTCCTCAACATGACGACCGCCGCGGCCGCCACCGTCGACACCAGCGCCTCGTACGTCCTGGTCAACCGCAACAGCGGCAAGGCCATCGACGTGTACAACTTCGCCACCAACGACGGTGCCCGCATCACCCAGTGGGCCCGCAGCGACGCCTCCAACCAGCAGTGGCAGTTCGTCGACTCCGGCGGCGGCTACTACCGGCTGAAGTCGAAGCTGTCGTCGAAGGTCCTCGACGTGTACAACTTCTCCACCGCCGACGGCGGGTCCGTCGTGCAGTGGTCGGACCTCAACGGCACGAACCAGCAGTGGCGGCTCGCCGACTCGTCCGACGGGTACGTGCGGCTCATCAACCGCAACTCCGGCAAGGCCCTGGAGGTGCAGGGCGCCTCGACCGCCGACGGCGGCAACATCGTGCAGTACGCCGACTGGGGCGGCAACAACCAGCAGTGGCAGCTCGTCCGCGTCGGCGGCACCACGCCCACCACGCCGGGCAACACCGGCGGCGGCTGCACGCTGCCGTCGTCGTACCGCTGGTCGTCGACGGGGTCGCTCGCCAACCCGCGCTCCGGCTGGGTGTCGTTGAAGGACTTCACCAACGTCGTCTACAACGGCAAGCACCTCGTCTACGCCACCACGCACGACACCGGCTCGACGTGGGGGTCGATGAACTTCGGCCTGTTCACGAACTGGTCCGACATGGGCTCCGCCGCGCAGAACGGCATGAACTTCGGTGCGGTCGCGCCGACGCTGTTCTACTTCGCGCCGAAGAACATCTGGGTGCTGACCTACCAGTGGGGCGGCGCGGCGTTCAACTACCGCACGTCCAGCGACCCGACCAACGCCAACGGCTGGTCCTCGCCGCAGACGCTGTTCTCCGGCAGCATCTCCGGCTCCGGCACCGGCCCGATCGACCAGACCATCATCGGCGACAGCCAGAACATGTACCTGTTCTTCGCCGGTGACAACGGCAAGATCTACCGGGCCAGCATGCCGATCGGGAACTTCCCGGGCAGCTTCGGCTCCTCGTACACCCAGATCATGAGCGACTCCACGAACAACCTGTTCGAGGGCGTCGAGGTGTACAAGGTGCAGGGCCAGAACCAGTACCTGATGCTCGTCGAGGCGATCGGCGCCAACGGCCGCTACTTCCGGTCGTTCACGTCCTCCAGCCTGAGCGGCTCGTGGACCCCGCAGGCGGCGACGGAGAGCAACCCGTTCGCCGGCAAGGCCAACAGCGGCGCCACCTGGACCAACGACATCAGCCACGGCGACCTGGTCCGCAGCAACCCGGACCAGACCAAGACCGTCGACCCGTGCAACCTGCAGCTGCTGTACCAGGGCCGCTCGCCGAGCTCCGGCGGTGACTACGGTCTGCTGCCGTACCGCCCGGGTGTGCTGACCCTCCAGCGCTAGCCGATCCGACGGCCGGCCGCCTCCCGGGGCGGCCGGCCGTCCCTTTTCCAGGAGGCACCGCCATGCGTACGGCACGACACTGGCTCATCGCCGCGGCCCTGACCGCGGCACTCACCGCGGCGGGCGCCGCGGCCCTGACCGCATCCGCCTCGGCGGAGTCCAACGGCGGCGTGCGGATCATGCCGCTCGGCGACTCGATCACCGAGGGCACCCAGGTCCCCGGCGGCTACCGCATCGGTCTCTGGCAGCGGCTCGCCGCCGGCGGCTACCGCAACGACTTCGTCGGCTCGCAGTTCAACGGGCCGGCGTCGCTGTGGGACCACGACCACGAAGGCCACCCGGGCTGGCGGATCGACCAGATCGACGCCAACATCACCGGCTGGCTGCGCACCACGACCCCGCGCACCGTCCTGCTGCACATCGGCACCAACGACATCCTGCAGAACTCCAACGTCGCCGGCGCGCCCGGCCGGCTCTCGACCCTCGTCGACCACATCACCGCCGCCGCGCCGAACGCCGACGTGTTCGTCGCCAGCATCATCCCGCTGAGCAACAGCGGGCAGGAGTCGGCGGCCCGCACCTTCAACGCCACCATCCCGGGCATGGTGCAGGGCAAGGCCAACGCCGGCAAGCGGGTCCACTTCGTCGACATGCACGCCGCGCTCACCACCGGCGACCTCATCGACGGCGTCCACCCCACCGCCGGCGGGTACGACAAGATGGCCGCCGCCTGGTACACCGCGCTGCGGGCCGTCCCCGGCAGCATCGGCGACCCGGGCACCCCGACGAGCCCGGGCACCCCGACCGGCGGCACCGGCGACGCGCTGGCGAGCGCCGCCTCCGGGCGCTGCCTCGACGTGCCGGGGAGCAACTCGGCGAACGGCACCCAGCCGATCATCTGGGACTGCAACGGCGCGGCCAACCAGCGCTGGACGCTCAACGGTCAGGCGCTGCAGTCGCTCGGCAAGTGCCTCGACTCGCCGACCGGCGCCACCGCCGGCAGCAAGGTCCAGCTGTGGGACTGCCACGGCGGCACGAACCAGCGCTGGAACCTCAACAGCAACGGCACGATCAGCAACGCGCAGTCGGGCCTGTGCCTCGACGTCGCCGGCAACGCCACCGCCAACAACACCCCCGTGCAGCTGTGGACCTGCACCGCGGCGGCGAACCAGCGCTGGACAAGGAGATGAGCATGAAACGTATCGGTGTGCTCGTGGCCGCGGTGGCCGTGCTGACGGCCGGCATCCTCGCCGCCGTCGTGCGCGGGCCGGACGCGCAGGCCCTCGAGAACGGCGTGGCCCGGACGCCGCCGATGGGCTGGAACAGCTGGAACACGTTCGGCTGCAACATCAACGACGCGTTGATCCGGCAGATGGCCGACGCGATCGTCAGCAGCGGGATGCGGGACCTCGGCTACAAGTACGTCGTCGTCGACGACTGCTGGATGAACTCCACCCGCGACGCGCAGGGCAACCTGCAGGCGAACGCGAGCCGGTTCCCGAACGGGATGAAGGCCCTCGGTGACTACCTGCACTCCCGTGGCCTGCTGTTCGGGATCTACCAGGCGCCGCTGGACAAGACGTGCGCGCAGTACTTCGGCAGCTACCCCGGCGCGACCGGCAGCCAGGGCCACGAGGCGCAGGACGCCCGGCAGTTCGCCGCGTGGGGTGTGGACTACCTCAAGTACGACTGGTGCTCGCCCAGCGGCACGATCAGCGAGCAGGTGACGACGTTCGCGAAGATGCGGGACGCGCTCGCCGCGACCGGCCGGCCCATCGTGTACAGCATCAACCCGAACAGCATCCACGCGAAGACCGGCCCGCAGCGCAACTGGGGCGACGTGGCCAACCTGTGGCGTACCACCGAGGACATCACCAACACCTGGGACTCGGGCCAGACCAACGGCTACCCGATGGGCATCCAGAACATCGTCAACGTCACCGTGCCGCTGGCCGGGTACGCCGCTCCGGGCCGGTTCAACGACCCGGACATGCTCGAGGTCGGCCGCGGCGGCATGAACGACACGGAGATGCGCAGCCACTTCGCGCTGTGGGCGATGATGGCGTCGCCGCTCATCGCCGGCAACGACATCCGGTCGCAGAGCGCCGCGACCGCGACGATCCTGAAGAACCAGAACCTGATCGCGATCAACCAGGACAGCCTCGGCCTGCAGGCGACCCAGGTCTCCAACGACGGCACCCGGCGCGTGCTGGCGAAGCGGCTCGCCAACGGCGACGTCGCGGTCGCGCTGTTCAACCAGGGCGGGTCGGCCACCACGGTCAGCACCACCGCCGCCGCGGCCGGCAAGTCCGGCGGTTCGTTCACGCTCCGCGACGCGTGGACGAACGCCACGAGCACCACGACCGGCAGCATCAGCGCGACCGTTCCCGCGCACGGCACCGTCGTGTACCGGGTGTCCGGCGGCGGGACGAGCACCCCGCCGGCCGGGTCGACGCTCGTCAGCGCCGCGTCCGGGCGCTGCCTGGACGTGCCGAACAGCAGCACCGCCAACGGCACCCAGCCGGTCATCTGGGACTGCAACGGCGGCACCAACCAGCGCTGGACGGTCGACGGGCAGACGATCCAGGCCCTCGGCAAGTGCCTCGACGCGCCCGTGAACGCGACCGCCGGCGCCAAGGCGCAGCTGTGGGACTGCAACGGCGGGACGAACCAGCAGTGGACCCTCAACGCCGACGGCACCGTCCGCGGCACCGCATCCGGGCTGTGCCTGGACGTCGACCACAACCTCACCGCCAACGGCACCGTGGTCCTGCTCTGGACGTGCACCGCCGCGGCGAACCAGCGCTGGACGAGAGGATGACGATGCGACGACTCGCCGGCCTGCTGCTGCTGATCGGCGCCGCCATCGTGGTGGCGGGCCCGACACCGCCGGCGCGGGCGGACAACCCGATCGTGCAGACCGTCTACACCGCAGACCCCGCACCGCTCGTGTACGACGGCCGGGTCTACCTGTACACCGGACACGACGAGGACAACTCCACCTACTTCACCATGAAGGAGTGGCGGGTCTACTCCTCCGCCGACATGGTGAACTGGACCGACCACGGCTCGCCGATGAGCCTCGCGACCTTTAGCTGGGCCAGCGCCAACGCGTGGGCCGGGCAGGTCGTCAACCGCAACGGCAGGTTCTATTGGTATGTGCCGGTGACGAACCGCGCGACCGGCCGGATGGCCATCGGCGTCGGCGTCTCCAGCAGCCCCACCGGACCGTTCACCGACGCCATCGGCCGGCCGCTGGTGGAGAACAACGAGATCGACCCGACCGTCTTCATCGACGACAACGGGCAGGCATACCTGTACTGGGGCAACCCCAACCTCTGGTACGTGCGGCTGAACACCGACATGATCTCCTACTCCGGCGGCGTCACCCAGATCCCGCTCACCACGTCGGGGTTCGGCACCCGCACCGGCAACGCGAGCCGCCCCACGCTGTACGAGGAAGGCCCCTGGGTCTACAAGCGCAACGGCCTCTACTACAACGTGTTCGCCGCCAAGTGCTGCTCGGAGTTCATCGGCTACTCCACCGCACCCGGCCCGACCGGCCCGTGGACCTACCGCGGCACCGTCATGCCCACGCAGGGCGGCAGCTTCACCAACCACGCCGGCGTCGTCGACTTCAACGGCGGGTCGTACTTCTTCTACCACAACGGCGCGCTGCCCGGCGGTGGCGGCTACACCCGCTCCGTGGCCGTGGAGAAGTTCAGCTACAACGCCGACGGCACCATCCCGACGATCACCATGACCAGCGGCGGCGCGCCGCAGGTCGGCACGCTCGACCCGTACGTGCGGCAGGAGGCCGAGACGATCGCCTGGGAGACCGGCGTGGAGACCGAGCCCTCCAGCGAGGGCGGCATGAACGTCGGCTGGATCGAGAACAACGACTCGATCAAGGTCAAGGGTGTCGCGTTCGGCGGCGGCGCCACGTCGTTCACCGCCAGGGTCGCCTCCGCCACCAGCGGTGGCCGCATCGAGCTGCACGTCGACGGCGTCAACGGCCCGCTCGTCGGCACCTGCACCGTCGCCGGCACCGGCGGCTGGCAGAGCTGGACCAGCGTCACCTGCCCGGTGAGCGGCGCGACCGGCACCCACGACCTGTACCTGAAGTTCGCCGGCGGCAGCGGCAACCTGTTCAACGTCAACTGGTGGCAGTTCACCGGAGGCGGCGGCAGCGGCGGCGGGAACCTCCTCGTCAACGGCACGGCCGAGAGCGGCACGTCGGGGTGGAGCATGTTCGGCAGCGGCACGCTGTCGGCGAGCGGCACCGCGCACGGCGGCAGCCAGTCGCTGCTGGTCACCGGGCGGACCGCCGCGTGGAACGGCGCCGCCCAGGACGTGACCGGCAAGCTGGTCAGCGGCAGGACCTACAGCGCGAGCGCCTGGGTCCGCAGCGCGAGCGGCACGCCAAGCGCGAAGGTCATGCTGGCCGTCACCGCCGGCGGCACGACCAGCTACGTGCAGCTGGCCCCGGCGACCGCCGTGAATGCGGGCGGCTGGACGCAGCTGTCCGGCACCGCGAGCGTTTCCTGGACCGGCACACTGACCGGCGCCACCTTCTACGTCGAAACGACCGCGGGCACCGACAACTTCTATCTCGACGACGCGTCCCTGCAGATTTCGTAATTTGTGTTATGCCGCACCGGTTCCGCAGGTCGCATCGGCGCTGATCGAGTTTTTGCGAAAAACCTTGTCGGAATCGGTGCGGCGACACATGATCGCCGTACATCAATCCCGAATCGACGTCCAGCCGTTCCGCCGAAACGTCTGGGCGTCCTGGTGACGCAAGGAGTTCAGGATGGCGGAAAATCACTTCGCCCATCGACGCCCACGGCGGCGCCCGCCGTTGATCGCGCTGACCGCCGGTGTGGTCGGCGTCGTGGTGGCTGCGGTGGCTGCGGTGATGATGCCGGCGGCGGACGCGGCGGCGAGCACGCTGGGTGCGGCGGCGGCGCAGTCGGGCCGGTATTTCGGCACGGCGGTCGCGGCCGGTCGGCTGGGCGACTCGACGTACACGACGATCGCCGGCCGTGAGTTCAACATGATCACGGCCGAGAACGAGATGAAGCCCGATGCGACGGAGCCGCAGCGGGGGGTGTTCAACTTCAGCTCGGGCGACCAGATCTACAACTGGGCGACCCAGCGGGGGATGAAGGTCCGGGGTCACACCCTGGCCTGGCACTCGCAGCAGCCGAGCTGGTGGGGCGGGATCAGCGGCTCCGCCCTGCGGCAGGCGATGATCGACCACATCAACGGGGTGATGGGCCACTACAAGGGCAAGCTCGCCTACTGGGACGTGGTGAACGAGGCCTTCAACGAGGACGGCAGCCGCCGCCAGTCCAACCTGCAGGCCACCGGCAACGACTGGATCGAGGTGGCGTTCCGTACCGCCAGGAACGCGGACCCGTCGGTGAAGCTGTGCTACAACGACTACAACATCGAGAACTGGTCGTACGGCAAGACGCAGGGCGTGTACCGGATGATCCAGGACTTCAAGTCCCGGGGCGTGCCGATCGACTGTGTGGGTCTGCAGACCCACTTCACCGGGGGTAGCTCGCTGCCGGGGAACTTCCAGACGACGCTGTCGAGCTTCGCGGCGCTCGGGGTGGACGTGGCGCTGACCGAGGTCGACGTCACGAACTCCTCGACGTCGCAGTACGGCGGGCTGACCCAGGCGTGCATGAACGTGCCCCGCTGCGTCGGCATCACCGTCTGGGGCGTGCGGGACAGCGACTCGTGGCGGTCCAACGAGAGCCCGCTGCTGTTCGACGGCGGCGGCAACAAGAAGGCCGCCTACACCTCGGTCCTCAACGCCCTCAACGCCGCCGGCCCCACCTCCTCGCCCACCGGCCCGACCTCTTCGCCCACCGGCGGGCAGTCCTCGCCGCCGCCCTCCGGCGCGAAGCGCATCGTCGGCGCCCAGTCCGGCCGCTGCATCGACGTGCCGAACTCCTCCCGCACCAACGGCACGCGCGTGCAGCTGTACGACTGCCACGGCCAGACCAACCAGCAGTGGACGTACACGTCGAGCCGCCAGCTGACCGTGTACGGCAACGTGTGCCTGGACGCCGCCGGGTCCGGCAACGGGTCGGCCGTGCAGATCTACAGCTGCAACGGCCAGTCCAACCAGCAGTGGAACGTCAACAGCAACGGCACCATCACCAGCGTGCAGTCCGGACGGTGCCTCGACGTCTGGGGCACCGGCAACGGCCAGCAGGTCCAGCTCTACGACTGCAACGGCCAGGCCAACCAGCGGTTCAGTCTCAGCTAGTTTCGTCCGGTGAACGGTGGCCGTGCGGCTTCCCGCACGGCCACCTCTGCTGAGGAGGTCCGCATGCTGCTCGCGAGCGTCACCGTCGACCGTGCCTTCGTCGTCGGGCCGGTGCGCCGGCGGACGTTCGGCTCGTTCGTCGAGCACCTCGGCCGGTGCGTGTATACCGGCCTGCACGACCCGGGGCACCCGACCGCCGACGCGGACGGCTTCCGCGGCGACGTCGTCGATCTGGTCCGCGAGCTCGGCGTCAGCACCGTGCGGTACCCGGGCGGGAACTTCGTGTCCGGGTACCGGTGGGAGGACGGCATCGGCCCGCGGGCGCAGCGACCGGCCCGGCTCGACCTGGCGTGGCACTCGACCGAACCGAACACCGTCGGCGTCGACGAGTTCGTCCGCTGGGCGCGCAAGGCCGGCGTCGAGCCGATGATGGCGGTCAACCTCGGCACCCGGGGCATCCAGGAGGCGCTGGACCTCCTCGAGTACTGCAACATCCGCGGCGGCACGGCGTGGTCGGACCGGCGGCGGGCGAACGGCGCCGAGGAGCCCCACGACATCCGGATGTGGTGCCTGGGCAACGAGCTGGACGGCCCGTGGCAGACCGGGCACAAGACGGCCCACGAGTACGGGCGGCTCGCCGCCGAGACCGCGCGCGCCATGCGGCAGATCCAGCCCGACCTGGAGCTGGTCGCGTGCGGGTCGTCAGGCTCCGGCATGCCCACGTTCGGCGAGTGGGAACGCGTCGTGCTCACCGAGACCTACGACGTGGTCGACCTGGTCTCCGCGCACGCCTACTACTGCGAGGAGGACGGCGACCTCGCCTCGTTCCTCGCCTCCGCCGTCGACATGGACCACTTCATCGACGCGGTCGTCGCCACCGCCGACGCGGTCCGCGCCGCCCGCAAGGCCACCAGGCGCATCCACGTCTCGTTCGACGAGTGGAACGTCTGGTACGCCGGCCGCGCCGAGTCCCGCCCGCCGACCGGCGACGACTGGCCGGTCGCCCCGACCCTGCTGGAGGACCGCTACAACGTCGCCGACGCCGTCGTCGCCGGAAGCCTGCTGATCTCGCTGCTGCGCCACACCGACCGCGTCCACGCGGCGTCGCTCGCCCAGCTCGTGAACGTCATCGCCCCGATCATGACCGAGCCCGGCGGCCGGTCCTGGCGGCAGACGACGTTCCACCCCTTCGCCCTGACCGCCCGCCACGCCGCCGGCGAGGTCCTGCGGGCCGCGATCGACGCCCCGGTCCACGACACGACCCGCTTCGGCCCGGTCTCCGCCGTCGACGCCGTCGCCACGTACGAGCCTTCGACGGGCGACCTGGTCCTGTTCGCCGTCAACCGGTCCGTGTCGCGGCCGGTCGCCCTGACCTTCCATCCGCGCGGCTTCCCCCGCCTGCGGGTCGTGGAGGCGCTGACCCTGTCCAACCCGGACCACACCTGGTCCGCGACGCCCGACGACGCCACGTCGGTCCTGCCCCACCCGAACCCCTCGGCGACCGCCGACGACGACACCGTCCGCGTCGACCTGCCGCCGGTCTCCTGGACCATGCTCCGCCTACGCCTGCCCTGAGCTGCGGCGCGTGTACGAGGACTGGGCGGTGTCGACAGAGGTGGGTTCGCCCGGTTGACGAACGCGGCGGGAGCCCTCATGCGGTAGGGTCGATTCGGCGGGCAGCTCCTTCAACCGTGTGGGAGCGGTCCACCATCTCACCGCGAGGGGGTCTCCCCGCATGGACGCGCAGCGCGCACCCACCACGTTCACCTCCGCCTCGGACCACCTGCAGGTGCAAGTTCTCGCGGCGCCGCCCGGTGAGCGGCGACACCGGTTGCTGGTCGCCGGTGACCTGGACTCGCCGACGGCGGCGGCGCTGCTGATGGCGGGCGCCGACACGCTGGGGCTCGCCCCGCAGGCGGACGTCGCCGTCGACATCGGCGAGGTGCGGCTGCTCGGCTCGCAGGGCATCCGCTGCCTGCTGAATTTCAGCAAGTACGTGCAGCATCGCGGCGCCCGGATGCTCGTCGTCGGACCGACGCCGATCGTGCGGCAGGTCCTGGAGATCACCGGGCTGCTCGACCTGTTCGAGGTGCCGGCCGAGGCCGGGCCGGACGGGACCACGTCAAGGGGCTGAGCGGCGCCCGGGGCCGGGTCAGACGAAGGCGTTGAGCAGCGCCCGGGCGAGCTGGACCGCGAGGGTCATGTCGTCGGTGAAGGTGATGTCGAACGCGCCGTCCGGTCCGGGCCTGGCGCGCAGCACGACGGCGCTGTGCGCGGTGACGGCGACGGCGGTGAGCGCGTCGTCGTCGGTGGTGACGAGGTCGGGGCGGCAGACGCGGACACCGGGCACGGCTGCGGGCAGCGCGCCGGCGACGCCGCGGAAGGCCAGGTCCACGCCGCCGAGGGCGGCCGCCCAGCGGGTGAGGGTGGTCGTGTCGCGGCCAGCGCACAGCACCGACGCGGGGGTGTGCCAGCGCCGCACGCGGCGCAGCAGCGCCTGCCACAGGTCGTCGACCGTGTCGGCGTCGCCGGTGTGCGTCACCGGGAACGCGCCGGCGGCCGGTTCGGCGGTGTGGAGGTCGACGGCGGCGGCGAACCTGCCGGCGTCGAGCGCGTCGAGCGGTCCCGGACGGCCGAAGAGCCAGCCCTGTCCCCAGTTGGCGCCGAGCGCGGCGGCGGTCGCGCGGTCCGCCTCGGTCTCGATGCCCTCGGCGATGACGGTCGCGCCCACCCGGTGCGCGTAGCCGGCGACGGCGGCGGCCGTGTCCACGGTGTCGGGCCGGTGCGGGGAGCGCAGCAGGCTCATGTCGAGCTTGACGACGTCGGGCGCGACGAGCGGCATGAACGCCAGCGACGCCGGCTCGACGCCCACGTCGTCCAGGGCGATCCGGTTGCCCCAGGAGCGGGTCACGTCGGCGACCTGCAGCATCCGGGCGGGCTGCCGGGCCAGGGCGCGTTCGGTGAACTCCAGCACGATCTTGAACGGCAGGCCGCTGTTGATGACGGCGATGAGCTCCGGGGTGAGTGGCCGGTCCAGGACCGCCGGTTCGGCGTTGATGAACACCAGCGGCGGCGTCGCGGCGGCGTCGCGGGCCTGCTCCAGCGCGCGGGTCGCGCACAGCTGGTCGATCTCCGGCAGCAGGCCCGCCGCCGCGGCGGCCGCGAACAGCTGCGCGGGCATGTGCAGGTCGGAGCCGGCGGGCCCGCGGGCGAGCGCCTCGACCCCGACGACGTCGCCGGTGGTGAGGTCGACGATCGGCTGATAGATCGGGCACACGTCGCGGTCGCGCAGCAGCCGTACGACGGCGGCATCGGCAACCGGGAGGGTCGTGCTGCGCGTCATGGTGACACCAATCGTCCGCGGGTTCGTGCAGGCTCGACATCGGCCACGGCCGCCGGGACCTGAGGGATGTCACTGGTCGGGCGCCTCGAGGGTGACGACGAACACGGACCCGCCGCCGGGGTTGGGCTCGTGGTGGACGTCGCCGCCGTTGGCGCGCACGAGGCTGTGCACGATGTAGAGGCCCAGGCCGGTGCCCTTGACCCGGCCGGCGTCGCGGTCGGCGCGGGCGAGCCGCTGAAACAGCCGGTCGCGGAACTCCTCGGGCACGCCCGGCCCCTCGTCCTCGACCCGGATCTGGACGCGCCCGTCGCCGGGGTCGACGACGCGCACGGCGATGGCGCCGCCGCCGTACTTGCCGGCGTTGGAGATCAGGTTGGTGAGGATGTGCTGGAGGTGACCGGGGTTGACCAGCGCGTCGACCGAGGGCCCGAGGATCGGGACGTCGGCGCCGGCGGCGGTGAGCGCGGTGTGGATCTGCTCGTGCAGCCGCACCGGCTCGCGGTGGGCGTGGATGGCGCCGGCGTCGATGCGCACCATCGTGAGGACCTCCTGCACGATGTCGTCGAGGCGGTGCGCCTGCCGCGAGATCCCGGTGATGATCTTCGTCTTGCGGGCGTCGTCGAGGGTGGCCCAGTCGTCGAGGAAGATCTCGGTGTAGCCGAGGATCGCGGCGAGCGGGTTGCCGATCTCGTGCCCGAGCATGCCGATGAGGTCGAGCTTGAGCCGGTTGGCGTCCTCCAGCTCGGTGTTGCGGTCGGCGAGCTCGGTGGCGGCGGCGTCCCGGGCCCGTTCGGCGGCGCGACGGCGGGTGGTGTCGGTGACGACGCCGATGAAGTGGTCCGGTCGGCCGTCGGGGTCGCGGACCAGGGTGACGCTGGCCTCCACGTCGACCCAGTGCCCGCGGGCGTGCCGGATCCGGCCTTCCAGGGTGAACGCGGCCCGGCGACCGGCGAGCAGGTCGTCGAGGCGGCTCGCGACGGCGGGCAGGTCGGCGGGGTGCATGCTGTGCAGGCTGTTCGTGCCGAGCAGCTGCCCGGGCGGGTAGCCGAGCATCGCGGCGTAGGCGGCGTTGACCTCGGCGAGGCTGCCGTCGAGGTTGCGGACGATCTGACCGACGGCGGAGTTGTGGAACTGGGCCCGGAAACGGGCCTCGCTCGCCGCCAGGGCGTCCTCGGCGGCGCGCTCCGCGGTGACGTCGGTGTTGACCTCCAGCACGGTCCCGGCGAGCCCGGGCTGGTCGTCGTGCTGCAGGACCTGCCGGCTGAGCACGATGGCGGTGCGGCCGGCGGCGGTCACGTGCTCGAGCTGGCCCTCCCACCGGCCGTCCCGCAGCAGGGCGGCGGTCTGGCCGGCCTCGGTGCCGCCGTCGGGGAAGCCGGTCGCGAGCAGCTGGTGGGTGACCTCGCCGGTGGCGGCGGCGAGCGGCCACCCGTAGAGGTCCTCCGCGCCCTGGTTCCACCACACGATGCGCCCGTCGAGGCCACGGACGATGACGGCCGCGGGGATCAGCTGCAGCAGCGTCGCCTGGCGGTGCAGCTGGGCGAGCTCGGCCCGGCGCTGGGTGACGTCCTCGACCTGGTTGACCAGGTAACGCGGGATGCCGTGCTCGCGGACGATCGCGACGTGCACGTTGGCCCAGATGGTGTGGCCGTCCTTGTGCCGGTACCGGCGTTCGACCATGAGCGTCTCGCGCTCGCCGGAGAGCAGCTGGGCGGTGAGCCCGTCGGTGCTGGCCACGTCGTCGGGGTGCTGCAGGTCCCGGAACGTCATCGTCATCAGCTCGGCGGTGCTGTAGCCGGTGATGGCGGCCATGGCCGCGTTGGCGTGCAGGTAGCGGCCGACCTGGCCGGGGTCGAGGCTGGCCAGGACGACGCCGAGCGGCGAGTTGTCGAACGCGAGCTTGAACCGGGTCTCGCTGACCTCCAGCGCGGCGAGGGCCCGGGTGCGCTCGGCGAGCAGCTCCGCGCTGTGCGCCGCGTCGTCGGCGTGGCGCAGCGCCGAGCTGAGGCTGTCGGCGAGCAGCGCCAGCTGCTGCTCGTCGGTGTCGTCGAAGGCGCGGGGGCGGACCGCGGAGACCTTCAGCGCGCCGATGACGGTGTCGCCGGCGAGCAGCGGCGCGATGAGCATGGAGCCGATGCCGAGCCGGGCGCACGTGGCCCGGTTGACCCGGGGGTCGTCGCTGGTGTCGGCGCAGGCCGCTGGGGCGCCGGTGGCCAGGACGGTGCCGCTGAGCGAGCCGACGACCGGCACCCGGGTGCCCAGCGCCCGGCCGAGCGTGCCGGCGGTGGCGGCGTAGTACAGCGCGTCACCGTCGAGGAGCTCGACGACCGCGCCGTCCGCGGCCGGGAACAGCTGCACCGCGCGGTCGGCGACGACCCGGATCGCGCCGTCGCGGTCGGCGGCGGCCGCGGTCACCTCCCGCTGCACCAGCAGCGTGTCGCGCAGGCGCTGGAACTCCCGCTCCGTCGAGCGGGCGGCGGCCTGCTCGGCGCTGACGTCGAGCATCTGCAGCACCGCGGCCGCCGGCCCGCGGGCGTCGGTGATGACCGACGTGTGGGTGGCGACCTCGATCCGGTGGCCGTCGCGGTGGCGCAGCACCGACTGGCGCACGGCGCGGCTCGCCCGGCCGTCGGCGAGCGCGGTCAGCGCCTGTTCCAGGGCCGCCGACGGCTCGGCGAGCAGGTCGGTGACGGTCAGCGCGGCGGCCTCGCCGGCGCTGTACCCGAGCAGCCGCGCGAACGCGGGGTTGGCCAGGGTGATCCGACCCCGGTCCGCGCCGCGCAGCCCGACGACGACCTTCGCGACCGGGCTGTGGTCGAACACGTCGGCGAAGCGCCGCTCGCTGTGCTCGAGCCGCTCCACGGCGGCGAGGGCCTCGCCGCGCTGCGCCTGCAGCTGCGCGTTCGCGGCGGTCGTCGCGCGCAGCAGCGCCTGGTTGCGGGCCGCGTCGTCGGCGTGGCGCAGCGCGCCGGCGAGGGCGTCGGCGAGCAGGGTCAGCTGCTGCTCGTCGGCGTCGTTGAACGCCCCCGGCGCCGGGCTGCTGACCAGCAGCGCCCCGAGCGGGCCGGAGACGCCGAGCAGCGGCGCCACAATCAGCGCCCGGACGCCGACGGCCGCGCTCACCGCGGCCGAGATCCGCTCGTCGGCGCGGGTGTCGTCGCAGCGCTGCGTCGAGCCGGTCAGGATCGCCAGGCCGGACAGCGACCCGTTCACCGGGATCCGGGGCTCGTCGGCGCCGGCCGTGCCGGTCCCGGCCGCGACCTGCAACGCCGCCCCGTCGGCGTCGAGCAGCGCGACGACGGCGGCGTCGCCGCCCGGGATCACCTGCAGTGTCCGCTCCGCCATCAGCCGCAGCACCGCGGCCCGGTCGTCGGCGGCGGCGGTCACCTCGCGCTGCACGGCGATCGTCGTGCGCAGCCTCGCCGTCTCCCGCTCGGCGCGCCGCTGCGCCTCGACGGCCGCGGTCACGTCGCGGGCGATGCCGACGACGAGGTCCTGGCCGGGCAGCGCGGCGCCGTTCCACTGCAGCCACAGGTAGTCGCCGCCGCGGGTCCGGTACCGGTTGCGCAGCCCGGCGGCCGGCCCGCCGTCCGCGGCCACCCGGGCCGCCGCCACGCTCGAGGCGACGTCGTCCGGGTGGATCAGCGTGGTGACGTCCATGCCCTGCAGGTCGGCCTCGGTCCAGCCGAGCAGCCGCTCCCACGAGTCGTTCGCCCGCACCACCTGCCCCTCGGGCGTGCTCACCAGCAACAGGTCGGGGGTGGCGGACACGATCGCGTCCAGCAGCGCCTCGCTGTGACCGCCGGGGGCCGTGGTCGCGGTGGCCGGTGCCGTGGCCGCTGTGGTCCGTGCGGCGAACTCGGCGGCCACGTGCGCCCCGCCGAGCGCGTCGTGGATCACCGTGGCCCGGATCGTGACCGGCACCAGCCCGCCGTCCTGCCTGCGCAGCTGCCCGTCGAGCACCAGCTCACGCCGCTCGTCCCGGGCCAGGGCCGCCAGCGCCGCCACGACCGGCGGCCGGTCGGCGGTGTCGAACAACGTGGCGCAGGACCGTCCGAGCAGCTCGTCGCGGCCGTGCCCGACGAGGTCGCACAGGGCGGCGTTCACCTCGACGAGGTCGCCCAGCGCCCCCTCGGCGAGCGCGGCGACCGCCTTCGCCGCCATGCCGCGCTCGAACGCCTGGGCGAGCAGCCGCAACCGCGCCTGCTCACCGAGCCGCCCCAGCACGCCGACTCCCACTATGACGTCATCGGCGTGGGAGCGGCCGACCTGAGCAGGTCCGGCCCGGTGTCAGGGCAGGGTGCGGCTCAGGTGGGGCCGCCGGTGCGGGCGGTGCCGGCGGAGCCGGCGACCTTGACCACCCGCTCGGCGATCGCGGTGAGCCGGACGAGGTCGTCGGGGTCCAGCTGGTCGAGCAGGACCCGCCGGACCGTCGCCACGTGCCCGGGCGCGGCGGCGGTGATCATCGCGCGTCCCTGCTCGGTGAGCCTGACCATCGTGCCGCGCCCGTCGGTGCGGCACCCGGACCGCGCGACGAGCCCGCGCTGCTCCATCCGCCGCAGGTGGTGGGCGATCCGGCTGCGGTCCCAGCCGATGCCCGCGGCCAGGTCCCGCACGCGCAGCACCTGCCCGTCGCTCTCGGACAGCGGCGCGAGCACGTCGTAGTCGGCGGCCGACAGGCCCGCCTCGGCGAGCTGCCCGTCGATCGCCACGTCGAGCGTCCGGCGCATCCGCAGGAACGCCAGCCACATGCGCTCCTCGTCCCGGTCCAGCCACCGCGGTTCGGTCATGCGTCACATCGTACCGATGGATGCTGACACGTCAGCAAAATCCGGCTACATTTGTTGACACGTCAGCAATTGAACGAGGGAGAACCGTGCACACCCTGCAGATCATCATCGCCAGCACCCGCCCGGGGCGGGTCGGCCTGCCGGTCGCCGAGTGGATCCACGCCGCGGCGGTCAAGCACGGCGGCTTCGAGCAGGTGGAGCTCGTCGACCTCGCCGAGCGGAACCTGCCGCTGATGGACGAGCCCAACCACCCGCGGCTGCGCCGCTACGAGCACCAGCACACCCTCGACTGGAGCGCGACCGTCGACCGGGCCGACGCCTTCGTGATCGTCATGCCCGAGTACAACCACGGCTACACCGCGCCGCTGAAGAACGCCCTCGACTTCCTGTCCCAGGAGTGGGCCCACAAGCCTGTCGGCCTGGTCAGCTACGGCGGCGTCGCGGCCGGCGCCCGCGCCGTGCAGTCGCTGAAGCCGGTGCTGACCGTCCTGAAGATGATGCCGATCCCCGAGGGCGTGCACATCCCGTTCGTCGCCCAGTTCGTGGACGAGGACGGCACGCTGCGCCCCAATGAGACCATGGAGGCCGGCGCCGTCACGATGCTCGACGAGCTGGTCCGCTGGACCGGGGCCCTGGCCCCGCTGCGCGCCCCCGCGGCCGGGTGACCGCCGTCGTCGGCCGCTGATACCGTCGCGGGGCGCCGGGGCTCCGGCCGCCGACCGCTGGGAGTGTGCCCGTGCGCGATCCGCTCGGCCCGCCGTTCGCCGTCCATGACGGGTACTGGAGCGAGGCCCACGGTCGTCTGTTCGGCGCCGTCGCCTACGGCCGCCCCGTGCTCGTCCGGGTGGGCGCGGACCGTGGCCGCCAGATCACGGTGTACGACGCGGCGACCGGCGTGACGATCGGGGTGTCGGGAGTCGGCGGGTGGCACGCGATGGGCGGCCTCATCAGGTCGCATCTCAGTTCGGACGGCGGCGAGCCGGTGCTGGTGACCGCCCTCGACGGTGAGGTCGTCCGGCAGTGGCGGCTGCCGCACCCGGCGCCCGCGGCGCCCGATCTCCGGCTGGCGCGGCCCGGCGACCTGAAGGCGCCGTGGGTCTGCGCGGTGACGTCGTACGTCCACGACGGCCGCACGGTCCTCGTGCTCGGCGACTCCGACGGGGCGGTCCGGCGGTTCGACGCCGCCTCCGGCGCCGAGATCGCCCCGCCGCTGGTGCACGAGGGCAGCGTCGACCGGATCGCCGTCTACACCGTCGGCGGCCGGACCCACCTCGCGTGCGGCGAGGACACCGGCCGGCTGTGGCGCTGGGACGCCGTCACCGGCGTGCCGGTGGGCCCGCCGCTGTCCGCGCACCTGGAGCTGTACTTCGCGATCGTGCCGTTCGAGATCGGCGGGCGCACCCTGCTCGCGACGTCCAGCGCCGACCAGTCGATCCGGCGCGTGGACCCGGTCAGCGGCGACCTGGTCGGCGAATTCCGGGCCTTCGAGGAGGGCGCCTCCGTGTGCCTGGCGCCCGGTCCGGTCCTGGCCGTGGTCGAGGGCGGCAACCTGTGGCGCTTCGACCTCGCCACCTTCGAGCCGGTCGCCGCCCCGGTGTCCTTCGGCGACGAGTGCCTCGAGGCGGTCTGCGCGCTCGACGTGGACGGCCGCGCCGCGCTGTTCGTCGCCGGCGAGAAGACGATCCACCGCTTCGACGCGACCACGGGCGAGCCGTGGCCCACGGGCCCGGCGGCCTGACCGGCTCCGACGCGGCGGCTCCGGCGCGGCGGTGGCGGTGGCGGTGGTCAGACGCTCGTCAGGGTCGGCTCCGGCTCGGCGAGCTTCGGCTCGGCGGGCTTCGGTGCGGTCTCGGCCGGCATGAGGATCCACAGGATCGGGTAGGCGAGGATCTGCGTCCCGGGAATCGCCAGCAGGATCAGCGCGAACAGCAGCCGCGCCGGCCACGGGTCGATGCCGAAGCGCCGCCCCAGCCCGGCGCAGACGCCGCCGAGCACCCGCCCCTGCACCGGCCGCACCAGGTCGTGCTGGCGCATCGTGCCGTGAACGGTCTCCATCTCGTTTTTCTCCTTCGCTCGTGTTCGACCGTTCAACTGTCGCGTCCGGGAGGGGGTCCGGGCATCGGGGAGCGCCCCGGGCCACCCCCGGATCCGGACCACCTACGGGTCGGCCGTGCGGCCAGGCGCGCGGCACGTAAGGCCTATTTCCGGCATTTAGGGCATGGTCGCCGAGCGGTCCGTGGTGTCCTCGGGGAGGAGGCGTCGACGGCGACGCCGGACACGGGGGAGACACCATGGGACGCATCGCCCGCAACACCATCGTGACGCTGGTCGCGGCCTGCGGGGTCGCGGCGCTCGCACCGGCCGCGCCCGCCGCGGCCGCACCGGTGCCGTTCGGCTCCGCCACCAAGATCGTGCTGGACCGGTCGGGTGGCTTCGCCGGACAGCAGGACTCGTTCGTGGTGGACCGCACGACGGTCGGCGGCCGGCCGGTGCTGCGGACGGCCGGGAGCTGGCAGTTCCGGTGGCTGCGCAACTCGTACCAGCCGCAGAACCCCTGCTGCGACCGCTACAGCTACCGGGTGACGGTGTCCTACCGCGGCGGTTACCGCAAGACGGTCAGGACCGTCCAGGGCACGAAGGCTCCACGCATCCTGTGGGACGTCATCAACGAGACGGAGCGGGTCGGCGTCCGCCCGTTCTCGCCGGCGCCCTGACAGCCGGTGCGGCCTGACAGCGGTGCGGCCGAACCGTCGCCGGCCCGGCCGCACCGACCTCGCACCGTTACTGCGGCAGGATCCAGACCTGCGCGGTGGTGTTGGCGACGCAGTCGTAGATCTGCAGGGCGCTGCCGTTGGCGGTGTTGCCGTTGATCAGGTCGAGGCAGCGGCCTGAGGCGGGGTTGACGAGGGTGTTGTTGGGGCCGCGGCGCCAGGTTTGGGCCGGGGTGCCGTTGCAGGTGTAGAGCTGGACCTTGGTGCCGTTGGCGGTGCCGCCGCCGGTGATGTCGAGGCACATCGAGGTGGTGCTGTGCAGCATGCCGTCGTCGAGGAGTGCCCAGGTCTGTGCGAGGGGCACGTTGGCGGTGCAGTCCCAGATCTGGATGGGGTTGCCGTCGGCCATGGTGCCGCTTCTGTTGTCGAGGCACTTGCCGGCGTAGCCGGAGCGGACGAACCCGATGCCGGTGCCGTCGAGGGTCCAGGACTGGTTGGGGCTGGCGTTGCAGGTGAGGATCCGCAGCGAGGTCTCCGCCGGGGTGGGTGCGTCGAGGCATTTGCCGGTACCGGGGTTGACGAGGCTGTTGTTCGGTCCGGGTTGCCAGATCTGGTTCGCCGTCTGGTTGCATTCGTAGAGCCAGACCTGGCTGCCGGCGGTGGGGCCGATGCCGGCGATGTCTGCGCATTTGCCGAGGATGCGGAGGGTGCCGTCGCCGGGCATGGTCCACAGTTGGCCGCCGAGGCCGGTGTTGCACCGGTAGGTGCGGATCGGGTTGGAGTTGGTGGCGTAGCCGTTGGCGTTGTCGAGGCAGAGGCCGCCGGGCAGCCCGGACCTGACCAGGCCGGTGGTGCCAGTGGCGTTGGTGACGGCGGCGGCGAAGGTGCCGGCGCCGGTGTTGAGGTTGGCGTTGATCGAGGTGCGCCGCAGGTCGCTCCACAGGTCGGGTTTGCCGTCGCGGTTGATGTCGGCGCCGGTGACGACCGGGGTCGTGGCCGCTGGGAACCCGGTGGTGGAGTAGGTGGCGGTGGTGCTGCCGGTCGCGCCGGCGAAGACGCCGCCGGCGGTGTTGCCGGTGACGAGGTCGACCTTGCCGGTGGCGTCGGTGCGGACGAACAGCGCGGGTTCGGTGCCGTTGAGTGTCGCGGTGATGGTCTTGCCGGTCCAGCCGGTGCTGATCAGGATCGGGCTTTCGTAGGCGCCGGGCGGGAAGCCGGGCGGGTAGACGTAGAGGGCGTCGCCGACGATGACGTACAGGTCGGGCAGCGGTGAGCCGGTGATGCTGGGCAGCACCGAGGCGGCGATCTGGTCGACGACCTGGTTGCCGTCGGTGCCGTCGACCTTCGGCAGGAGCAGCTTGATGCGCTCGTTGGGGTCGAGGGTGCCGCCGTCGCCGTAGGCGGGGATGACGAGCACGTTGCCGTCGGCGTCGCTGCGGGGCAGTTTGACGAGGAGGTCCTGGGCGCCGTCGCCGGTGAGATCGAGGGCGCCGACGGTGCTGCCTGCCCAGTCGGTGACGGTGCCGGTGCTGCCGGCGCCGCCGGTGCCTTCGCCGCCGACCTGGACCGGTGCCGCGAGGTGGCCGGCGTTGTCGGTGCCGGCGTACAGCCAGGCGCCGGGCAGGGCGGTGGTGCCGACGGAGACGACGTCCGGTTTGCCGTCGCCGGTGTAGTCGCCGAACACGGCGGGCTGGGCCGGTGCGTCGGTGGTGAACCGGTAGGCGGTGACCGGGCTCGGGTTGCCGGCGCCGTTGATGGCGTACACGTACAGGATGTTGGGTCCGAACCGGCGTGGGGTGAGGGTCACCGGGGTCCGGACCCCGGCGACGGAGGCGGCGGGTGTCACCGCGCCGCCGCGGAACGGGCCGTAGCCGCCGGGGATGACGGCCGGTGGCTCGACGTTGAGGCTGTAGACGTAGCTGATCGCCGGGTCGGATCCGGACCATGAGAGCTGGAACGTGCCGGCGGTGCCCACGGCCGCGCCGGTGGTGTCGGCGGGGAACGCGACGGAGGTGACCTGCGGCGCCGACGGCGTGTTCTGGTTGACGCTGAACCAGCAGGTCGGCGTGACCGGTCCGAGGTCGTGGCCGTCGCTGGCGCGGACGTTCCACGAGTAGACGTGGCCGTGCGTGAAGCTGCTGGCCGGGATGGTGACCGACGCCGTCTGGTTGTTGCTGACCGTCACGACCGGGGTGCCGACCATGGTGCCGGCGGTGCTGTCGGCGATGTTGAACCCGGCGTCGAGCAGGCCCTGCGCGCCGTCGGGGTCGCTGACCGTCGCGGAGAACGTGACGTCGGTGTTGCCGATCTGGCCGCCACCGCCGCACGGCACGGACGGGCTGCTGCCGTAGTTGGTCGGGGTGTTGGGCACGGCGTTGTACTCGATGGCGATCGTCGGGTTGTTCTGGAACTTGCGCCACGCGTCGCGGTTGGTCTCGGTGGAGTTGAACAGGCCGAGGGTGGTGGCCGACCAGTGCCCGGCGGCGGCGGAGACGATCTCGCTCTTGACGTCGAAGTCGTGCTGCATCGGGTTGGGGCTGCCGTCGCTGCGCCAGTTGCCGGGCAGGTTCGCGCTGGCGACGAGGCCGCCCTTGCACGGCTGGTTGTCCCAGCTGGTCTGGTTGCTGATCCCGCACATGTGGTAGACGCCGAAGCTGTACACGTTGTTCGTCGCGGACCACACCGACTTCAGCTGCAGCGTCGCCTTGGTGATGTTGGTGCCCCAGATGTTGGTGGGGATCCCGAACTGGAAGAACGAGCGGGCCTTGTAATAAGGCGTTTCCCAGCCGGCGTAGCCGGCGCGGGCCCAGTCGCTGCTGTTCCAGTATTTGGTGGTGCTGTAGTTGCTGTTCACGTACGTCCAGGCGTTGCGGTTCGCGGCCGCCGGGGTCGGGTTCCACGACGGGTCCACGTACAGCGGGTACGTGGTCGCCGGGTCCTGCAGCATCGCCGGGTCGGGCGCGATGACCACCGTGTTGCCGGCCTCGACGCTGACCCCGACGCGGTGCTGCCGGGCCACGGCGCCGGGCCCGCGGACGGTGGAGCGGGCCGGCTCGCCGTTGACGAACGGCAGCTCCGCCGCGGTCGATCGCAGGCCCGCCTTCGTGGCGGGGGTGGCCGAGTCCCACGCGACGGGCGCCGGAGCGGTGAACCGCACCTGCCCCGTGGCGTCGACGGCGGTGAGGTTGCCGTCGGCGCCGGCCGTGACGGTGACACCGGGCGCGACGGTCTGCAGGCGCAGCTTCTTCAGCGCCGGGTTCGCCGTGGCGGCGGCGTCGCGGATGACCAGGACGTGGGAGAAGCCGCCCTGCTCGGTGGCGGTGACCGCGAGGTCGACGCCGGGCAGGACCCCGGCGTAGGTGGCGGTCGGCCCGCTGACCGTCGGCGCGGGCAGGCTGCCCGGCCACTTCAGGCCGAGCTGCGCGCCGCTGCCGCCCATGGTCGCGAACGCGCCGCCGCCACCGCCGGAGATGACCAGCGGCGCCGCGGACGCGGCCGGGCTGTAGCTGCCGTCGGCGTTGCGGCGCAGCGACGCGTCGAGCCCGACCCAGGCGCCGTCGCGCTTGGTGCGGACCGGCTGCGCGTTCAGGTTCGTGGTGAAGGTGCCGTCCGGGTTGGCGAACGTCTGCTGCGTCGCCGACGTCGCCGACGCCACCTCGACCGGCCGGCCCGTCGCGCGGGCCCGCGCCGCGGCGTCCTCGACCGGCCGGACGGCCTGCTTCGGCACCGCCGGCGCAGCGACCGCCGGGGCGGCGGGTGTGACAAGGATCCCGATCCCGGCGCCGGCAACGGCGGCCGTGACGACGATGGACAGCCCGCTTCGAGCGCGCGCTGCGGTTAACCCTGCCCTTGGCATGGTGATTCCCCCGTTGAGATAGACACTGGTCAGCGTCGTTTGTGGCCGCCGAACACCGAGGACGGCAGCGGCCGGCACATTCTGAACACGTTCGACCGCGCAGGCTACGGGATCAGGAGGCCCAGATCCAGGGGTACATACATCTGCATACATTGTTGTAAGCTCCGCCCACGCTTCTGCGATCACACGGGGGATCCACACATGGCGACGCGCGGCACCGGCATGTCCAAAATCAGGTTCAAGACCCTTCGACCACCACGACCGGGCCGCGCCCCGGCGCGGCGGACGCTGCTCCGCGCGCTCGCGTTGACGCTGGTGACGAGCGGTTTCGTGGCCCTGCCGTCGGTGGCGGAGGCCAAGCCGGTGAAAGCGCCGGCGGAGCAGCAGTGGTCCAGCGTCCAGGGCGGCAAGGCGGCGACCCCGGCAGCGGTGCGCAAGCCGGCCGCCGCGCCGGTGTGGACCCCGCCCGCCGTGTCGTGGCCGGCCGCCGGCAGCGCCACCGTCGACCTCACCGCCGCCGACGCCCAGGCCGCGGACGCCGCCCGGACATCCCGCCAGCCGGCCGCGGTGCCCTCGACGAAGGCCGGCGAGCTGCCGGTCCGGGTGGCGCGGGGCAGCGCGGGCCCGACGAAGCTGAAGATCTCCCTCGCGGACCGGACCGCCTCGGAGCGGGCCGGGGTCAAAGGCTTCCTGCTGCAGGCGCAGCCCGCGGAGCCGGCCGCACAGGAGGGGCAGGTCCGGGTCTCGGTCGACCCCGCCCAGGTCGCGGGCCAGTACGGCGGCGACTTCGCCAACCGGCTCCGGCTGGTGACACTGCCGCCGTGTTCGCTGAGCACGCCCGAGGTCGCCGCGTGCACGGCGCAGACTGCGGTGCACACGACCCGGGACCGAGACGGCACGCTGTCCGGGCTGGTGACGATCCCGGCCGGCGGGCAGGCGCTGCGCGACGGCAAGGCCGCCTCGTCGGTCGTGTTCGCGCTGACCGCCGGGGCCAGCGGCACGTCAGGCGACTACGGCGCGACCCCGCTGAAGCCGGCCGGGTCGTGGAGCGCGGGCAACAGCTCCGGCGACTTCGGCTACACGTACCCCATCCCGCTCCCGCCGGTGCCGGGCACGCTGTCGCCGTCGGTGTCCCTGGCGTACTCGTCGCAGTCGATGGACGGCAAGCAGGTCGCGACCAACAACCAGTCGTCGCCGATCGGTGACGGGTGGAGCTACGACCCCGGATCCGTCGAGCGGACGTACCGGACCTGCTCCGACGACGACGGCTCGCCGAAGAAGACCGGCGACTCCTGCTGGGCGGGCCCGATCGTGCACGTGGCGTTCGGCGCCGGCTCCGGCGACCTGATCTACGACACCAGCGTCCCGACGCACTGGAAGCTGTCCACCGACGACGGCGCCCGGGTCGAGCTGCTGACGGGCGCGGACAACGGCGACAACGACGGCGAGTACTGGAAGATCACCACCAAGGACGGCACCCAGTACTTCTTCGGCCTCAATAAGCTGCCCGGCTGGGCGAGCGGCAAGGACGCCACGAACTCCGCGTGGACGCAGCGGGTGTACGCGCCGCGCTCGGCCGACCCCTGCTACAAGTCCTCCGGCTTCGACGCGTCGTACTGCGACCAGGCGTACAAGTGGAACCTCGACTACGTCGTGGACACCCACCACAACGCCTACGCGTACTACTACAAGACCGAGCAGAACTACTACGGCCCGAACGGGTCCACGACCGGCGTGCCCTACGTCCGTGGCGGCTACGTCGACCACATTGACTACGGCCTGCGCGACCCCGACCCGTACGCGACCAGCGCACCGGCCCGCGTCAAGTTCGACAACACCGAGCGGTGCATCGAGTCGGACACGGTCTGCGCACCCGCCAACATCGTCAACGCCAAGACGAAGTGGCCCGACACCCCGTACGACCTCAACTGCGACGCCGGCAAGGCCTGCAACAACCACTCGGTGTCGTTCTGGACGCGGATCCGCACCAAGGGGATCGCCACGCAGATCTGGAACGGTTCCGCCTACACCTCCGTCGACTCGTTCGCGCTGCAGCACAGCTTCCCGTCGCCGGAGGACGGCACGACCCCCGGACTCTGGCTGGAGTCGATCAAGCGCACCGGCGGCACGGGCACCGGCGCGATCACGCTGCCGGCGACGACGTTCGAGTTCACCAGGCTGGCGAACCGCGCCGACGGCATCGACGGCGCGCCGGCGATGAACCACCACCGCATCTCCACCATCACCACCGAGACCGGCGAAGTCATCGGGATCGGCTACAAGACCGAGTGCACCGCACCGGTGACGATCGTGCCCAGCCAGAACACCAGCCTCTGCTACCCGGTGTACTGGACCCCGGAGGGTGCCTCCAACCCGACCCTCGACTGGTTCCACAAGTACGTGGTCACCGAGGTGTCCGACCAGGACCCCACGGGCAAGAGCCCCGTGCAGACCAGCACGTACGAGTACCTCGACGGCGGCGCCTGGCATCTGGACGACAACGAGCTGACCAAGGCGAAGCACCGTACGTACGGGCAGTGGCGCGGCTACGGCCGGGTCCGCACCCGCACCGGCTCGGGCCTCGAGGCCAGGACGCTGTCGGAGACCCGCTACTACCGCGGCATGGACGGCGACAAGCTGCCCGACGGCACCCGCCGCACCGCGACGGTCGCCCTGTCGACCGACGTCACGGTCGCCGGCGCCGCGCAGTCGGTCCCGGACACTGCTGAGCTGTCCGGGCAGGCCCGCCAGACCATCCAATACACGAGCGACGGCGGCCCGGTCGAGTCGGCCTCGGTCACGGACTACTGGGTCAGCCTGGTGCTGGCCCACCGTGCCCGCACTGGCCTCGACGACCTGGCCTCGCACATGACCCGGGCGGTCACGACCCGCAACACCAACGCGATCACCTCCAGCACGCCGACGAAGTGGCTGACGACGCGCACCGACACGACCTACGACACCACCACCGGCCTGCCCACCGTCCAGTACGACTACGGTGACGTCACCGACCCGTCGCTGGCCACCTGCACCACGACGACCTACGCGCCGGCCAACACCGCGGCGAACATCGTCGGGCTGGTCGCCGCCGTCGAGACCGACGCGGTGCCCTGCGGTGGGTCCGGCGTCAACGGCCTGACCGCGCCCACCAGCGTGAGCCGTCCCGCGCAGGTGATCTCCCGGTCCCGGACGTTCTACGACACCGACACCTTCGACACCACCTGGCCGCAGGCGGCGCCGACCGTCGGCAACGTGAGCGTCACCCAGGTGGCCTTCGACTACCGCAACGGCGCCTTCGACTACCTCACGAAGACCCGGGTCACCTACGACCAGTACGGGCGGACCGTGCGGGCCACCGACGCCAACGACACCACCGGCACGACCGCCTACACGCTGTCCAACGGCCTCACCACGAAGGTCGTGGCGACCAACGCGGTCGGCCAGTCGACCACCACGGTCTTCGACCCGTCGCGCGGGCTGGCCACCGCCAGCACCGACCTCAACAACCTGACGACGACCGTCGCCTACGACGCGCTGGGCCGCGCGACCGGCGTCTGGCGGCCGGGCCGGGCGCTCAACCAGGGCGCCAACCTCAAGTTCACGTACCAGATCTCGCAGACCGTCCCGTCGGCGATCAGCACCTCCTCGCTCAACGACGACGGCACCTACCGCACGACGATCGCGCTCTACGACGCGCTCACCCGGCCGCGGCAGACCCAGTCGCCGACCCCGGTCGGCGGGCGCATCGTCAGCGACACCTTCTACGACGGGCACGGCTGGGTCGTCAAGACCAACAACGCCTACTACGACGCCACCAGCCTGCCCAGCACGACCATGCTCGACATGACGGGCAAGGACAACCAGATCCCGGACCAGCAGCAGGTGTTCTACGACGGCACCGGCCGCAAGATCCGGGAGGTGGCCTTCTCCAAGGGCGTCCAGAAGCACGAGGCGAAGACGGTCTACGGCGGCGACCGGACCACGGTCCTCCCGCCGGAGGGCGGCACCCCGACGACGCAGATCCTCGACAGCGCCGGCCGGCCGATCGAGCTGGACTCCTACACGACGATGCCGACCGTCAACGGCTCGGTGGTGACCGGCGGCAACCCGGTGAAGATCACGTACGGCTACGACGCGCGGCACAACATGAACCGCACGACCGACGACAAGGGCAACAGCTGGACCAGCACGTACGACCTGCTCGGCCAGGTCATCGGCACCACCGACCCGGACGCCGGCGGCACCACGTCGACCTACGACAACAACGGCAACCTGCTCACCTCCACCAACCACCTGCAGGAGAAGACCAGCTACAAGTACGACGACCTGGGTCGCAAGGTCGCCCAGTACGACGGCGACACCACGACGCCGCCGGTGGCGACCTGGACCTACGACTCGACCACCATCAGCAACGGCATCGGTGAGCTCGCCTCCTCCAGCAGCTTCGTCAACGGCTACGAGTACAAGACGGAGGCGACCGGCTTCAACAGCTGGGGCGGCGTGCTGGGCACGACCGTCACCATCCCTGCCGCGCCCGGCAACGGCGCGCTCGCCAACACGTACACGTTCACCAACACATACAGCACCACGAACGGCCTGCTGCAGAAGACGGCCTACCCGAACGCCGGCGGCCTGCCCGCGGAGACGGTGAACCGCACCTACACGGCGATGGACCTGCCCTCCGGCGTGGGCAGCTCGCTCGGCGACTACGTCGACAACACGAAGTACAACCCGTTCAGCGGGGTCTCGCAGACCAAGTTCGGCTTCGGCACGACGAACGTGGCCTGGCGGACCCACGTCTACGACGAGTTCACCCACAACATCGTGAACTCCTACGTCGACCGCACCGGCACCGGCACGACCCGCATGGACGACGTCGTCTACCGGTACAACGCCGGGGGCCAGATCGTCTCCGCCACGAACGCGCGCAACAACAACGCGACCAGCGAGACGCAGTGCTTCCGCTACGACCTGCTGGGCCGGCTCACCACCGCGTGGACCGCGACCGACCTCTGCGCCGCGGACGTGTCCGTCACCGGCAGCAACACCACCGTCGGCGGGATCAACCCGTACTGGACGAGCTGGACGTACAACACCCTCGGCGACCAGACCGGAGAGGTCAGGCACGCCGTCCCGGGCGTCACCGGCGGCGACACCAAGGTCGACTACGCCTACCCGACCAACGGCAGCCAGCCGCACACCCTGCAGTCGGCCACCACCACCAGCGCGACGGTCACCAAGGCCAGCACGTTCACGTACGACACGATGGGCCGCACCATCACCCGGGTGACCCCGGAACGGGACACCCAGACGTTCACCTGGGACCGGCACGACAAGCTGCTGGCGGTCAAGACCGGCAGCGTGTTCAACGCCGGTTACGTGTACGACCCGGACGGCGGCCTGCTGATCCAGCGGAACCCGAGCGCGAACACCACCACGCTCTTCCTGCCCGGCCAGGAGCTGACGCTGCACACGGACACCAACGTGGTGACCGGGCGGCGCTACTACTCCGCGCCCGACGGCGCGCAGTGCGTGCGGACCGGCACCACCGCCACCGCCTACAGCTACCTGTTCTCCGACAGTGTCGGCACGGCCACCCTGAGCCTGGACCGTAACGGCGCCAACCCGACCTGGCGGGCGGTCACACCATTCGGTGCGCCGCGCGGTGCCCAGCCGGCGAACTGGCCGGACACCCACGGCTACCTGGGCAAGTCGACGGACGCCACCACCGGGCTCACCATCCTCGGTGCCAGGCACTACGACCCCGTCATCGGCCGGTTCATCTCCGTCGACCCGCTGCTGAGCACCGAGGACCCGAACCAGCTCGGCGGGTACTCGTATGCCGGCAACGACCCGATCAACTCGTCGGACCCGTCGGGCCTGCAGGGCTCGGCGAGCTGTGCCCCCGGCTACGTCGGCGGCCCGGGCGGCTGCACCGGCACCGAGAACGACAGCGGCTCCTCCGGCGACTACTGCTGGTCGGCCACGACCCGCTGTGACATGCCCGGGTGGAGCCCGCCGCCGCCGAAGGCATCGCCGCCGAGCAAGAAGAAGAAGAAAAAGAACTGCGGCTTCCTGTGCAGCGCGTGGGACGCCAGCGCGGACTGGGCCATGAACCACGCCGAGCTGGTCGGTGCGGTCGCGGGCATCGCCGCCGGCATCGCGGTCGGCGCGATCTGCACCGGCGCCACGTTCGGTGCCGGGGCGGTGGGGTGTGCCGCCATCGCGGGTGCGGTCGGCGGCGCGGTCTCCGGCGCGGTCACCCACGGCCTCGACGTCGCGGCCGGCCGGGCCGACGGCAGCAGCGTGATGGGCTGGGTCGGCGCGGTCGGGGTCGGGGCGGTGGTCGGCGCCGTCGCGGGCGCCGTCGGCGCGGTCGCCGGTGCCGCGGCCCTGGGCGGCGCGGTCGCCTGGGCCTCCGGGCAGGGCTTGAAGGCGGCCGGGCAGGCGGCGATCGCGGCCGGCCGCACGGCGATCACCGGCGCGGCCCGCGGTGCGGCCGCGGCCGAGGGTGCCGCCGCCGGCTCCGAGGAAGGCGCCGCGGCGAACACCGCCCGCCGGGCCGCGACCAGCTGCCGGGCCTGCCCGTGCAACAGCTTCTCCCCGGACACCCCCGTCCTCATGGCCGACGGCACCGTCAAGGCGATCAAGGACGTCGACCTCGGCGACTGGGTGCTCGCCACCGACCCGGTCACCGGCAAGACGGAGCCGCGCCTCGTCACGGCGCTGCACGACAACCTCGACCACGACCTGGTGGACGTCTTCGTACGCGACGCCGCCGGCACCGAGCAGGTCGTCCGCACCACCGCGAACCACGCCTTCTGGAGCGTCAGCGCCGGGGCCTGGATCCCGGCGGGCAAGCTGCTGCCCGACGAGCTCGTCCGCACCGCCGACGGCGGCACCGTCCCCGTCCTCGGCGTGGACACCCGCCCGGGCAGCGAGCACATGCTCAACCTGACGGTCGCCGACGCCCACACGTACTACGTGACCGCCGGCACCTCCACCGTCCTGGTCCACAACAGCGGCATCCCAGGCTGGGCCCGCGACGCGATCAGGGCCATCACGGGCGGCAACGGCTCGCCGAACAATCACAAAGGCACGCAGAACCAGAAGCTTTGGACCGGTACAGTTGCCGATGAGCACGGCAATCTCCCATCCGACGCATACAAGCGGAAATGGGGTGCGGCGCCCATCCGTAAGCCGGGGTTCCAGGGCAGTCCGGAGTGGAACGTGCCCGGGCGCGGCCCGAGCTTCAAGATTCTCGGCCCGAACGCTGACGGCGACTACGGCTACACCAGCAACCACTACAAAAAGATCACCGACGTGCCGAAAGGCATCTGCTGACACGTTGTCGGCGCCCGAATGACGAGAGGTGGGCATGTCCCGACCGCGGTACGCGTTCCGGATCCATGAGACCGGTGCCGTCGTGCTGCGGTGCGCGGACATCGCCCGCTTCTTTGTCAGCGACCGCACCGTCTACGACGACTTCGAGGATCCCGAGGACGCGGCGCACCAGCTGCGGTTCGGTCTCACGGGTGTCGATGTCCTGGGGGAGTTGCCCCCTGGAGTCGACATGGCCGTCGACGTGCTCGACGCGGCAGGCGCCGTGATGGGCTCCTATGAGATCTGGGACCTGCGACTCGAGCATGCGCCCGGCAACGGCGCCGCCGAGGCCACGTGCTGGATCATCAGCCTGCCGCACGCCGCGGCTGCCGGCGTCTGGGAGTGGTGGCGGGCGCGGCGTCCGGATCTGCCTGGACGGTGGGCTGCGCTGCCGCCAGGCGAGCGGGAGGGCTGGCTCGAGGTCGCCGAGCTGTGCAGCCCTTGGTCCGCGACCATCCAGCCGGACCGGGTCCACACCGTCGACGCGGTGCTCGACGGCAGGGACGTGGTCGACCTGGCGAGCTTCTTCTGCGCGCTGGGTGAGGCGGTGGAAGGCCCCGGCGGCTGGGTCGGGTCCGCATTCATCTCTGTCGCTACGATCCTGGAACTGCGGGCGGAGCAGACCTCGGCGCCATTGCGGGTGCGCTGGACGAATGCTGAGGTCGCCCGGCGCAACCTGACCCGGACCGTCCAGTACGGAGAGGACGGCAGGAGGTTCGGGTATCTGGACCTGGCGATCCGGATGCTCCGCGGCGCGGGCGTCGAGTTGACGCTTGTGGACGGTCCTGGCTGACGGGTCCAATCGGCTGCGCTGCTATGGGCGTGGGTGGCGTGCAGGAGACGTGCAGCGGCGGTGAGGCCGCTGAGCCAGCGGAACCATGGGGCGCTTTCGTCGATGTCGTGGTTGAGGGCGACGACGGCCGGCGGCGTTACCGCGGCTGGGCCGGCTGCTGGCGCCAGGACAGGCCCGCCACCAGCGCGAGCGCGCCGCCGAGGACGAGGCTGCCGAGCCACGGGCCCCACCAGTCGAGCTCGTCCAGGCCGTCGTACAGGGCCACGACGCACGCGCCGCCGAACAGGCCGCAGGCCGGCACCAGGGCGAGGACCTGGGTCAGGCGGTCGAGCACGGCAGGTCCGGGCCGGGTCAAGCGATACCAGCGGAGTGCGGCGGCGGCGAGCAGCAGGACGGCGGACACCTCCTGGACGGACTCCACCTGGTTGCTCGGTGGCACGGCGAACACCACCACCGCGGCGATCAGGGCCGCGGCCAGGCCGCGGATCTCGGCGGGCCGATTCGGCAGCTTCGGCAGGGTCACCGGTGGGTCCGCGGGCGCGGGCCGGGCGGTGGTCGCCGCCCACGCGACGACGGCGCCCGTGGCGGCGACGGCGGCGGCCGCGGACGCCACCACGTAGGACGACAGTCCGGCAGCCATCAGATCATCCCCGAGATGCGTATGAAGGTGTACACGACGAGCATGAGGGCGCCGGCCGCCGCTGCCGAGATCGCCAGCCAGTCGGCGCCGCGGGGGCCGGGGTGACGCAGGCGCCAGCCGCGCCACAGCAGGCCGGCGGTGAGCAGGCCGCCGCCGATGAGCCAGAACCCGTTGCCGCTGGCCTCCAGGTAGCCCACGAGCAGGACCAGCACGGCGAAACCGGCGGCCACGAGTCCGAACAGCTCGCGTGTCCCGGTCCCGACCCCTGCCACGGGTCCGGACGTCGCCGGTACGTGCCGGGGTGCGGACGGTGGGGGTACGGGCGCGGCGATGGGGGCCGACGGTGGCCAGGACGGCTCGTCGACCGGCCCCGCGGCGGCGGCGGTGACGACCGGCGCCGGGGGTGGGACGGTGCTCTGCATCGGCGCGACCACGGGTGGTGCGGAGACGGGTGATGCGGAGACAGGGGGTGCGGAGATGGGTGACGCGGAGACGGGCGCGGAGGTGATCGGGGGCGCTGCGAAGGGCGCCGGCTCGGCGGAGACAGGCGCGGCTGCGACTGACGGCGCCGCGAAGGTTGCGGGTGGGGCGGTCGCGGTCAGGCTCGCCAGGTGCAGGGCGCCCTCGGCCACCACCAGCTGCGGCTCCTCCAGGACCGTCGGCGCCACCCCGGTGGCCCGGTGCAGCATCGTCGCGATCAGCGGGGTACGGGTGCCGCCGCCGACGAGGAACCAGCCCGCGACCGCCTCGGGCCGCACGCGGGCCTCCTTCAGCGTCGTCAGGGCCAGGTCGACGGTGCGGCGCAGCAGCGGCTCGGCGGCCGTCTCGAACTGCTGCCGGGTCAGCAGCACCTCCTCGTCCGCCGCGGGGATGAACAGGCTGGCGGACGACTCCCGCGACAGCGCCTCACGCAGGTGCTTCGCGTCGGTCCACAGCATGGTCGTGTGGCGCAGGTCCGCGGCCGACGACGGCGCCTCCAGCCGCTGCCACAGCTCGGGCGCGCGGGCCGCGACGACCGTGCGCGCGTGGGCGACGACCAGCGCGTCGAGGTCGATGCCGCCGACGTCGTCCAGGCCGCGGCAGGACAGGTCGCGGAACCCGTCGGCGGTGCGCTGCACGACGCTCGCGTCGAACGTGCCGGCGCCCAGGTCGTACACGACGACGCACTGGCCCGGCGCCACGGCGTGGCCGAGGACGGAGGCGAAGTAGGTGGCGGCGGCGACGGGCTCGGCCACCAACGCCGGCACCGGGAGCCCGGCGAGGGCGGCGGCGTCCAGGAGCACCTGGCGGCGGGCGGCGCCCCAGGTCGCCGGGCACGTCATGGTGATCGTCGCCGGTGGGCCGCCGAGGGTCCGCAGGGCCTCGGCGCGGACCCGGGTGAGCACGGCCGAGATCAGCTCGGGCACCGGCACGCCGCGGTCGCCGAGCAGCACGTCGAGCTCGTCGATGCGCCGCTTGGGGTGCGGCTCGTAGCGGGCCGGGTCGAGCCGCGCGGAGTTCTCCGCGTCCCGCCCGACGAGCAGCCGCCCGGCGCTGTTGGCGAACACGGCGGACGGCAGCAGCGGCGACGAGTCGAACAGCAGCGGCCGGATCCGGCCGTCGGTGTGGCGGACGACGGCGACCGTGCTGGAGGTCCCGTAGTCGATTCCGAGGGCGGTGTCCGGCACCCCCGCAGCCTAGGAAGCATGGGATCCGCCCGCGATCGTGCGAACGGATCACGCCCGCTGCCCCGTTCGGCGGCGAATCGGGGCCGTGTCGGAGGTTCCGCGACCCGCCCGGCCGAGCCAGACGCTGCCGGTACATCCTGCAACAAACCTGCACACGTCACGCCTTGTCCTCAGGAAAGCGCTTGCCTTACGGTGACGAGCGTCGATGTGGATCCGCCCCGCTCCCGCCGCCCCGGAAGCGCCGCCGATCGCACTGCCGCACGCCCGTCGCGCGTGCGCGTCTGTCTTTCCGGAGGAACCATGAGTGCACAAGTCCGAACCCGGCCGCGGGCGCGCCGGTGGCTGGCCGCGTCCGCGGCGGTGGCCGCGGTCACCGGTGTCGCGCTGGCCGCGCAGGTCGCGTTCGCCGACACGGCGTTCAGCGCGACGTTCGAGGACGGCTCCACCAGCGGCTGGTCCAAGTCCGGCGGCTCCTGGAGCGTCGTCACCGACGGCAGCAAGGTGCTGCAGCAGTCCAACGCCGGCAGCGAGAACGCCCGCGACTTCGCCGGCGACAGCGGCTGGATCAACTACACGGTGCAGGCCGCGGTGAAGCCGCTGTCGCTGGGCTCGGGCGGCTTCGTCGGCCTGCTCGCCCGCTCGACCGGGGCCACCACGTTCTACCGGCTCGCGCTGCTGCCCGGCAACCAGGTGCAGCTGCAGGCGGTCAACAGCGGCTCCGTGACGGTGCTCGGCAGCGCCTCCCGGACCGTGTCCACCGGGACCTGGTACACCCTGGCCATCACCGTCAACGGCGGCGCCATCAGCGGCTCCGTCGACGGCACCCAGGTCGCGTCCGCGAGCGACGCGTCGATCGCGAAGGGCCGCATCGGCCTGCAGACGGCGTACTCCAGCGCCAGCTTCGACAACGTCACCGTCACCACCGGCGGGACCACCCCGACGCCGACGGCGACCGTGTCACCGACGCCGTCCCGGTCGCCCTCGGGCTCGCCTTCGAGCTCGCCGTCGCAGTCCCAGCCGCCGTCGTCCGCGCTGTACGTGGCGCCGAACGGCAGCGCGGGCAACCCGGGCACGCAGGCCAGCCCGACGACGCTCGCGTCGGCGATCACCAGGGTCACCGCCGGCGGCACGATCACCGTGCGCGGCGGCACCTACAACCTGTCCTCGACCGTCACCGTCGCGGTCGGCAACAACGGCACGTCGGGCGCGCCGAAGCGGATCGCCGCGTACCCGGGCGAGACCCCGGTGCTGAACTTCGCCGCGCAGACCGAGGACCCGGCGAACCGCGGGCTCGCGGTGAACGGCAACTACTGGCACATCACCGGCATCGTCGTGGAGCGGGCCGGCGACAACGGCATCTTCGTCGGCGGCAGCAACAACACCATCGAGCGGGTCGTGACCCGCTTCAACCGCGACAGCGGCCTGCAGATCTCCCGCGCCGCCTCCGACACCCCGCAGTCGCAGTGGCCGGCCAACAACCTCATCCTCTCCTCGGAGTCGCACGACAACGCCGACTCCGACGGCGAGGACGCGGACGGCTTCGCCGCCAAGCTGACCAGCGGCCCCGGCAACGTGTTCCGCTACACCGTCTCGCACAACAACATCGACGACGGTTGGGACCTCTACACCAAGACCGACACCGGCCCGATCGGCGCGGTCACCATCCAGGACTCGCTGTCCTACAACAACGGCACCCTGAGCAACGGCACCGTCAACACCAACGGCGACCGCAACGGCTACAAGCTCGGCGGCGAGGGCATCGGCGTCAACCACGTCGTCCAGCGCAGCATCGCCTACCGCAACGGGCACCACGGCTTCACGTACAACAACAACCCCGGCTCGATGGCGATCTCCAACAACCTGTCCATCGACAACGCCGAACGCAACTTCTCGTTCGACGCGGGCACCCACACGTACCGCAGCAACACCTCCTGCCGGTTCAGCAGCGGCGGCTCCAACGACAAGACCGTCGGCAACGCCGACAGCAGCAACCAGTTCTGGACCGGCACGAACGGCTCCCGCTGCGCCACCTACAGCGGCGCCCTGGCCTGGTCGTTCGCCGCCGACGGGCACCTCGTGGTGACCCTCGGCGGCCGAGCGGTCAGCCTGTAGCACTGGTTCCCCGGGGCGGGCCGTGGTGACGGCCCGCCCCTTTGCGCGGCCTCAGCCGACGGGGTCACCGCCGGGGCCGCTCTGGCCCCTTGGGTCGCCGTTGACGAGCGCCACTTTGGGATTCGGATCAGGGTCGCTCTCGTGCTTCGGATCGGCGGCATACATGGATGCGATGGACAACGCGGTCAGCGCCACGGTGGGATTCGGATCGCCGGTGGTCTCGTGCTTCGGATCGCTGGCATACAGGGCCGCGACGGCCGACGCGACCAGCACCGCGACGGCGAGCCGTTTCGTTCGAACCATGTCGGTCTCCTCGATGGGTTGCACGTACCCCGGCATTCTCGGTGAGCCGGTCCAACGCCCGCGTGCAATCCGGTTGCAGCTCAGCGGCCGATCTCGTCGAGCTCGGCCAGGTCGTTGTCGGAGAGCCGAAGCCCCGCACCGGCGGCGTTCTCGCGCAGGTGGGCCGTGGCCGAGGTGCCGGGGATCAGCAGGATGTTCGGCGAGCGGTGCAGGAGCCAGGCCAGGGCGACGGACATCGGGGTCGTCCCCAGGCGTGCGGCGACGCCGGAGAGCGCCGAGGACTGCAGCGGGGTGAAGCCGCCGAGCGGGAAGAACGGCACGTAGGCGATGCCTCGCCCGGCCAGGCGGTCGATCAGGTCGTCGTCGTGGCGGTGGGCCAGGTTGTACAGGTTCTGCACGCACACGATCGGGGTGATCGTCAGGGCCTCCTCGACCTGCTCCGGGGTCGCGTTGCTCACGCCGAGGTGCCGGATCAGGCCCTGCTGCCGCAGTTCGGCGAGCGTCCCGAGGGCCTCGGCGAGCGAGCCGGGCCGGGGACCCTCGGCGTCGCCGAGCCGGAGGTTGACCACGTCGAGCGCGTCGAGGCCGAGGCTCTCGAGGTTGTCGTGGACGGCCCGGCGCAGGCTCTGCGGGTCCCTGGCCGGCGGCCAGCCGCCCTGCTCGTCGCGGGTCGCCCCGACCTTGGTCGCGATGTGTAGATCCGCCGGGTACGGGTGCAGGGCCTCCCGGATGAGCTGGTTGGTGATCCGCGGCCCGTACGCGTCGGCGGTGTCGATGTGGGTGATGCCGAGCTCGACGGCCGCGCGGAGGACGGCGACGGCGCCGTCACGGTCGGCGGGCGGCCCCATGACCCACGGGCCGGCGAGCTGCATGGCGCCGTAGCCGAACCGGCTGACGGTCAGATCCCCCAGCGTCCAGGTGCCGCCGGGAAGTGCAGTGGACGACATGCGTGCTCCTCTGTTCTGCTGCCTGACAGGTGCCGCTCCACTCTCAGGGGGTAACTTCCTATTGGGAAGTACGCACCTCAAGGTGCGTAACACACCCGGTGGTTGGAGGGACGGCCGATGGCGACGACGACGGCGGCGCAGCAGCGGGCACAGAGCAAGGCGGAGTACGACGCCTTTCTCGCGGTGTGCCCGAGCCACAAGCTGCTCGAGCGGATCTCCGGCAAGTGGGTCGCGCTGATCCTGACCGCCCTGGGCAGCGGCCCGGACTGTGGCGGCGACCCCCGCCCGATGCGCTACTCGGAGCTGTCCCGCCTGCTCGCCGGCGTCAGCCAGAAGATGCTCACCCAGACGCTGCGCGCGCTGGAGCGCGACGGCCTGATCAGCCGCACCGTGACGCCGACCGTCCCGGTCACGGTCTCCTACGAGCTGACGGACCTGGGCCTGTCGATGTACGGCCTGGTCCGCGGCTTGAAACTGTGGGCACAGCACCACATGGACGACGTCCTCGCCCACCGTGCCTCCTACGACGAAACGACCGCCTGAAGACGGTCATGGCGCAGGTCGAGGCCGTGGACGCCTGATGAAAGTTTCGGGTCCCGGGACGCGTCCTTCTGGCGTCCCGGGGCATTCCCGTTGCTGCCGGGGTGCGGCTTAAGGGTCCGAAAAGCAAACGCAAAAGGAGACTTCAGTTGCCCCGAAAAGGTTTTCGGGGCAGGGTGTGGTGCCATGACCACCATCAATCTCCGATCGCGCCGGCTGTGGCTGGCGCCGCTGGTCGGGCTCGTCGTGATCGCCGGGGTGCTCGTCGCCCTGCAGACCCGGCCGGCCGCCGCCGCCGCGAAGTCGCTCTACATCCCGGCCCGCTGGACCCAGACCGGCGAGGTGCCGTGGGCCCAGAACCGCACCCGGGAGTCAACGAACTTCATCCTGCTGTGGGGCGAGAAGTCGGGCACCAACCCGGCCTCGGCGCCCTCGCCGTACAACTTCGACCCGAACAGCATCATCACCCAGCTGGAGAACCTGTACGCGTTCTACGTGAACACGATGCAGTTCACGCCGGAGCAGGGGCTGCTCGCCCAGTACAAGATCATCGTGATCGTCACGAACACGTGGAACCGCACCGAGCTCAACGCCTGGGCGACCGGCGGCTCCGTCGACGGCAAGGTCGGCGTCATCAACATCGACCCCAAGGCCGCGCTGCCCGGCTCCTGGGGCCTCGCGCACGAGCTCGGGCACGTGTTCCAGAACTACACGTTCCTGGGCCGCTCCGGGTACGGCTTCACCGACGCCAGCGCGGGCACCTTCTGGGAGACCAGCGCGGAGTTCATGGCCATGCAGGCGCTGCCCACCACCGCCGCGGGCGACCTGAGCCGCTGGCTGCGCTCGGAGAACCTGTACTACAGCTCCAGCCGCCACCACTACGGCAACTGGATGCTGATGCAGTACATCAAGGACCGCGACGGCCTCGCGATGTTCAACCGCATCTGGAACGAGGCTCGCAACACCGAGCATCCACTGGAGACGTACCGGCGGATCACCGGCATCACCCAGGCCGAGCTGAACCGGCGCGTGGGCGAATACGCGACCCGCACCGTGACCTACGACTTCGGCAACAAGTCGACGCTGATGCCGTTCATCAACGGCGTGTACGGCGCCGGCTTCCTCAACAACGCCTACAACGGCGGCAGCGTCGAGGCGGTCGACGCCTCGCTCGGCCACTACCGCATCAACGCCCGCGTCGCCCCGTCCGACTACGGGTTCAACAAGATCAAGCTGGTGGCGGCGGCCGACGGCGGGCTCGTCAAGGTGCGGCTCAAGGGCCACGCCGAGACCGGCGCCACCGGCTGGACCTTCGGCCTCGTCGCCGTGCGCAACGGCACGCCGCGGTATTCGCCGCTGACGACCGGCACCGACGGCCAGATCGACTTCCAGCTGCAGGCCGGCGAGCGCGAGGTGTGGCTCGTCGTCACCGGCACCCCGTCCGCCGTGCCGCACTACGCGTTCCTCGACGGCTACCCCAAGGCGCGGCGCTTCCCGTACGAGTTCCGCGTCGCCGGCGCGTCGCCGTCGGGCTTCGAGCCCGGCTACGTGAAGCCGGCCGCCACCAACGGCGGGCACTGGCACAGCAACGGCGGCGGCTGGGTCGCCGGCAACGCCAACGTCGCCGCCACCGCCTACGTCGGGCCGAAGGCGGCGGTCTTCGCCGGCACGGTCACCGGCAACGCCCGCATCGAGGGCCTCGGATGGGTCAACGGCGGCACCGTCGGCGGCAACGCCGTCGTCAAGGACAACGCGCTCATCCAGAACGGCGCCAACCTCTCCGGCAGCATCGTGGTCGGCGGCGACGCCGAGTTCGCGATCGCCTGCTCGTCGGGCACCTACCTGGCGTTCAACCCGGACCGCCGCTGTGACGGCGCCGGCGGCGAGGCCGACGTGAACCCGTCGTTCAGCGCGTTCCCGAGCGCGGACCTCGCCATCGGCGGCACCACCACGCCCCCGCCGACCGGCGGCGTCAACGTGGCCGGCTCCGCGACCCCGTCGGCGTCCTACACCTCGGCGTGGGAGTCGGTCGCGGCCATCAACGACGGCATCGACCCGCCGTCGTCCAACGACACCGTCAACCGCCGCTGGGGCACCTGGCCCAACAGCGGCCAGCAGTGGGCGGAGCTCACCTGGCCGAGCGCTGTGCAGCTCAACAAGGCGCAGGTGTACCTCTTCGACGACAACCAGGGCATCGACCTGCCGTCGAGCTGGAAGCTGCAGTACTGGACCGGCAGCGCCTACACCGACGTGCCGGGCGCGTCCGCCTACACCGTGACCGCGAACGCGTACAACACGGTCACGTTCACCGCGGTGAGCACCACCCGGCTGCGCGTGGTGCTGCAGTCCAACGGCACCAGCTCGGTCGGGCTGCTGGAGGTGAAGGCCTTCACCGCCTGATGCTTTAGTCGAGGCCGGTGCGGCCGGCTGCCCAGTACGCTTTGCCGGTCACTTTGGCGGGCGGCGCGGACCACGTGCGGATCTCCCGCCGGACGGCGTGGACCGTGGCCGCGTTGCCCGTCGCGACCAGCCGGTACGGGCCTGCCATGCCTGCCCCGGCGGCCCGCAGCCGGTCGAGCAGCGCGGTCGGCTCGCAGACCTCGGCGCCCGGCCGCAGGCCCTCCAGCGCCTGCGGCCGCTCCGCCTCGAACAGGCACGTGAGCGCCGCACCCGTGGTCTCGAACGCCTGGGCCAGCGCCACGCTGGTGGCGTCACCGACGAACAGCACCCGCTCACCGGCGGCCGGCGGCTCGATCGACCGGCGCGGCCCCATCAGTTTGACCCGGTCGCCGGCCTGGACCCGCCGGAACCAGGCGCTCGCCGGCCCGTCGCCGTGCAGGTACGCGAGCAGGCTGGTCCGCCCCTCGGCCATGTCCCAGCTCGTGGGCGTGAACGTGCGCAGCCCCCGGCCGGCCCCCGGCGGGCGGATCTGCACCTTGGCCCCGGCCGCCCACTTGGCGGCCCGGAACGCCGGCGCCACGAGGTCGACCCGGACGAAGTCGTCGCCGACCCCGTCGACGGCCGCGACCTCGGCCTCCGTCAGCAGGGCGGCCTCGGCCATGTCGATCAGACGACCCGCGATCCCCACAGGGGCTCCTCCCACTCCGGTGCTTGCCCGTATCTTGCAGCACCCGCCCGACGGAGTGTTCAGCGACGGCCTTGACTTTTGTGTCGTGCCGATTAACGTTATATATCAAGTCAGATCTGAATAGATATTCATGTCGCGCGCGTGGCACTGAAGACCGATGACCGTCCCAGGCGGGCATTCCCCCTGGGGTTCGAGGAGGATCTGTTGCGAAAACTTCCTGGTCCGACCGCAGGGCGCCGCATGCGCCGGCCCGCGCTGCGCACCATGACGGCAGCCGTGCTCGCGGGAGTCATGATCGCGGCCAGCGGCGCATCCGCGTTCGCCGGCGACGCTGACAGCCAGTCCGGCGGTGAGAACGCCAAGCCCCGCGTCATCCTCATGCACGACCCGGAGCTCGACGACCAGAACACGCTCGTGCGCTATCTGATGTACAGCAACGAGTTCGACACCGAGGGCCTCGTCTACTCCAGCAGCGGTGTGCACTGGGCCGGCGACGGCAAGGGCACGTCGTGGTACGTGGCGGGGCGTGAGTACACCCGGTTCGGGCTGAACCTCTGCCCGTGCACATCGTGGCGCTGGAAGCCGGGCGAGCGGTTCATCGACGACGCGGTCGACATCTACGCGCAGGTCTACCCCAACCTGCGCAAGCACGCCGGCGGCTACCCCTCACCCAAGGAACTGCAGTCGAAGATCTACACCGGGAACATCGAGTTCGACGGTGACATCTCCAAGGACTCGCCGGGCTCGGACCTGATCAGGAAGAGCCTGCTCGACAACCGTCCCGGCCCCGTCTACCTGCTCACCGGCGCCGGCCAGAGCACGATCGCCAGGGCACTGAAGTCCATCAAGGACGAGTACGAGAACACGCCGCAGTGGGCGCAGATCGCCAAGAAGGTGTCGCAGAAGGCGATCATCCAGTCGTTCGGCGACCAGGACGGCACCTACGCCAGCTACATCGGTAAGAACTGGCCCGGCATCGAGTTCCGTCAGATGTCGACCAGCATCTGGGGCTACGGTGCCCGCAACGCCGTGCTTCCCCAGGACGCGAAGTACCTGTCCGCCGAATGGACCAAGGCGAACGTGTCCGACGTAGGCCCGTTCGGCGCCTACTACCGGGTCTGGGGCGACGCCAAGCAGATGGTCCCCGGCGACATCTTCGACCACTTCGGCTTCTCCGGGCTCACCACCGCACAGCTCAAGGCGATGGGGTACGTCGTCTGGACACCCCCGCAGGCGAAGGGCTCCTGGATCTCCGAAGGCGACACGTCGATCTTCATGAACCTCATCGACAACGGTCTGCGCGGAAACGTCGATGCCGGCTACGGCGGCTGGGGCGGGCGCAAGGGAAGCGACACCGATCCGAACGGCGTCCCGTCGAGCAACTACGCCGCCAGCCGCTGGTTCGGCACGGCTCAGCAGGACTTCGCCGCCAGGCTGCAGTGGACCGTGGCCTCGCGCTACTCGGAGGCCAACCACGAGCCGACGGCCAAGGTCGCCGGCCAGGTGGACCGCACCGTCTCGCCCGGTCAGACGGTCACGCTCACCGGCCTCACCGGCGACCCGGACCGAGACCAGGTCACCAGCAGCTGGTGGCAGTACACGGACGCCGACACCTACCCGGGAACCGTCACGATCAACCAGGTCCCCGGCGGACAGCAACAGCACGTCGTGAAGGTCCGTGTCCCGGACGATGCCGCACCCGGCCAGACGATCCACCTCATCCTCCAGGTGACGGACAACGGATCGCCGGCGCTGACCTCGTACCAGCGCGTCGTGCTCACCGTCAGCGGCTGAACCACAAGCCGTCCCACTGCCTGTAAGGCCTGAACCGACGGCCGGTCGCGCATCAGCCGCGACCGGCCGTCGCGGTTCCGGCTGTGGTTCCGGTGGTATTGGATACGGGGCATGGGACTTGCCAAGGCCCGGCGGATCGCGGCGCGGGCGCACCGGGGACAGCTGTTCGCCGGTGGTGGGCTGCTGACCGGCCATCTCGAACGCGTGGACCGGATCCTTGCCGGGTCCGGTACAGCGGCGGACGCGACCGTGCGCCAGGCAGCGTGGCTGCACCTCGTGTCCGGACGCGGCGTGTCCGCCGTGGACCTAGCCCGGGCGGGGGTGCCGCCGCACGTCGTCCACCTCGTCGAGGCGATGTCGTGGCGCCCGTGGGACGACCGGGCGCGCTTCACGGAGCGGCTCGTGCGGACGCCCGGGGCGGCGGCGATCCGGTACGCGGTGCTCACGGACCTGCACGACCACCTCGCCGGGCAGCACGCCTACGAGTGGTGGCGGGAGCAGCACGTCCGGCTCGCCGATGCGCTCGGCCTTGCCCACCCGCCGGATCCCGCGGGCAAGACGGTGCTGCCGGAGCCGCCGGGCAAGGACGGGCACCTCGGCGGCTACGCGCGGCGGCTCGGCGCGCTCGGCACCGACGAGGCACTGACGACGCTGCTCGCGGCGTACGAGGCGGAGAAGGCCGGACCGGCGCGGTCATGCTGCCTCAGTGCGTTGCGCCCCGGCGTGTACGCCATCGCCACCCGGCCGGAGACGGCGTCGCGCCGGCTCGCCGTCGCGTGGTGGGACTCCGCCGACTCGTGGGAGCGCATGGTCGCCGTGATGACCCAGGTGGCGAGCGGCGAACCGGTGGACAGTGACCGGCTGCTGGACATCGTCGAGCGGGAGACGGGATGGCTGGCCGTGGCCGCGATCCGGGGGCTGACCGGGCCGGCCGGCGACCGGGAGCTCCGCCTGCTCTCCGCGGCAGCCGCCACCGCCAGGCCGGAGAACCGGTGGGTCCGCCGCGCGGCGGTGGCCCGGCTGCGGGCGGTCGGCGGGCCGGCGGCCGGGGCCGCGCTGCACGGCCGGTTCCTCGATCCGTACGAACCACCGTGGCGGGACGATCCGGGCTGGCTCACCGAGTACGGGGCCGGACATGTCGCGTTCTTCATCGAGAAGACCACGGATCCGGCGTGGGCGGAGTCGGCGCCCCACGCGCTCGGCGAGCTCCGCGCAGTCGAGGCGGTGCCCGCGCTGTGCCGGATGGCGCGGGAGGCGCGGTGGGTGCCGACCGCCCTCATTACGGCGCTCGGGAAGATCGGTGCACCCGATGCCGTGCCGGCGCTGACCGACCTGGCCGGGCACGCGCGCGCTGACGTCCGCGATCACAGCCTCCGGGCGCTGGCACACATCGACGACCCCCGGGTGCCCGACGTCGCCCTCGCGGCCTGCGACGATCCGGACCCCGCGGTCCGTGACCGGGCGGCCCGGTTGCTCACCCGCACCGGCGACCGGCGGCACGTCGGCGGGCTGATCAGGCTGTGCGACACCGCGCACGCCGGCCGGGCGGCGGCGGTACTGGGCCGCATCGGTGATCCCGCGGCGGTGCCGACGCTGCGGCACGTGTTCCTGACGTCGCCGGACGCCGCGGTCTGGCGCGCCGCCGGCCGCGCGCTCGCCACCATCCCCGACGCCGCGAGGCACTGGTACGGGGTGCCCGGCGGCGACATCTTCCGGCAACGTGCGTACATCTGGATCCTGGGTCACCAGCAGGGCTCGGAGGTGCGTCACCAGCTCGCCGGCGCGCTCACCCACGAGGACCCGGGCATGCGGGCGAACGCAGCAGCCGCGGTGGCCCGCCGAGCCGACCGGGACCACCTGCCCGCCGTCCGCGCCCTGCTCGACGACCCGGCACCGCAGGTGCGGGCCAAGGCGGCCGCGGCGCTGCGGGCGCTGGCCGACCCCGCCGCCCGCGACCGCCTTGAAGCGCTCCGGTCCTCGGATCCGGACCCGCGGGTCCGCTCCGCCGCGTCCGCCGCGGGACGAGCGGACCCGGACCGCTGACCTGCTGCTCGGCGGCGGCGCCGTGGACAAGACCCGGCTGCGGACCAGGGCCGTGGTGCTACTGCAGCGCGCTGAGGATCGCCGCGGAGGCACCCATCGCCTGCGCCGCCTGCAGGGCGCTGTGTCCGTGGCCGTCCGGCACGGCGGGGTCGACGCCGGCCGCCCGCAGCCGCCGGATCAGGGCGACGTCGTCGATGAGGTGGGCCATGTGCAGCAGTGATCGGCGCTGCACGCCGCGGACACCGCGAGGGTCGACCCCGGCGTCCAGCAGCCGGTGCACCTCGGCGACGTCGCCGTGGCCGGCCGCGAGCAGCATGTGGCGGGCGACCGTCCGGATCTGCCGCGGCAACGGTCCGGTCCGGGCCGACCAGTTGTCCAGCACGGCGAAGCAGCCGGTCGACCTGCCGCCCAGGGCCTGCAGGGCGCGTTCGCGGCGCACGTCGTCCGGGGTGTGGCTCAACGCCTCCAACCTGCCGTCGTGCCACCCCACGTAGTGCCGCCGGTGGCCGCACTGGACGTGGATGCGTTCGGGCACCCGTACACCGGCCGCCGGGGCGTACGCAGTGTCCGGGGCGTCCGGGAACATCGCGGCGCGTACCAGCGGATGCACGGCGCTGATGGGCAGCCACCCGCGGCGCAGCGCCTCGACGAACCACGGCAGGTTCAAGGCGGTCTCCGGCACCGCCGGCAGGCGCTGCGCCCGGCGCCACCTGTCCACCCGCAGCACCGCCCCCGCGCCTCGGCGCAGCGTGAGCGTCAGCGCCTGGTCCGGCAGCTGCGGCAGCCAGGTCACCAGGACCGTGCCCGACCTCGCGCCGGCGCCGAGCAGGTCCCAGGCGGCCGGCACGACCAGGCTCATCCGGAAGAACGGCAGCAGCGCCCCGGCGGCGTTGAACGCCGCCGTGACCGTCGGGTCGATCTCGACCCCGGCCGCCCGCCATCCGGCGAGGCGGTCGTCGAGGAGCAGCCGTTGCTCCCACTCCGCGCTCGCCGCACGGTCGTGCCTCGGCGGCGGCGTCTGCGGCAGGTCCGCGTGGTCCAGGCGGCGGCCGTCGCGGTGGAAGCCCGGTGTACGGTCACCGCCGCCCAGCCGGTGCGGCAGCCGCGTGGCATGGCGCGCGTCCCAGAGATGCCGGCTGCTGTCCCACCGGCTGCGCACCCAGGCGGTGTTCGTCGACAGCCGCAGCCGGTGCGGGCCGTACGTTTCGAAGTGGGAATGCACGACGAGCGCCAGTCCCCTGGGGTACTGCGCCAGCAGCAGTGGCAACTGGACGCCGCGCGCGAACTTCAGGCCACCGTCGAGCAGATGCCAGCGGAGTAGGTCCGGCGCCAGGTGCCGCAGGTCGTCCAGCATCCGGGGCTCCGCCGCGAGCACCGACGCGTCGACCTCGACGCCGGCCGCCGCGCACGCGCCCTGCCAGTCGCCCGCGAGCCGGCGTCGGGTGGCGGCCCGCACGGCGGCGGCCGGAAGGTCGTACCTGCGCAGCACCGGCTCGGTCAGCGCCATCGGCGTCCCCCGAACACGCGACGACAGGACGATGACGGGCGGCCGGATTCGAACCGGCGTCCTCAGGAATTGCAGTCCCGCCGCGACGACCTCTGCGCTACACCCGTCGCGGCGCATGCTACCGGCCGGCGAGCACCGGTCGGGACACCGTGCTCAACGGAGCCGATGCGCTACGGACGGTGCACCCTTGGCCGCGCACCCAGTAGCATCGGCGCACCGATCGATGCGCGGCGACAGGGAGACGACATGTCCACTGCCAACCAGCTCGCTGAAGACCTGCTCGACGTGATGCTCGACGTGTTCCCCATCGGCGCCTCCCTGCTCGGCATCCCCGGCCGCGACGACCAGATGCGCGACTACAGCGAGGCCGGCGACGCCGCGATCAGGGACCGCGCGCTCGCGATCGCCGCCCGTGCCCGGGCGCTGGACCCCGCCGGTCTCAGCGACGACGACCAGCTCACCCTCGGCGTCGTCCTGCAGCAGGCGCAGTCCATCGTGGACACCGTGGACCTGCGCTCCACCGAGTATGCGATCACCGACACCTGGACCGCACCGGCCGCGGCGCTGCTGGTCCAGCTGCCGATGGTCGGGCTGACCGACGCCACCCGCGCCGACGGCTATCTCGCCCGGCTCAGGAAGCTGCCGGAGGCGTTCGCGCAGATCGCCCAGCGCCACCGCGACGGCATCGCCGCGGGCCGACGGCCGGTCCGGCACCTTGTCGAAGGTGCCGTCGCGCACCTCGACCGCTACCTGGCCAACGCCGACGGTGACCCGCTGCGCAAGCCCGCGCCGGCCGACGACAACGGGTTCGCCGCCGAACGTGACCGGCTGATCGACGAGGTCGTCCGGCCCGCCGTCGCCGCCTACCGCGACACGCTCGCCACCGAGATCGCCCCCGCCTCCCGCGGCCTGGAGGAGGCCGGCCTGTGTTTCCTGCCCGGCGGCGACGAGCTGTACCTGCGCCAGGTGCGCCTGCACACCACCACCGACCGCACACCCGACGAGCTGCACCGCATCGGCCTCGACCTGATCGCCGGGCTCGCCAGGGAGTTCGCGGAGATCGGCGCGGAGGCCTTCGGCACCTCCGACACCGCAGACGTGCTGCACCGTCTGCGCACCGACCCGGCGCTGCGCTGGCGCGACGGTGACGAGATCCTCGACGCGGCACGCGACGCGATCGAGCGCGCTGAGAAGGCCGCACCCGAGTGGTTCGGCACGCTGCCGGCGCAGCGGTGCACGGTCGCGCCGGTCCCCGCCGACGAGGCTCCCGGCGCTCCCGCCGCCTACTACCTGGCGCCGGCGATCGACGGCAGCCGCCCCGGCATCTACTTCGCCAACACCTTCCAGCCCGGCGGCCGCGACCGCACGGTCGCCGAGGCGACCGCCTTCCACGAGGCCGTCCCCGGCCACCACCTGCAGATCAGCCTCGCGCAGGAGCTGACCGGTCTGCCGCTGCTGCGGCGTATCGCGCAGTTCACCGCGTATGGCGAGGGCTGGGGGCTGTACGCGGAGCGCCTCGCCGACGAGATGGGCCTCTACTCCAGCCCGCTCACCCGGCTCGGCATGCTCGCCACCGACTCGATGCGCGCCGCCCGTCTCGTCGTGGACACCGGTATCCACGCGAAGGGCTGGAGCCGCCAGCAGGTCGTGGACTACCTGCGGGCCAACACCGCGATGGCGGAGGTCGAGATCCAGTCCGAGACCGACCGGTACATCGCCGACCCCGGCCAGGCCCTCGCATACATGGTGGGCCGCCTGGAGATCCAGCGGCTCCGTGAGCAGGCCCGCGCCGCGATGGGGGACCGGTTCGACATCCGCGCCTTCCACGACACCGTCCTCACCTCCGGCCCGCTGCCCCTCGGCACTCTCGCCGAGCGCGTCCGACGCTGGGCGGCGTGAGCGGCCGCGGCGTGAGCGGGCGCGCGGCTATTCGCGGGTGGCTCCGATCGGCACGGGCAGTGCCGCGGCGACGCGTCGCGCCAGCTTGACCGGGTCGGCCCAGCCGGGGACCAGGGCCTGCAGGAGCTCGACGGTGGTCTGGCCGTTGGAGGCCGCGGCCGGGGAGTACTTGAGCAGTTGCCAGCCGGCGCGGCGGGGCGGGTCGTCGCGGGGTTCGGTGGGGTACTGCCAGCCCTGGTTGGTGCCGAAGAACAGGTGCTCGTCGCCGACCGGGAGGACGCCGCGGATGCCCCAGTTGCAGGCGTTGTTGAACCCGGTGGTGGTGAGCGGCCAGGCGGGGCTGTCGGCGTCGTCGAACACCCAGACCTGCCCGGCGGTGCGGTTGTCCCGCAACACCAGCCGGGCCGCCAGCTGCCGCCACATCGTAGTCTCCACCGCGGTGACGGGCCGGCCGAGGAGCTGCGCGAGTATCCCGGTGGCGGGGTTGAGGGTGATGTCGCGGAACACCCGTTCGGCGTTGAAGGTGCTCGGCATCGAGGTCGACGAACAAGCGGTACTTCGCGCCGACGAGGTCGGCCACCGCTGGCGCAACCCGATCTGGCGCCACGCCGACGGCTCCCTCGCCGAGTGGTGACAACGTGAGCGTCCTCCTTTGGCACCGATCCGCGCGGTTCGGTGTCGTAGGTCGGGTCGGTGCACAGATCCATCGTCTGAGGCCAGACGAGTGGACAGGCCGGCGGGTGACCACCGCCTGGCTGATCGTCGGTGGTTTGTGCGAGTGGGTGTGGTTGGCCGGTCATGGTGGCGAGTGCGGTGGCGACGGCTTGGAGGTCGGCGTGGATGCAGGTGGTGGTTGCTGGTCCGGTGTTGTCGGTGCGGCAGGCGTAGGGCCGGGGCTGGGAACAAACGCGCGATCGGCACGCGGGAACCCGGGCTGCGTCTCGCGCAAGGTCGGTGCGTGTGAGCGGTTGAGCTAAGGGGTTGGTGTGACGGTGGTCCGGCGGGGGGCCAGGGTCGGGGTGAGCTTCATGTGGGTGGCGGGGCGGGTGCGGTCGGCGATGCGCTCCAGGATGAGCCGGGCCGAGTTGCGGCCCATCTGGCGTCCGCCCTGATCGACGCTGGTGAGCGAGATCGGTGCGAACGCGGCGAACATCGTGTTGTCGTAGCCGGCGACGGCGACGTCGTCGGGCACGGCGAGGCCGGCCTCCGCGATGGCCTGCAGTGCCCCCATGGCGACGATGTCGGCGCCCGCGAAGATGGCGGTCGGGCGGTGCAGCCGCGACAGCAGCTGTTGGGCGCCGAGGTATCCGCCCTCCTGGGTGTAGCTGGTGGACGCGATGTCGATGTACTCGTCCAGCCGGTGGGCCCGCATCGCCTGCCGGTAGCCGTCGGCGCGCACGGCGTTGGGCATCTCGGCGAGGCGGTCCGGGTCGTTCTCGAGGTGATCAATGTGGGCGATGCGGCGGTGGCCGAGCTCGACGAGGTGGTCGACGACGAGTCTTGCTCCGGTGATGTCGTCGTCGGCCACGGAGTCGTAGCTTGCCGAGCGTCCGTGCCGTCCGACGGTGACGGTCGGGACCAGGCCGGCGACGCGGTCGAGGTGCTGGCGCGAGGAGACCGGGGCGACGAGGATGAGGCCGTCCATGCTGTGATCGATCATTGTCTCGGTCACCCGCGCCTCTTCGGCCTGGCCGTTGCAACCGGGGCCGATGAGCACCTGATAGCCGGCGTCCCGGAGGAGCTCGGTGATGCCGTCGAGGACGTCGGCGAAGAACGGGTTGCGGATCGTCGGCAGCATCACGCCGATGCTGTAAGTCTGGCCGCGCATGCCTCGGGCGGCGGCGTGCGGCCGATAGCCGAGGTCGGCCATCGCTTGGCGGACCTTCGCCTGCATCTCCGGACTGGCGCCGTAGGCGTTGCGGAGCACCTTCGACACCGCGGTCGTGGACACGTTGGCGTGGCGTGCGACGTCGACGATGGTGACGCGCCGGGCGGGTGCCGCCGTCTTGCGCATCCAGGCTCCTCCGGCTGGTCCAGTGTGGGCAACGTTACCCGCGAGTATACGGCCGGCCAGGTGGGCCCGGCCAGTATGTGCTGCGCCCGCAGCGGTGCTGCCGAGGGCAGCCGGTCACGGCAAGCAGCTTGCTGTGCGTGCTGGGCACGTCCACGATCGTGACCCTTCGAGCTGGGGCGTCAGGACTCATCCGGTGGACCTCCCATAGGTTGGGCAACGTTACCCTCGCAGAGGTAGGGATGATCTCCCTCGGAGGCGCAGTCCCTTGAGGACGCGGTGCTGGGTAATGCTGGTGAAGCACTGCCGACCCCTTGACGTAACAGCGCGAATGATCCTATGGTCGGCGTCACACATTCGGAAAACGTTGCCCATTCCCTGCGAAACTTCCCACCGCTTTGGTCGGGTGGTCTCGGATCTGCGACAGCCCCGGCACCAATCCCGTGGCGGCCGGCCGTACGACGCTGGCCAGCACCTGTTCGGCCCTAGGATGAAACGTTTCATAAGGTGGTCATTGCCCATGACACTTGCCGTGAAGCCGCAGGCCCCCTCACGCTATGCGGGAACACCGCGAGGGCGCCGAACCGGCCCCCCATGGTGGTTCGTCCTGCCGGCGATGCTGCTGTTCGCATTCGTTGTGCTGCTGCCGAGTTCCCGCGGCGTGTACTACGCCTTCACCGACTGGGACGGGCTGTCGCCGGACTGGTCGTTCGTCGGCCTCGACAACTTCACCGCGATGGTCGACGACCCGGACGCGATGCAGGCGGTCTGGCACACGCTGGTCATCGCCGTCGCGATCACGGTCATTCAGAACGGTGTCGGGTTGCTGCTCGCACTCGGCGTCAACGCGATGATCAAGTCGCGGAACGTACTGCGGGTCTTCCTGTTCGCGCCGGCCGTGGTGACGCCGATCGTGACCGCCTACCTGTGGCGCAACCTGCTCGGCCCGGACGGGGCGGTCAACAGCCTGCTCGCCGCGCTGGGGCTCGGGTCCTGGCGGCAGGACTGGCTCGGCGACCCGCAGCTGGCGCTCTGGTCGGTGGTCGCCGTCATCGTGTGGCAGTTCGCCGGCTACTCCATGGTGATCTTCCTGGCCGGGCTCCAGTCGATCCCGAAGGAGATCTTCGAGGCCGCCGCGGTGGACGGCACCGGCCCGGTACGCCGGTTCTGGTCGATCATCCGGCCGCTGCTCGCACCGGCGATCACCATCAACCTGATGCTGTCGATCATCGGCGGGATCAAGCTCTTCGACCAGGTGTACGCGCTCACCGGCGGCGGCCCCGGGCACGCCACCGACACCATCTCCACGCTGATCTACAAGGACGCGTTCACCCTCGGCGAGTTCGGCTACAGCATCGCCCTCGCCGTCGTCCTCACGATCATCGTCGCGGTCGCCTCCACCGGCCAGTACCTGGTGCTCGCCCGCAACGAGCGGGCGGCGTCATGAACCGCTACCGCTGGCGGACGTTCGCCCTCGAACTGGTCATGGTCGCGGTCGCCGCTGTCATCGGCTTCCCGGTGTACGTGCTCGTCAACCTGGCGTTGCGGGCCCCGTCGGACACCCGCTCGCCGATCGAGCCGACCACGTCACCGACGCTGTCGAACTTCACCGAGGCATGGCAGCAGGCTGGCCTGGGCGGTGCGCTCGTCAACAGCGCCCTCGTCACCGCCGTCAGCGTTGTGGTCGTGCTCGCGGTCTCCTCACTCGCCGCGTACCCCCTCGCACGGATCACGGCGCCCTGGTCCCGCGGCACGTTCCTGCTCGTCATGCTCGGCCTCGTCCTGCCATTCCAGCTCGCCGCGCTGCCGCTCTACCAGACGATGCGCGACCTCGGCCTGCTCGGATCGGTGTGGGCGCTGGTGCTGTTCTACTCCGGCCTGCAGGTGCCGTTCACGACGTTCCTCTACGTCGGGTTCCTGCGCTCGCTGCCCCGGGAGTTCGAGGACGCCGCCGCCATCGACGGCTGCGCTCCCGTCCAGGTGTTTCGCTACGTGGTGTTCCCCATGCTCAAACCCGTCACCCTGACCGCGCTCGTGCTCAACGCCGTCGCGGTCTGGAACGACTTCTTCACCCCGCTGCTGTACCTGTCCGGCGGCACCCAGCAGACCGTGCCCGTCGCGCTCGCCGGGTTCTTCGGCCAGTACGTCTCGGACTGGAACCTCGTCTTCGCTGCGCTGCTCATCAGCATCATCCCGGTGCTGGCCGTCTACTTCGCGCTGCAGCGCAGCATCATCAACGGCTTCGCCGGAGGGCTCAAAGGATGACCATCCGCGTCTACGGCCTGCAGACCGAGCAGCGGGCGGAGCCGCTCGGCATCGACCACCCCCGGCCGCGGCTGTCCTGGAAGCTCGACAGCGACCGGCGCGGCGCCGCGCAGACGGCCTACCGCATCACGGCGGCGCTGCAACCGGCGGACCGTCCGTTGTGGGACACCGGTCGCCGTGAGTCCAGCGAAGGACTGCTGGTTTCGTGGGACGGCCCGGTCCTGCAGTCGGCCACCCGCTACCACTGGCGGGTCGAGATCTGGGACGAGACCGGCACGCCGGCCGGGTCTGCGGCGAGCTGGTTCGAGACCGGGCTGCTGCACCGGACGGACTGGACAGCGGTCTGGGTCGGCCGTGACCTGCTGGCCCTGCCACCGGTCGACCCGCCGGGCGCGCACGACGTTGCCGGCGGCGAGCTGTTCCAGCCGCCGCTGCACCTGCGGCGGACGTTCGATCTCGACCGGCGGCCGGTCCGCGCCCGGTTGTACGCCACCGCGCGGGGCGTCTACGAGCCCTGGCTCAACGGCGTGCGGATCGGCGACCACGAGCTGGCGCCGGGTTGGACGGAGTACCACCGGCGCCTGCAGTACCAGACATATGACGTGACCGGCCTCGTCGACGACGGGCCGAACGTGCTCGGCGCGGTGGTGGCCGACGGCTGGTGGAGCGGCTACATCGGGTTCGACCCGCGCCGCGCGGCGCAGCACTACGGCGACTGCCCGGCCTACCTCGCGCAGCTCGTGCTCGACTTCGCCGACGGCTCCCGCCGGATGATCGCCACCGACGCCGGGTGGACCGAGCAGCCGGGCGCCGTTCTGTCCGCGGACCTGCTCATGGGCCAGGTCGTCGACGCCCGCCGGGGCACCGGGACTGGCGGGTTCGCGCCGGTCGCGATTCTCGACGCCGAGCCTGGCCCGTTGGTCGCGCAGCCCGACGAGCCGGTCCGCGTCACCGCCGAACTGCCAGCCGTGACGGTCGAGCTGCGGGCGCCCGGCCAGTACGTCGTCGACTTCGGGCAGAATCTCGTCGGACGCGTCCGGCTCACGCTGCGCTCGGCACCACGCGGCCACCTCGTCTCCATCCGGCACGCCGAGACGCTCGCCGGAGGCGAGCTGTACGTGGCGAACCTGCGCCGCGCCGCCGCCGCCGACCGCTACATCGCCGCCGGCGAACCGCAGGAAGTGTTCGAGCCGCAGTTCACCATCCACGGCTTCCGCTACATCGAGATCGACGGCCACCCCGGCGAGCTGGCCGCCGCCGACGTCGTCGCCCGCGTGCTGCACAGCGACACCGCCTGGACCGGCCGGTTCGAGTGCTCCGACCCGGTCACGAACCAGCTGTACGCCAACATCGGCTGGGGCCAGCGCGGCAACTTCGTCGCCGTGCCGACCGACTGCCCACAACGCGACGAACGCCTCGGCTGGCTCGCCGACGCGCAGATCTTCGCCCCGACGGCGAGCCGCAACGCCGACGTCGCCGCGTTCTTCGCCCGCTGGATGCGTGACGTCGTCGACGGCCAGGACACCGGCGGGGCATTCCGGGACGTCGCCCCAGTCATCACCATGCACCGCGAGGCCGCCCCGGCCTGGGGCGACGCCGGCGTGATCATCCCCTGGCACCTGTGGCGCACCTACGGCGACCGGCAGGCGCTGGCGGACTCCTTCGACGCGATGACCGCATGGATCGCCCACGTCCGCCGGCACAACCCGGACCTGCGGTGGCGACACCGCACCGGCAACCACTACGGCGACTGGCTGCAGATCGACGCGACCACACCCCGCGAGGTCCTGGCGACGGCGTACTTCGCCCGCAGCACCGCGATCGTCGCCGACGCCGCCGACGTCCTCGGCCGGCAGCGCGCCGCGGCCGAGCACCGCGCGCTGCATACGGCGATCCGGGATGCGTTCATCACCTCGTACGTGCGCGCCGACGGCACCGTCGAAGGGGAGACCCAGACCGCCTACCTCCTCGCCCTCGCCTTCGGGCTACTGCCCGACGAGCTGATCCCGGTCGCGGTCAAGCACCTGGCCGCGGACATCGAGCGGCGCGGCAACCGACTCACCACCGGGTTTGTCGGCGTGCCGCTGCTGTGCCCGGTGCTGGCCCAGCACGGCCGGGCCGACCTCGCCTACGCGCTGCTGCACCAGGACGAGTTCCCGTCCTGGGGGTACTCGATCCGCCACGGCGCGACCACGATCTGGGAGCGCTGGGACGGCTGGACCGAGCACGGCGGGTTCCAGGCCGATGCGATGAACTCCTTCAACCACTACAGCCTCGGCAGCGTCGGCGAATGGCTGTTCAGCCGGGTCGCCGGCATCGACCAGACGCCCGGCTCGGTGGCCTACCGGGAGCTGCTGCTGCGCCCGCTGCCGGGCGGGCGGCTCACCTGGGCCCGCGCCGAGCAGGACACCGCCCGCGGCCTGGTCGCCTGCGGCTGGGCCGTCACCGGCGACCGGATCACCGTGACCGCCACGGTGCCGCCGGGATGCACCGCCCTGCTGGAAGTCCCCACCGCCGAGCCGGCCAGCGTGCGCGAGCACGACGAGCCGGCACGTGCGCGGCCCGGGGTCCTCGGGGCCGAACCGTCTGCCACCGGGCTCACCGTGCGGCTGACGTCCGGCCGTTACACCTTCACCGCATCCCACACCCCCGATCACACCCCCGTCCAGGAGATGTCATGAGACCGTCCCGAATACCAGCGCTCGCCGCCGCGCTGACCGTCGCGCTCGTGCTCGGCGCGTGCAGCAGCGGCACGAACGCCGGCTCCGGCAGTGACAGCAACACCCTGACCCTCGCGTCCGTCGACCAAGGCTCCATCGAGGAGGTCGTGAAGGCGTTCGAGGCCGCCAACCCCGGCGTCAAGGTCCGCTACACCACCAGCGGTGCCGACCAGTACCAGCAGCAGATCCGCACCCAGCTGGCCTCCGGCACCGCGCCCGACGTGATGACGGTCTGGCCCGGCAACGGCAACCCCGGCGCCACGTTCGTGCTGGCCAAGCCCGGCTACCTCATGGACCTGTCCGACCAGCCGTGGGCGTCGAAGCTGCCGGCCGGGCTCAAGAGCGTGGCGCAGTACCAGGGCAAGACCTACAACGCCGTGTTCGGCCTCAACGGCATCGGTGCCGTCTACAACGAGCAGGCGCTCGCCCAGGCCGGCCTCAAGGCACCGGGCACCTGGACGGAGCTGCTGGCCTTCTGCAAGGCCGCGGCAGGCAAGGGCAGCCCGGCGTTCGCCCTCGGGATCCAGGACAACTGGGTCAACCAGCTCGCCCTCTACGCCCTCGCGGCCACCGTGGTCTTCGGCGCCGAGCGGGACTTCGACACCAAGCTGCAGAGCGGTGCCACCTCGTTCGCCCAGTCGCCGTGGACGACCGCGATGGCCAAGTACCAGGAGATGGACAAGACCGGCTGCTTCCAGAAGAACCCGCTCGGTACCAGCTACGAGGCCAGCCAGGACCTCGCCGCGACCGGCAAAACCCTCGGCATCATCCAGGGCAACTGGGTCGTCGCGCTCCTCAAGGGCAAGAACCCCAGCGGCACGTTCACCCTCAAGGCGTTGCCCGCGACCGACACCCCAGCCGAGTTCATGATGCCCGCCGCCGCGGGCGCCGGCTACGGCGTCAACGCCAAGGCCAAGAACAAGGACTTGGCGCTGAAGTTCGTCAACTTCGTCATGTCGCCGGAGGGCATGAAGGTGTTCAACGCCAAGCAGGGCAGTCTGCCGTCGCTGGCAGACAGCGGCTCCGCGGTCGACCCGGCGTTCACCGAGCTGACCACATACCTCAAGGACAACCGGACCGTGCCGTTCATGGACCAGCTCTGGCCCAACGCGAAGGTCCAGCAGGCCATGCTGTCCGGCCTGCAGGAAATCTTCAGCGGACAGTCCACCCCGGACAAGGTGCTCGCCGCCATGGACGCCGACTACAAGGCCGGCGCCTGACTACCCCACACTGCGCCGGTCGGCAACGGCCGGCGGGGCCACATGTGAAGGAGTACCAGTGTCAACCACCAGACATCGGGTGCGCGCACTCGTGGGACTTTGGGCGACCCTCGCCCTGGTCATGTCCCAGGCATTGAACGCCACGCCGGCCGCAGCAGCCGGCGAGCGGGCCAACGTCGAAGTCATCAACCTCAACGTCGACGGCCGGTCCGGCCAGTCCCTGGGCATCGACAACGCCGCCCCGGTCCTCGGCTGGCAGATTGCCGAAACCCGCCGCGCGGCCACACACCCCTGCTACCGCCCGAACTCCCGTGCCGCGTGCCCCGCCGACCGGCAGACCGCGTATCAGATCCGGGCCGCCACCAGCGAGGCGAACCTCGAACACGGCAGGCTCATCTGGGACACCGGCAAGGTGCAGTCCGCGACCCAGACCGGCATCTCGTACGCGGGGCGCAAGCTCGGTTCCCGCGACCGGGTCGTGTGGCAGGTCCGGGCCTGGGACGCCGACCGGCGCCCGTCCGAGTGGAGCACGCCGTCGTCGTGGGAGATGGGCCTGCTGCAGCCGTCCGACTGGGGCACGGCCCGCTGGATCGAGTACCCCGGCCGGGTCGAGAACCAGCCGATGCCGATGTTCGCTCGGCAGTTCACCGTCGACCATCGCAGACGCGTGAGCTCCGCCCGGCTGTACCTGTCGGGCGTCGGCCTGCACCTGCCGACCCTCAACGGGCGCACGCTCACCGACGAGGTCCTCGCCCCCGGCAACAGCAACTACCAGCTCTCCAGCGAGTACCGCACCTACGACATCACCCGCGACCTGCGCGACGGCGGCAACACCCTCGGCGTCCAGCTTGGCAACGGCCCGGCGTACGTCCGCCGCAGTGTCACCAACCCGGCGGTCGGCCGGATCTCGCCGTACTCCTGGTGGCAGAGCCAGCTCAAGGGCGCCGGAACCCTGGTCGCTGACTCCGCGTCCGGCGCGACGACCGTCAAACTCGACAGCGTCGCCAACTATCACGTCGGCGGCACGATCAACATCGACACCGGCAACGGCGGTGACGGCCTCGAATCCCGCACGATCACCGCGATCGGCACCGCCGGCGTGGATGGCACCGGCATCACGTTCACGCCGGGCCTGGCGAAGCCGCACATCACCGGCACGGCGGTCACCGGCTCCGGCAACAATGTCGCCGCCAGCGACGCCTCGGCCGGCGCCGCAGTAACGCCCCGGCTGATCGCGCGACTGGAGATCGCCTACACCAACGGCTCGACCGACGTGGTCGTATCCGACCGGTCCTGGCACACCGCGCTCGGTCCGCTCGTCACCGACGCCTGGTACTCCGGCGCCGACTACGACGCCCGCCGCGAGCAGGCCGGCTGGGACCGGCCCGGCGCCGATCTGTCGACCACCGCGAAGCGCCGCGACGGAACATCCACCGGCTGGATCGACGCGGGCATCGCGCCGCCGCCGAACCTGGCCACGAAGCTCGTCGCCCGCACCGCCGAACCCGTCGGCGTGGTTGAAACGTTTACACCGGTGTCGGTGACGAACCCCGTCCCCGGCACGTGGGTGTTCGACTTCGGTCAGAACATCGTCGGCTGGCCCGAACTGCACCTGCCCGGCGGCCTCCCGGCCGGCACGGTCGTCAAAATGGCCCCGGCCGAGTCGCTCGCCGCGGACGGCACCGTCGACCAGGCGTCTCTCATGGGCGGCGGCGGTAGCCGCGGCCGCGACCTGTTCAACACCTACACCACCGCCGGCCTGAGCGGCGGGGAGACCTGGCATCCGAACTTCAACTATTTCGGCATGCAGTGGGTGCAGGTCACCGGCCTGCCGGCCGGCTATGTCCCGACCAGGCAGCTCGTCAAGGGCCTGCGGCTACAGGCGGCCGTCCCGGTCGCCGGTGAGGTGACCACGTCCAACGCGCGGATCAACCGCATCCACACGATGTCGCGGTACTCGTTCGCATCCAACGTCATGTCGGTGTTCACCGACTGCCCCGGCCGGGAGAAGCTGTCCTACCCGGCCGACTACACCATGCCGATGGCGTCCATCCACCGCAACTTCGAGCTCGACGCCTACCTGCGCACCACCATGCACCACCTCGTCGAAGGCCAGTCGATGGCCGACACGCCGATGTACGGCAACGTCGCGCTGAAGACACCTGTCTACGACTGGGGCTACACCGGCCGGTTCGGCGACGAGATCAACTGGGGCAACGCGATCATCCTGGTCCCGTCGATGCTCTACGAGCTGTACGGCGACACCCAGACGATGGCCCGCTACTACGAGCCGATGGTCCGCTTCGCCGACTACATCCAGCGGCAGAAGGTCGGCACCGGCGACAGTGCGCACATCGTCGACGCCGCGCTCGCCGACTGGGTCGCCGCCGACCAGACCTCGGGCCGGATCACCGGCACCTGGGGCTACTACACCATGATCAGCAAGCTCGCTGTGATGGCGGAGCTGACCGGGCACCAGGCCGACGCGGCGAAATACCGGACGCTCGCCGCCGACATCAAGGCCGCGTTCAACGCCCACTTCTACAACACGACCCTGCGCCGGTACACCACCGCCGGCAACGCCGGCACCACCGGCGCGACCCAGACCGCGCAGGCGCTCGCCCTCGACGCCGGGCTCGTCCCGGACAGCGAGCGCGGCGCCGTCCTCGACGCGCTTGTCGAGCTCGTCTCCGCGTTCCACCCCAACGGCGAGGGACCGCACTTCAGCGGCGGCACCATCGGCATGGCCCCGACCGTGCGAGCCCTCGCCGACGGCGGCCGCGACGACGTGCTGTGGGACCTGCTGCAGCGCGACGAACAGCCCAGTTACGGCTACTTCATGGCGTCGACCACCGCCAACCCGGGCGGCATGACGACGATGGGGGAGCGGTGGACCCGCGGTGACTCGAAGAACCACATGATTCTCGCCCAGATCGAGGAGTGGTTCCACTCGGACCTGGCCGGCATCCGCTCGACCGGCGGCGCCTACCGGTCGCTGGTCATCCGGCCGAAGCTCGTCGGGGACCTTACCTTCGTCGAGGGCAGCTACCAGACGCCGCAGGGCCCCGCGCGCTCGGCGTGGAAGCTCGACGGCCAGCGGTTCCGGCTCGACGTGACGATCCCGGCGAACACCACCGCCGAGATCTGGGTGCCACTGCGCGGCGGTCACGTGGTGGGCCAGCCCGGCCGGACCCAGTTCCTGCGCCTCGACGGCGGCTACGCCGTCTACCGCGCCGGATCCGGCTCCTACACCTTCACCTCCGTTCAGCGATAGCCCAGCCCGGAGCGGCCCGGCCCGATGGTCGGGCCGCTCCGGCAGATTGGAACTGCGTGCACCGCGACTTCCCGGCCGGATTCCTGTGGGGAGCCGCCACCTCCGCGCACCAGGTAGAGGGTGGCAATGTCAACAACGACTGGTGGGACTTCGAACACGCCCCTGCCTCGGCCGCCCGGGCGTCGTCCGGTGACGGCATCGACCACTTCCACCACTACGCCGAGGACTTCGCACTGCTGCGGCAGCTCGGGCACAACGCCCACCGGCTGTCGCTGGAGTGGTCTCGGATCGAACCGGCACCCGGCGAGTTCAGCCGGGCCGCCGTCGCGCACTACCGCCGGGTTCTCACCGCCCTCGCCGCTACCGGCATGACGGCCTTCGTCACCCTGCACCACTTCACGCTGCCCCGCTGGTTCGCGGCCCGCGGCGGCTGGCTCAGCCCGGACGCCGTGCACCTGTTCGCCCGGTACTGCCGGCATGTCGCGACCGAACTCGGCGAACTTATGCCACTCGTGTGCACCATCAACGAACCGCAGATGGTCGCGCTGCACGGCTACCTCGAGGGCTACCACCCGCCCGGCATCACCAATCCGGTGCTGTGGAAACGGGTGGGCAGGATCCTGCTCGACGCCCACCACGCCGCGGTCGCCGCTGTCCGGGCCGCATCGCCCACGTCGCAGGCGGGCCTGGCCGTGCAGCTGCCGCTGCTCGCGCCGATCCGCGACGACCCGGCCTGCGATGCGTTCCACCGCAGCATGCGCCACGAGATCGTCGACCTGTACCTCGACGGGCTCACCGGACCCGACCGCGGCGACTGGCTCGGCGTCCAGTACTACCGCAAGCAGTGGGTCGACCCGGCGTCCCCGACGTTGTTCGCCGAGCCACCAGCCGGCAGTCGCCTGACCCAGATGGGCTGGGCGGTCTACCCGGACGGCCTGCGGCAGATGCTGCACCGCGCCGAGGCCACCGGCATGCCGCTCTACGTCACCGAGAACGGCATCGCCACCGAAGATGACGACGAACGCCTCGACTACCTGCACACCCACCTCGAAGCCACCGCACAGGCCATCAAGGAAGGCGTCGACGTATGCGGCTACCTGCACTGGTCGGCGTTCGACAACTTCGAGTGGAGCGAAGGCTACCGGCCGAAGTTCGGGCTGATCGGCGTCGACGAGCACTTCAACCGCGTCGCGAAGCCGAGTGCCCACGCGTTCGCCCGCATCGCCCGCACCGGCCGGCTCGACGCTCTCCGTTGATGACGCGGAACGACCCACGAATTGGGCGTGACATCCCCAACGACGCCGACCGCGCTGCTCGCCGCGCTCACCCTTGAGAAGGCGTCACTGTGCTTCGGTGCCGGATTCGGGTGGGAGCTTCGTTGCGCGGCACCGACGGCAGCGTCGTGTCTGTGCAGGCGTTTGGCCGCGGCCTCGGACGTACGCCCGGGGCCGCGGCCGCCCGCCGCTATCGGAGTGCGTTCGCGACCGTGATGAGGACCTTCGCCTCGTCCGGAGTGAGGGCCTTACCCGTCTGAGCGTTCACCTGGTTGGTGAACGCGTCGAGCGCGTTGCCGCGGGTCGTCGCGGACTTTGCCGCCGACGCCCGATCGAGCTTGTCGGCCAGGCCCTGAGCGACGTCCGCATTGACGCTGAAGTGCGCAACGAGCGCCTTGAGGAGTTCGAACGACACTGGGGCCGATCCGAACTCGAAGGTCCCGGCACCGACGCTGTACACGTCGTAGCTGCCGCTGCGCCGCAGGAACGTCGCGCCCGGCGTCAGCGGCCCGCTGATGCTCTGTGTAGCGGAGGACAGGGGGACCCAGACCTCACCGCTCGTTCCCTGCGGGGCGACGACCTCCATGTGGAACGTGCCCTTCCCGGCGTCCTGCGCCCACTTCACCGAGAGCGCACCCCGGGGAGTCGGAACCTGGCCCTGAGCCCACGCGAGGTCGGTCGGCTGCGGTTTCAGGGCCCACTTCGCATATCCCGGGTCGACGGGTGTCGCGCCGAGCACCGATTCGGTGAGGATCTGCGTCGGCCCGGCGCCCCAGGCGTGTGCGAGGCTGTCGAAGCCACGGTCGGGGAAGCCGTCGCTCATGACGAACTCCCAGAACGTCCCCGTGTAGAAGGGGCTGTTGGGATCGACCTGCAGGCCCCACAGGCGACGCAGCAGCTCGATCGCGCCGGCTGCGTCGTTGCTCTGGATCCTGGCCATCATCTCCCAGGTGTTGTTCAGCGGCTCGATCGTGTGGCCGTACGGATCCTTCATGCTCGGCGCAGGTTGCGAGATCTCGCTGCCGTGCGGCTGCCACCGATCTTTGAAGTAGGTCAGGATGTGCTGCACCTTGTCTGCCGGCGCCACCCCCAGCCGGATCGCGTTCATGTTCGCGTCCAGGGGGAAGACGCTGGGCCGGGTGTCGGTGTGCTGGTAGAGCCCGGCGTCCTGGTTGAAGAGTCGTCCGTTGATCGCGGCCTTGAGATTGGCCGCCTTCTGCGTGTACTCCGCGACCTTGTCCGCGCTGCCGATGTGGCTCTCGAGCCAGATCATGTCTTGAAGCAGCTCGTAGTAGGCGAGACTGTACTCGGTGACCTCGCCGTTCTGCCGTGTCTGCCAGTAGTCGTTGTCATTGGTCACGACCAGGCCGTTCCCGTTGACCCGGGTCGCGTGGTAGGCGGTCGCGGCCTCCAGCTTGGGCAGGAGTCCCTTGACGTATTCAGTGTCGCCGGAATACCGGAGGTACTGCACCGCGATGATCGCCGAGTAGGCGGAGTAGGTGACTGCATAGTCGAACGCGCCGCAGCCTCGGAAGCCGACTGCGCTCGTCAGCCGGCCGCTCGCGGCTTGAAGGTTAAGGATGCTGTCGATAGATCCTCTGACGTACGGGTGGCTGTTGGACCCGATCGAGAGCATGGCCACCGGGTCGGTGATCATCAAGTCGCCGGACCAGATCGCCCGGTCGCGCTTGGCGCCGTCGAAGATGACAGGCACGTTGAAGCAGGACGCGACCCCAACGGGGACCATGTCCATCTGCGCCGTGTACGCGCCGGCGTACCACATCCGGTTCAGCTGGTCGTCGCTGGAGTAGAACCAGCCCTCGTACTTGTCCGGAGCGGCCCGGTAGGCCTTGAAGTTCAGGCCGGCGCGAGTCAGCGTGACGGTTCCTGGCGTTCTGAGCTCGATCGCCTCGAACCGGAAGCCACCACGAAGACCACCCGTGTAGGTCTGTGGATTGGTGATCGTCAGATTGATCTGGGCGCCATTGTCGTTCACGTACGTGCCGATGCCTGTTGCCGTCGTGCCCGTGGGATGGGCTGCCGTCAGCGCCGGGCTGAACGTGATTCCGGAGCCGGCGGCGCCAGCGGTGCCGACCGCGGTGATGGTCCTCGTTTCAGCGCCGTCTCCGATGCCGACGGTGATCTGCGTCCCGGCATAGAACGGGGCAACCGAAGCCACCTTGACGTTCGTGTCGCCGGCGTTCGCAGCGCCGGACAACGTGGTCGTCGTGCTCGCGTTGAGGAACTTCAGCGCCTCGCTTGTCGACACCCGCAGCGTGTTCGATGTCGCCGGAGCGGTCACGGTCGACCGTGAGACATTGACGTAGGGGGTACCACCAACCTCATGCCCATAGTCGAGCACGACGACCGCCGGCGGGCCGCCGGGCTCGACCGTCAGGACGGTTTCGCCACCCTTGCCGAGCAGGGCGTCTGCGTTGGTCACCGAGCCAAGCGTCCGAGTAATGCCGACGGGAAGGACGTCGTCACTGGATGGCCCCGGGACGAGCGCCTGCCAGTTCACGTTCTCGGGCCAGGTCGGCACCTCGCTCGGGAGGTCGGGCTTGCACGCTGCCGTCGCGATGGTCACGGCGACAGCCAATCCTGTGCTGATCACGAGCCTTGTCACTCTTCGCTGGCGCAGTCTCCGCGCCGAATGGATTCCTAGGACACCGCGAACCTGCATGCGGACTCCTCCTTGTTGGAGCCGGACTCACCTGGGGCTGTGGCTGGGCGTGCGAGGTCAAGCCCCGGTCGCGTCCGACTGGAGTCAGACTTCTCGGTGCTTGCTCGTGTGGGTGTCCACAGCAACGGTGGTCATTGCGAGTGGGGTGTGGTGCGGTTGGGCCCGGCCGATCCTCGAGGATTTGAAACGTTTTAATTGCAACCGGTATCAAGAGTCTGTGGGAAGGAGCTGTGTCGGTCAAGAGTTACGGTCCAACTACTGGCGCGTTTCTGCGTGGCGACGCGCCACTGCTGATGTTTGGTGGGTGACGCGCGCCGAGCGGTGAGATCGTCTGCTGGATCAACAAGGTGAGCCGCCGCACCGACCGGGCTGAGGGGGTGACTATCTCACTCCTGACCTGCAGTTTCCGCCACGTGCAACCGAGTTGCCTGGTCGAACGGGCACGTGTCCAGATCCGGATCCAGAGTCCTCGAGTTGGACAACGTTGCCCGCGCGTCGTCGGCGAGCGCGACCCATGTGGCGAGTCCGGCTGCGAGCGCGACATCATGCACGGCACTCAGCGAGCTCCGGCTGGAAGAGCCGCTTCCTGATCCGCTGCGGCGTGCCGCCCAAGTCACGCCAACACGATCCCGAGGTGGCCGCCGCGGACTATGGCGAACGAGTCGGCGTGATGGAAGTAGGTAGGGGCCGCGAGGGGAGTTGCTTCCTCGCGGCCCCTACCTACCTGTTGCCCGGCTCAGCGATCCGCCGGGATTCCTCCGGCTTCTCTCAGCACGCCTTGCGCCGTGGTGGCGAGGGCGACCAGGTCGGCCTTTGCCTCGGCCGAGGCGCGCTTGGAGCTGGCGTTGCCGATGTGGTTGAGGAACGCCCGCAGCGCGCTGTCTGCCGGCTGGATGTTGCGCGCGGCGGTCTGCTCGCGCGCCTTGTCCACGAAGGCGAGCAGGTTCTCAGCGAACTCCGTCGACAGCTGACCGTCGTGCGTCCACTTCTGCACGGCGGCGGATAGTTCGTCGTATGAGACAACCGTCAGCACCACGCGCTTGTAGGTCTTCAGGCTCGTGTACGTCGGGTTGCTCGGAGAATCCGAGACCTCGAAGATCAGGTGGATGGTGTCACCGGTCCTGGCGTCTGCCGGAACTGTGAATGTGGCGTTCTTCGTGTTGGCCACGTCGATCGTGCCGGTGCCGGTGAGGGTGTCCACATCGGCGTACCGCCACCACTTGTACGCGAGGTTGTCCCCGTCCGGGTCATAGGCGACGCCGCTCAGGTTGACCGTCCGGCCGGCCACGACCGGAACATCGAGCCCGCTCGTGACACCCGACTTCGGGTAGTGGTTCGCGTCCGCGTACTTGTCCGTCACGGACCACTGTGCATGGACGGAGTATTCGGCCTGGATGTCCGGCACCCACCGGGAGAACGTCCAGTTCTTCGGAAGCACTGTCGATCCGGCAGGAGGAACGTCTCCCACCACCGGGGTGTAGCCGCTGCCGCCCGCGTTCGGGCTGCCTGTCCGCTCCTTGACGTCCCGGTACTCGTTCGGCCGGTTCGGGTCGCTCGGTCCGAACCTGCCGGCGAAGCTGCCCCAGGACGGGTGGTCATAGCTCCGCAGACCGTTGTCGATCAGGTACAGATACGACCCGGTGTCACCCTCTGCGTCGAACCTCCCGTCGGTCGCCCGCTGGCAGCTTCCCGAGTCGCCCCACGTGGCGAACGGGAAATTGTCCGCTGACGTGAAGGGAGGGGTATAGGCAGGCGGGGTGTAGAACTTGTGGGCGGGGTTCTGCAGAGCTGCCTTGTCGTAGCAGTACGGAGTCCTGATGCTGGACTCGCTGGTCAGCGGGCTTCCGATCTGTGTGATCGTGTCAGTCCACGCCTTGCTGAACCACGTGGCTTGTGTCTGCGCGTCATGACGCTGGGGCTGCGTCCACGTCTTGTAGAGGCCGAAGAACAGGTCCTGGCTCATGATGGTCCGGATGCCCGGCCAGTTCGGCGCGATGTAGTAGTCGTACGTGGGAGCCTGGTCGCCCCAGATCAGGTAGAGCGTGACCTCATTGTTGATCTTTTTGAGAATCCTCGGCCACTCCGGCGTGCTGCCGTACTCCTCCTTGATGCTCCGAAGGGCTCGGGCGGTGGTGTTCGTCCCGCCCCAGTGCTGGATGTACAGCGGCTCGCCGTCCGGGTTCTCAAGAATGGCCTTCTTGATCCACTCTGAGCCTTCAGTGACCTCGTCCATCTCGCCGACAACCTTGATGTTGCCGTACTTATAGATGCTGCGAAGGTACTCGGGCGTTGGGTAACCAGCGTCGTGCTTGACCAGGTTGGGATAGACCTCCGCGTACTTGTCGATGTAGTACGGGATCCACGTGAACCCAGTCCACCTGTTCTGGCTGTAGGTCCTCGATTTCACCGCACCGTCGTCGTAGTGCGTCTCGTCGATCTGAAAGTTCTTGGTCCATTTGCTCGGGTTCGAGCCCTGCTGCTGAGGCGTCATGATCTGTGCGCCGCGCGGGTAGTAGACGGTTCCACCGGAGTGGTGGCCCGCCGCGGAGGCTCCCAGGATGATGCCTTTGGTGTTGAACTCATCGGCCATGGCGAGATAACGGACCATCGAGGCCATGTCGTCGTGCTCGCCGTCAGTCGTGAGGATCGTGTTGATCTTCTTCTTCTGCGACTGCGCTTCAATGGTTCGCAGGTCCGACTCAGTCAGGCCCGACTTGTTCGGACCCGCGCCGGCCGCGGCGTGCGCTACGGCTCCGCCCCCGCCGATGAGGAGCCCGCTGACGAGTGCGAGTCCGGCAAGGCGCCGGTATAGCCTTCGTCGGCTACTGAACGTAGTCATGTGGCGTTCAACCTCCTGAATATCCATTCAGTGACCGATATTCATGCACGAGGTATCTTGAGGCGACGAGTTCCGTGTTGTCAACAGGTTGGAAATGTTCTCGTTGCAGGACAGCAACATGCCTTTGAGTCCTCCCGCCGCCGCACGGCGCGTCCGAGTTGATCCACTCGACCTCGGCGCCGCAACGGCTGCTGGCGGCGCGCCGAAGCTCATGCCCTGGATGGTGGGTGCTTCCGCGGCAGGTCCGGGCAGCCCCGTGCGGAGTCGCTTGCCGCAGCCAGTGCATGGTGATGCCGTGGGCGGCGACCCAGGGCGGTGTTGGCCGATGCGGTGCCAGGGCTGGTCGTAGCGGCGGCTGGTCAGGACGGAGCCGTTGCGGTACCGCAGCAAAGGATCGATGAGCAGGACTGAACGGCGGTATCGCCTCGACCGGACGGTTGTTACGCATGGTGGCGTCGACGAACGGCATCCGCAACGTTCCCACGCTCACCGACCCCTTCGCCGCAGACCTCAACCGGGCGAGGTCGGTGCGCACGATCGGCGGCAGAACCCGGAACCAAGATCGCCAGATCGGGTGCTGTCTGCGAAACGGATGAAGAAATAAGACACAAGGTGTCAGGTTTTGGGTTAAGTATCGGTTGGCTGCTCGGCGTCGATGGCGGGGCGTAAGCCGGGAATTCCGACAAAATACCAACAGATAAGGACGTTCGTGCGCGAAACTTCAGAAGAACTCAAAGAGCTTCAGGCGCTGCTTGATGCCTCCCTCTCCCGTTCCACCGCGCATCTCCGCTCGATCATCAGTACTGAGCGCACCCTGACCGCGCAGCAGCTCACCCACGTCCTCGCCGGCATGTGCACCCTCGCCCTGTCCACCGTGACGGCGAAGGGCGAGCCGCGGATCAGTGGTGTGGATGGGCATTTCCTGCACGGCAAGTGGCTTTTTGGCACGGCGCGCGGCTCGGCCAAGGCGCGTCATCTCTCGGCGCGGTCCGCCGTGAGCGTCGCGCACATGCGCGGTGAGGACCTGGGCGTGTTCACGCACGGGAGGGTGGAGATCCTCAACCCCCAGGACGGCGAGCCGGCCGAGGACTGGCCGGACCTGCTCGCATACCTCAAGGACTTCTACGGCGAGGACCTCTTCGACTGGGACAACGCGGTTGTCTACTACCGGCTGCGTCCGCACTGGATGGCCGCCTACGCGCCCGACATCGCCAAGCTCACTGCGCTGTCCCAGTCCTGATCCCGCAGCAGTGGCCGGATCGGGACCCGCCACGTCATGAGAGATCTGTGAAGGGTCCGCTCAGATCCCCTGGACGGCGCCCTGCGGTGAAGCGCGTGTTCGGTTTGTTCGGCAGGGCAGGGGCTGTACGCCCATGCCCTGCCTCGTTTGCGAGAGGGCGGACGAAGGTTGACTGAATTCGGATCGGGCGTCGCGAAGGGACGCGACACGATCGACGTGGTGGGGGCTCGTACCAACAATCTGCGGGACGTGTCCGTGAGCATTCCCAAAGGACGGCTCGTCGCCTTCACCGGAGTCAGCGGCAGCGGCAAGACCTCGCTGGCCATCGACACCCTGCACAGCGAAGCCCAGCTGCGGTATCTGGAGGGGCTTTCGCCGTTCGTACGGCAGTACATAACGCAGCGCAATCGGCCGAAGGTCGACCGTATCCTGGGACTCGGCGCGACGCTCGCGGTCGACCAGCGCCGTCTGAACCGTAACCCCCGTTCCACCGTCGCAACGATCACCGGCATTGATGGGCACCTGGGGCTGCTTTACTCGCGTCTCCCTGGGATCGGCGCAGACCCGGCGGCGGAGAGTGGTAACGAGTATCTGACGACCGCTCACTTCGACCGCAATACGCCGGAAGGGAGCTGCGCGGACTGCCACGGGGTGGGCGGGCGCTGGCAGGCGCAGGAAGACCTGGTCATCACCCATCCGGAGCTTCCGCTCTTCGAGGGGGCCTCGCCCTGGTACGCCAAGTGGCGATCGGGGGAACACGCGTTCATACCGGCGCTTGCCGAGAAGCGGGGCGTGGACCTCGGCCGGTCGTGGCAGTCGCTGCCTGAGGAGTTCCGTCACTGCGTGCTCCACGGCACGGGTGACGAGAAGATCGAGGCGACCATCGACATGACGAACAGGAATGAGAGGGCCATGGTGACCTACACCTCGAGTGAGCCGCTGCGGGGCGCGCTCGCCGAGGTGGAGCGGGTGTTTGTGAACGCCCAGACGTCCAGCGCCAAGCAGCGCTACCTGCCGTACATGCGCAAGCAGCCCTGCGGCACCTGCGGCGGCAGCGGATACGACCAGGTGGCCCGGTCCGTGCGGCTCGGTGGACTGACCTACCCCAACCTGCTCGAGGCGGAGGTGCGGGAGGTACGAGGCTGGGCGAAACGCGTGGCGGACGAGCTGGACGCCCGGCAGCGTGAGGTGGGCGACCCGCTGCTGCAGGACCTCGGCCGCAGGCTCGGAATCCTTGACCGGCTCGGCCTGGCCCACCTCCAACTGTCCCGGAGCGCAGCGACACTGTCCGGGGGTGAGTTGCAGCGGACCCGACTCGCCGCGCAGCTCAGCACCGAGCTGAGCGGCATAATCTTCGTCCTGGACGAGCCCGGCACCGGGCTGCATCCGGCGGACAAGGCACACCTGCTCGACATCGCCCTGGAGCTGCGCGAGGCCGGCAACACCGTACTCCTCGTCGAGCACGACCCTGAGCTGATCGCCCGAGTCGACTGGGTGATCGACATGGGGCCCGGCTCGGGCCGATTTGGCGGTGAGATCCTCGTGTCCGGGCCTCCCGCCGACGTGGCCGCTCATTCCAAGTCGCTGACCGGGCGCTATCTGGCCGGCGAGGGGCCGCGGCTGCACCGGGCCCGCCGCCCGGCCGGGGATGAGACCGGCTGGGTGGAGCTGCACGGGCTGCGTACGCACAACGTCACCGCGAGCCTGGTGAGGTTCCCCGCCGGTCGGCTCACCTGCCTGACCGGCGTGAGCGGCAGCGGCAAGAGCAGCCTCCTCGCCGCGCTCGGGGCGAGCGTGGAGGCCGCCCTGGACGGGACGGCGACCGACACGGTGCGGGAGGTGACCGGCATCGAGGGGTTCAGCTGGGTCGCCGTCGTCGATCAAGAACCGCTCGGGCGGACGCCGCGATCCAACCCGGCTACGTACAGCAAGGCGTTCGACATCGTCCGCAAGCTGTTCGCCGAGACCGAGGTGGCGCGCGGGCGAGGGGTCAACGCCTCCTGGTTCAGCTTCAACACCGCGGATGGCGGCCGCTGCGAGACCTGCACCGGTTATGGCCGCAAACTGGTCGACATGCACTTCCTACCGGACGTGTGGGTGGTTTGCGACGTGTGCGAGGGCCGGCGCTACAAGCCGGAGGCGTTGGAGACCACGTACCGGGGACTGGCCATCGATCAGGTGCTGGAGCTCACCGTCGCCGAGGCCGTGGAGCACTTCTCCGAGCCCCGCCAGCTCGTAGAGACCCTGGAAGCTCTGAACCAGGTCGGGCTCGGCTATCTCCAACTCGGCCAGAGCGCCACAGAGTTGTCCGGCGGCGAGGCGCAGCGGCTGAAGCTGGCCTCCGCCATCCAACGCGGTGCTGCGAGCCGCAAAGCCGGGCTCGTCGTTCTCGACGAGCCCGTCTCGGGCCTGCACCCGTCTGACATCCAGCGCGTGGTGGACGCGCTCGATGTGTTGCTGGACTCGGGCAACACCGTCGTCGTGGCCGAACACGACATCCCCGTCGCCGCGTCCGCGGACTGGGTGATCGACCTGGGGCCGGGAGCCGGTCCGGATGGGGGCGCGGTGGTCGCGGAGGGCACCCCGGAGGCCGTCGCGACAGCCGACACCCCGACCGCCAGCTTCTTCCGGCGGTACGCGGCGGGCCTACCGCTCCTGGAGATACGAGAAGGCCTGCGCTGACCAGGGGTCGGGGCGGGTCCTGCGTCACGTCCTGCACCCCGTCCGTGCCCCAGCCGAGGAGGAGCGCCCCCGGCTTGACATCGGCGGAAGCGTGCGCGCCTCGGCCACCGCCGAACAGCAGGTCCAGGTGTTCGCCGTCATGCGTTCGCCACTGGCCGTGCCGCCGCCGGCCAAAGTCGGCCGCGTGGTCGACGGGCCATGGTGCGACGGTATGCGGCGGCCGGCCGGCTGCCGTCGGCGTTCGTCGCCGCCGCGGAGGCGCTGCTCGTCGCATACGGCGGAAGCCGCGGCTTTCCCGCCAACACCGGCGCCGTCCTGATGGGCGCGCCGGCCGTCGGCATGCTGCTGGGCAACTTCGCCGCCGGCCGGTTCCTGCGGCCGTCGCTGCCGGGAACGGTCCTCGCCGGCTTCCTCGTCGTGCTCGGCACAGTCCCGCCGTTCCCGCACCGGGTGCCCGGGACGGCCGTGCGGCTCACCTGCCGGTGGCCAGCCGGGCGGCGGCGACAGCGCTGTGGAACGACACCTCGCTGAGCAGCCCGGGCGCGGCGACCATGTCACCGGCGAGGTACACGCCGTCGCCGCGGTCGATCGCCGGCCGGTCGCGCCACGTCTGCCCCGGCAGGTCCAGCGCGCCGGACCGGCCGTTGGCGACGCCGTGCCGACGCCACGTGGTCCGCTCGCGCCAGCCGGGCAGGGCCAGGTCGACCAGTGCCTCCAGGCGGGCCAGGCCGTCGGCGCGGCCCTCGGCGGTGCGCAGCGGCAGCTGCGCCTGGATCAGCGACTCGCCGGGCGGCGCGAGGGTCGGGTCGGGCAGCGTGTACCGCTCCACCCAGCCGGCCGCGTCGAGGTCGGACACGACGAAGGCGTCCCGGCGGTCGTCGCGCACGGCGAGGTCCAGCAGCACCGTCCGGCCGCTCGCCACGCTCGGTAGCGTCGTGCCGAGCAGGCGGCCCGCCGCGTCGAGGGTCGTGGCCACGATCACCGGCGGCTCGGGCAGGTCGGTGACGCGGGCCCCGGTCTCCACGGCGACGCCGAGGGTACGGGCGTGGGCGGTGAGCCGGGCCAAGAGCCCGTTCCAGCCGCCGGTGAGGTACCGGGCCGGCGAGCGGGGCGCGAAGACCCGCAGCAGCCGCGGCCAGACGAACGCCGCCGACAGCCGTCCCGGGTCGGCGTCGAAGGTCGCCACGCCCATGAGGTTCGATGCGGCGACCGCCGCCACCTCCCCGTGCCGGTCGCGGATCCAGGTGTGGAAGTCGGCGTCGACCGGCGCGACCCGGCGCCGCCGGGCGAGGACCGGCAGCAACTCGGCCGGTGGGGTACGGCGCAGCCGGTCCCCGTGACGGAACCGGAATCCGGTCAGGCCGGATAGCGGTACCCCGGACGACGCGCCGATCAGGGCCCGGTCGGCGAGCCAGCGCCACCACGGACCGTCCCGGTAGAGCACGTGCGGGCCGTCGTGGGCGACGTACGGGGGTGCGGTGGCGCGGGCCCGGCCGCCGAGCGTGCGATGCGCCTCCAGCAACTGGACGCGGGCGCCGGCCTCGGCGCAGGTGATGGCGGCGACAAGGCCGGCGAACCCGCCGCCGACCACGGTGATCCTCTGCATGGCCGACTGACGACGTAGACCACAATCGTGTGACATGGACGATGGCGAGCAGCACCGCCGGTACCTGTTCGCGGTCGCCTACCGGCTGCTGGGCAGCGCCGCGGACGCCGAGGACGCGGTGCAGGAGGCGTTGCTGCGCTGGCACACCGCCGCGCCCGCCGGCGTGCAGCACCCGCGGGCGTGGCTCACCACCGTGACGTCGCGGATCTGCCTGGACCTGCTCGGCTCGGCCCGCGCCCGCCGTGAGACGTACCCCGGGACCTGGCTGCCCGAGCCGCTGCTCGGATACGACGACTCGGACCTCGGCGAGGCCACCGTCCTGCGGGAGTCGGTGCGCACCGCCGTCCTGCTGGTCCTGGAGAGCCTCTCGCCCGCCGAACGGGTCGCGTTCGTGCTGCACGATGTGTTCGGCATGGACTTCGACCGGCTCGCGACCGTGGTCGGCCGCACCCCGGCGGCGTGCCGGCAGCTCGCGTCGCGGGCGCGCCGCCGGGTCCGCGCCGAGGCCCCAGCTCGCGCGCCAGTCTCCGCAGAGGAGCACCGGCGGGTCACCGCGGCGTTCCTCAAGGCCACCGCCGACGGCGACCTCGCCGACCTGGTGAGCCTCCTCGATCCGCGGGTCGTGCTGCGCTCCGACGGCGGCGGCGAGGTGCTCGCTGCGCGGGTGCCGGTCCATGGCCCCGAGCGGGTGCTGACGCTGTTGTCCGGGCTCGGCCGCCGGTACGCCGGGGTGCGGGCCCGCCCGGTGCCCCTGGCCGGCGGCGCGGGCCTCACCCTGGAGCTGGGCGCGACGCTGATCGGCGTGATCGGCATCGAGGTTGCCGGCGGCCGGGTCACCGAGCTGAACCTCGTGGTCAACCCGGCCAAGCTGCGCCGATCGACGTAGCCTCAGCTGCCGCGCGTCGCGATCCAGCGGAACCGGTCCTGCGTGTTCGGCCCGGCGTGGAGACCGGGTTCGAGCAGCTCGCGCTGAGCGGCGCTGTTGCGTTTGCCGATCGGAGGGCACGGTTCGAGCATGGCCTGGCTCAGTCTTCAGATGACGGTGGCGAGCTCGTTCAACGCGGCGGCGCCGGGGAGTCCGCGTGGGGCGTCGAGCCCGAGTTCGTAGTGGCCTCGGCGGAGGTTCTGTATGAACGCGTGTCCGGCGATGATTGTCTGTGCGGTCCGGTCGGTGCGTAGCCCGCGCATCGGTCTGAGCCGGTGCTTGAGCTGGCTGTGGTCGGCCTCGATCCGGTTGTTGGCGTGCCGTTCGACGTGGTGCCACGTTGAGGGAACCAGTTCATCGAGGAACGCTGGATACATTGGCGCCGCGTCAGTGACCACCTCTGTGGGTCGCACCGTCAACGTGGTCATCGCCCGCCGGAAGAACCGACGTGCCGCAGCAGCGTCGCGGCGGGCGGAGACGAGCACGTCGATGACCTGGCCGTCCTGGTCGACGGCCCGATACACGTATCGCCAGACACCGCTGACCTTGACGTAGGTCTCGTCAATGAACCACCTGTCACCACCCGGACACGACCCAGGACACGACCCCGGACACGGCGATGGTCGACCTGCTGTGGCAGGCGTTCCTACGCCGGTTCGACATCGAGCACACGTTCCGGCTGTTCAAGCAGACGCTCGGCTGGACCGTGCCGAAACTGCGCGACCCAGCCGCCGCCGACCGGTGGACCTGGCTGATCATCGCCGCCCACACCCAGCTGCGACTGGCCCGCCCGATCGCCGCGGACCTGCGCCGCCCATGGGACAGCCGGCGCCACCGGAACGGCTCACCCCGGCCCGCGTCCGGCGCGGATTTCGGCACCTCCGCGCGACAAGCACCTGTCCCGCGAACGCACCAAACCCACCCGGGCAGGACCCGGACGCCACCCGGCCAACCAAACCGCCACCCCGCCCACCGCTACGACGTCCACACCGTCACCAGCAACGAACCCGGCAAACCGAAACCTGGAAAGAAGAAGTCGACCAGCCCTCGGCCACGCCGCACAGGTTAAAGATCAAGTTAGGTCTGCGTCCCGCCGCCGTGTTGGTCGCGTTGCTGTTGAGTGGCGTGGCGGACGTCGTTCGTGGCGGTCGTGACCTGGTCGATCTGGCTGGCCAGGTGGAGATGGTGGTCGGTGAGGTGCTGCCGTACGGCAGCAAGTCGGTCGGGCAGCATGGCGGCGTCAGGGGCACCGAGAGCGGCGTGCAGGTCGTCGAGGTCGCCAGCGGCTTCGACGGGCAGGTCGGTGAGCGCGGTGACCTGGCCCGCGATGCGCCGGAGATCGGCGGTGCGGTCGTTGGCCCATCGGGTCACGGCCCGGGTGCCGGCGCGTTGATCGCGTTCGGCGCGGACGCGGTCCTCCCGGGTGCCGCCGGTGCCATCGCCGGTGCCGGTGGTGGCGATGCGGAGGTAGCGCCGCTCGGCGGCTTGGCGGCTCGTCACGCCCATCGCGGGAGCCAGACGCTGCCAGCTGACGCCAGCCCGGCGGGCGGCGGCAACCAGTTCGGGTTCAAACCGCGCGAGCCGCTGCTGCAACGCGTGGAGCAGGGACAGGGCGCTGAGGAGCTCGTCCGGGTCAGCTCGCTTGCCGGCTGTTGTGCCAGCGACGGCGGCGAGGATCCTGGCGAGCGTGTCGGCGGCATCGGTTTCGTCCTGGCCCGAGACGGTCGGCTGCGCCATGAGAAACCCTCCAGCAGAAGTCGTCATTCCGGTGACAACAGGGTTGTCGTCGTAGTGACGACGTGATAGAAACACGGTATCGCGCATTGACTGTTCCGTCGAGTGCAGGAGGTGTCGTCATGTTGATGCGCAGCGAACCGTTCACCGAGGTCCACCGCCTCGCCCAGCAGTTGCTGGGAGGGTCGTCCGCAGGAACCTGGTCGCATCCGGCAGCGATGCCGGTCGACGCGTACCGCAGTGGCGATGAGTTCGTGATCGCCTTCGACCTGCCGGGCGTGGATCAGGACGCGATCGACGTGGACGTCGAGCGCAACATGCTGACCGTGCGATGCGAGCGCCGTCCGGTCGACCTCGGCGACGAGGCCCAAGCGGTCCTGTCGGAACGACCGCTCGGAGTGTTCTCCCGCCAGCTGTTCCTCGGCGATGCCTTGGACACCGAAAAGATCCAGGCCACCTACCGCAACGGCGTCCTGGTGCTGCGGATCCCGGTCCGGGAGAAGGCGAAGCCCCGCAAGATCACCGTCTCGGCGCACACCGGATCGGACCAGAAGGTCCTCGGCAGCTGACTTCCACCCGTGACGCTCCCGGACGATCGAGAGCAACGGCACGCTGGACGAGAGGAGGTGATCGGTGATGCCAGGTGCGCACACTGGACTGTCGCCAGAGTGGGACCGCGGATTCGACGTCGCATTCGCTGAGCTCATCGGCCACGACCACGACTTCGTCGACACCGAGTTCACGGCGCTTACCATCGCGAACTGGCCGGCACCGCCCGACAGCCCGCCACCGGCATCGACGCGGCGAAACCAGACGCTCAGCGACAACACCTGACCGAAACCACCCGCTGGCCGGTGGCGTCCGATGACGCCACCGGCCAGCGACCATCTGCGTCCCCGGCGGCATCGCACCATGGTCGATGCCGCTGGCGGGATGAGAGACATCTGGTGGCCGAGTCGTGCCGGGTGCGACGAACAACAGCCTGACAGGCCGCCGCACGCGGTGCCGCCACGGTCCGCGAAGCGCAGCAAGCGTCGACACCATTCCTCTTGTCTAGGGAAGAAGATCCGATCAAAGGCTGCGGAGGATCAGTGTGCCTGACGATGGCCGTGGTGGTTTGGGTGGGGATCTCGGCCGGTTCCGCAGGGAGTTGTACCGCTGTTTGACGGCTCGTGCTGATGCGTTGTTTGAGTTGACGGACGCGGTGTTGTGTGCGGACGGGCCGGCGTTGTCACTGGTCGCGGAGCACCGGCGTGGTCACGGCGCGTTGTATGACGCGCTTGCGGCCGGGCGGGTGGACGTGCAGCGGCTGCGGACCGCGGTGGCGTCGGTGTCGTTGCCGCGCGCGGCTGACGGCCGGATCGTGCTCGCGGTGGACGTCACCTGCTGGTTGCGTCCGGAGGCGAACACCGTGCCGGAACGGATCCTGTGTCACATGTACGGGCGGGCCAAGGACAGCACATCGGAGTTCCGGGTTGGCCGTACTCGTTCGTGGTGGCGTTGGAGACCGGCCGCGTCACCAGCAACGAACCCGGCAAACCGAAACCTGAAAGAAGAAGTCGACCAGCCCTCGGCCACGCCGCACAGGTTAAAGATCAAGTTAGCCGTGCGCACGCGTGCAGCGCTGTCCGGAGAAGCCAACGGCGTGCCGAAGTCGCGCAGCGGACCAGTGGAGGCGATCCGGGCGCTACGAGTCGCGCGCCGCGGAGCGATCAAAGCCCGCACCGCGGCGTTCAGCCAGATGCACGGCTTGGTCGCAGCACTGTTCGGATTGCCTTGCTCCTGTCGCGGCCCCGGCCGTCGGCCAGTCAGATCCCATCCGACTTTGTGGCTGATGGTGCTGATGTGGTTGCACCACTCACTATGGGTGCCATGGCGGAGGGTCGGCAGCAGTGGCGGTGGCGCGGCCGTGCGGTGGGTGCGCTCGTCGGGGTGGCCGTTGCAGGGGGTGCGGGAGCGGGCGCGGGCCTGCGCAACCCCTGGGTGGGAGTGCCCCTTGCCGCGGTTGGAGCGCTCAGCGACGGGGCCGTCGACCCAGCCGGCACCATCGCCGCCTACGCGGACGGATCCGTCGACCCGCGGCCCCCGGTCGCCGCCACCGTCGGCCTCGACGAGGTCACCGAGGTGTTCGCCGGGCACCGGCCGGCCGACACCGGACCGGGCCCGAAAATCCACGTCGACCCACGGCGGTAACCCATGAGCGACTCCTCCCTGCTTGCACCGCTGGAACAGCTGGCGCCAGGGTCCGTGCGGACCCGGGCGTCCGACCGGCTCGGCATGGCTCACGACGCCTCCCACTACCTGCTCACCCCACAGGCCGTCGTCGTCGCGAACGATGCCGCCCACGTCGGCGCGCTGATGCGTGCCAGCGCCCAACTCGGTCTCGGAGTCACGTTCCGGTCCGGCGGCACCAGCCTCAGCGGGCAGGCGGGCACCGACCACCTGCTGGTCGACGTGCGCCGCAACTTCCGCAACATCGAGATTCTCGACAACGGCGACCGTGTCCGGGTCCAGCCCGGTGCGGTGCTGCGGCAGGTCAACGCGCGGCTCAGCCGCTACGGCCGCAAACTCGGCCCGGACCCGGCCAGCGAGGCCGCGTGCACCGTCGGTGGAGTCGTGGCCAACAACTCCAGCGGCATGACCTGCGGCACCCATGCCAACGCTTACCGCACGTGCGAATCGATGACCCTGGTACTGCCCTCCGGCACGGTCATCGACACCGCGGCCGGCGACGCCGACGCACGGCTGCGGCATCTCGAGCCGGGCCTCACCACCACCCTGGAACAGCTGCGTGATCGCATCCGCGGCAACCCCGACTCCGTCCGGCGGATCGCCGAACAGTACGCCATGAAGAACACCATGGGGTACGGCCTCAACAGCTTCCTGGACCACGACACCCCGGTCCAGATCCTCGCTCACCTGATCATCGGCAGTGAAGGCACGCTCGGGTTCGTCGCCGAAGCCGTGTTCCGCACCGTGCCGGTGCACCATGCGGCCAGCACCGGCCTGATCGTCTTCAACACCCTGCACACCGCCATGGCCGCCATGCCGGAACTCGTCGACGCCGGCCCGGCCGCGATCGAACTGCTCGACGCCGAGTCGTTGCGCGTCGCCCAACTCGACACACAAGCCGACGCCGCACTCCGCGGGTTCACCGTCGACCAGCACGCCGCGCTGCTGGTGGAATGGCAGGAAGCCGACGACGAGCAGCTCACCGCCCGCGAAGAACAGGCCCGGCGACTGAGCACACCGCCGAAACTCAGCCGGGACCCGGCCGGGCGGGCGGCGCTGTGGCACATCCGCAAAGGCCTCTACGCCACCGTCGCCGGCAACCGCCCCACCGGAAGCGTCGCCCTGCTCGAGGACGTCGCCGTTCCGGTGCCGGCCCTCGCCGGGCTGTGCGACGACCTCAACCAGCTGTTCGACCGGCACCGCTACGAGCGCAGCGTCATCTTCGGCCACGCCAAGGACGGCAATCTGCACTTCATGCTCAACGAGCAGTTCGGCGCCGGTGACCAGACCAGCCGGTACGCCGCCTTCACCGAGGAGATGGTCGACGCGGTCCTGGCTCGCGGCGGCACCCTCAAGGCCGAACACGGCACCGGCCGGGTCATGGCCCCGTTCGTGCGGCGCCAGTTCGGCGACGAGCTGTTCGAGGTCATGCAGCAGGTCAAACGCGCCTGCGACCCGGCCGGCCTGCTCAACCCCGGAGTGCTGCTCACCGACGACCCGCAGGCTCATCTGCGCCATCTCAAACCCGTGGTCACCGTCGAGGCCGAGGTCGACCGGTGCGTCGAATGCGGCTACTGCGAACCGGTGTGCCCCAGCCGGGACCTCACCACCACACCGCGGCAGCGCATCGTGCTGCGCCGTGAACTCGCCATGGCACGCAGCGCAGGTGATGCCACGTTGGCCGGTCAGCTCGAACGGGAATATCAGTACGAGGCCGTCGATACCTGCGCCGTCGACGGAATGTGCGCCACCGCGTGTCCCGTCGGCATCAATACCGGCGACCTGACCAGACGGCTCCGCGCGGACGCCAACGGCCGCATCGCCGAACGGGTATGGACAGGCGCCGCGCGGCACTGGGACGCGGCCACCCGAGCCATGAACATCGCGCTCGACGCCGCCGCGGTCGCACCGCCGGGTCTGGTGGAAGCAGTCACCCGCGTGCCGGGCCTGCCGAGCTGGAGCCGGGATCTACCGGTCGGCGGCGGCCGCCGTCGTGCCGCACCGCAGCACGACGCGGACGCCGTCTACCTACCGTCCTGTCTCAACACGATGTTTGCACCAGCCGCCGGCGGCGCTGGCGTCATGACCGCGATCCGACGTCTCGCGCAGCGCGCCGGCCTGCGGCTGCACATTCCTGAGGGCATCGGCGACCTGTGCTGCGGCACCCCGTGGTCGTCCAAAGGCCTGCCCGCCGGCTACGCCGTCATGCGCGACCGGGTCCGGGCCGCCGTGGCCGGCACGACGCTGCCGGTGATCATCGACGCGGCGTCGTGCACGGAGGGTTTCCACAAGCTCCTCGACGACTCGGCGGTGATCGACGCGGTCGCATTCACCGCCGAGCACATCCTGCCTCGCCTCACCATCACCCACCGGCTGCCATCGCTGGCGTTGCATCCCACCTGCTCCTCTACCCGGCTTGGTCTCGATGCCGCGATCACCCGCATCGCCGAAGCAATCGCCGAACGCGTCGAGGTGCCCCACGACTGGCAATGCTGCGCGTTCGCCGGCGACCGCGGTCTGCTGCACCCGGAACTGACGGCCTCCGCAACCCGCGCCGAGGCCGACGCCGTCAACCGCGGCGACTACGCCACGCATGCCTCGGTCAACCGAACCTGCGAGATCGGGTTGACCCGCGCGACCGGGCACCCCTACCACCACCTGCTCGAACTGCTCGACACCGCCACGGGGAGCCCGACGTGAGCGGCTGCACCCAGTCGCGCTACGGATCAGAAGGTGCGACTGGCGTCGGGCAACGCTCAACGCATCAGGCCCCGCCCGTGTCCAGTGGCACCTGCGTGCCGGCATCCACCAGCACCGACTCAGCTGGCAGCTGTGATGAGCTCCGGGCCGAGCAGCGCGGCACCGGCACCGTTGGGCACAAACGCCCACGAAGTGATGTTCCCCCTCGCGCCCTCGGCGGGAAGTCGCCGACGCGTGGATACGCCATGCACGCAGTCTCACGGTTCGACGTCAGCGACCGCATTGCCAAACCCTTCGCGCCACTCCGCACTGCTGCGACGCGGCGGTGCCAGAGCTGGTCGTAGCGGCGGCCAGTCCGGCCGGCGGTGACCGCGGCGTGCGGTGACGCCTTGGCCGGGTTGCGGCAGCGGCACGGCACGCCGATCCTGATCCGCTCGGACTCCGCCGGCTGCACCCACGGCCTCCTCGCCCACATCCGCGGCCTGCGCGAGCACGGCCTGGACACCCGGTTCTCCGTCGGCGTCGCGATCACCGAACCGATCCGTCAGGCGATCCTGGCCGCCAAGCAGCACCTGCTATGGGTGCCGGCACTCGACAGCGACGGCGAACCCCGCGACGGCGCGGAGGTCTGAGAACTGACCGGTCTCGTCCCCGACGACGGCTACCCACCCGGGACCCGGTTCATCGTCCGCCGCGAACGACCGCACCCCGGCGCCCAACTGAGCTTGCTCGACACCATCGAGGGCATGCGCCACCAGGGTCGATGCCCCGGTCGTACCCGCCGGCGGCGGTCGTCGCACCTGTCGGAGGCGATCGGAGTCGAGTCGGGGTCACAAGGCGATGACCCGGCCCCGCAGGCTCGCCGGTTACCGAAAACGTGTCCTTGACGTTGGAGGTTCGGCGTGGGACTTTGTATCGCAACTTAATGAAGTGGGTGGACGAAGTGCCGTTGGCGAAGCATGGGGCAGGCAGGGATCTCTCCCGGTCGGCAGTGCTCGCGCTCCTGGGGAGCCGCGGGCCGACGTCGCGCGCGGACATCGCGCGTGAGCTCGGGCTCAGCCCCACGGCCGTGTCGCAGATCATGCGGCGGCTGCTGGAGCAGCGGATGGTCGAGGAGGTCGCGCAGGCGCCGTCCAGCGGCGGGCGGCCCGGATCGCTCATCGGCCTCGTCGGCGGGGCCGGCCGGGCGCTCGGGGTCAAGGTCGCGGCCGACCACCTCGCGATCGTCAACGTCCGCCTCGACGGGCAGATGCTCAGCAGCACCACGCTGGCGTTCGACGCGATGGCCCCCGACGCGCTGCCCAGGCTGGCCGCCGAGCTGGCAACCCACACGCACAGTGACCCCGGCCTGCCGAAGCTGCTGGGCGTCGGGGTGGCGGTGCCCGGCGTCGTGGCCCGCCCGGACAAGGGCACCGTCGACGCTGACGTCCTGCAGTGGCGCCGGCTGCCGGTCGGCCGGCACCTGCGCGGCGTGCTCGGGTTGCCCGTCGTGGTCGAGAACGACGTCAACGCCCTCGCCGTCGCCGAGGTGCTCTACGGTCACGGCCGCGAGGCCGACGACTTCCTCGTGCTGACCATCGGTCGCGGCATCGGCATGGGCATCGTCGCCGACCGCTCGGTGTACCGGGGCGGCAGAGGCGGCGCGGGCGAGTTCGGGCACGTGCCGATGGACGAGCAGGGCCCGCCGTGTCAGTGCGGGCGGCACGGCTGCCTGGAGGCGTGGCTCGGCGAGCCGGCACTGGAGCGCATCGCCCGCGAGCGCGGCGTGATCGGTCCGCGGCAAGGGTTCGCCGCGCTCGTCACGGCCGCCGATCGCGGCGACCGGCTCGCGGCCGAGATCTTCGCCGACGCCGGGCGGCTGCTCGGCCGGGCGGTCGCCGGCGCCGCGAACATGTTCGACCCGGACCGGATCGTCATCTCCGGCGAGGGCGTGGCGCACTGGATCCACTGGGACGTCGCGTTCCGCGCCGAGTTCGCCCGCCGCCAGGTCCGCGGCGGTGACGGCATCGCCGTGGTCCTGCACACCTGGGACGACAGCAGCTGGGCGCAGGGCGCGGCGGCGCTGGTGCTCGCCGCGCCGTTCGACCTCGACGGGTTCGGTGGCGACCAGGCGAACCTCGTTGTCGCCCGCCTGCATGGCAGCGTCGAGGGCGCCGACGGGACGGTGGACTGATGGTCGGCCCGCGCGGTGTGCGCAAGTTCGGCATCGTTGCGCTCTTCCTGCTGCCGAGTGCCGTGCCGCTGCTGCTGTTCACGATCGCGCCGATGCTCGGCGCGGCGTGGATCAGCCTGCACAGCTGGAACCTGCAGTCGCCGATGCGGTGGACGGGCCTGGACAACTTCACCCGCCTGCTCGGCGACGCGGAGACCCGCGACGCGCTGCTGCACACGCTGTACTTCCTGGCGCTGTACCTGCCGCTGGTCTACCTGCTGGGACTGGCGCTCGCCGTCGGACTCAACCGGCGGTTCCCCGGGCGGAGCCTGCTGCGCTCGATGTACTTCCTGCCGGTCGTCACCAGCTGGGTGGTCGTCGCCCTGACCTGGAAGTGGCTGCTCAACCCCGCCAACGGTCTGGTCAACCACGCCCTGGAGTCGGTCGGCATCGCGGGCCCGGGGTGGTGGGCGTCGTCAGGATGGGCCATCCCGTCCGCGGTCGTCGCGTCGGTCTGGAAGGACGCCGGGTTCGTCATGGTGATCCTGCTGGCCGGTCTGCAGAGCATCCCAGAGGAGTACCTCGAGGCCGCCCGCCTCGACGGCGCGTCGGCATGGCAGAGCTTCTGGCGGGTCACGTTCCCGCTGCTGACCCCGTCCAGCTACTTCGTGGTGGTGATCTCGCTGATCAGCGGATTCCAGGTCTTCGACCAGATCTACGTCATGACCGGCGGCGGGCCCGCCGGCGCGTCCCGGCCGCTGGTCCAGGAGATCTACGACCTGACGTTCCGCTACGGCGACGCCGGTGGCGCGTCGGCCCTGAGCCTGCTGCTGTTCGCGCTGATCCTGCTGGTCACCGTGGTCCAGCAGCGCCTGCAGCGCAGGTGGGTGACCTATGTCTAGGCGGCTGCTCATCGCGGTGCTCGCCGTCGGCGCGCTGCTCATGATCTTCCCGTTCGTCTGGACCTTCGTCACCTCGATCACCGCCGGCGGTGACGTGCTCACCACGCCCCGCCTGATCCCCGAGAAGGCCGGTCTCGACGGGTACCGCACCCTCTTCGAGGTCCTGCCGTTCTGGCGGATCACGGTGAACAGCCTCGTGCTGGCCCTGGTCTCCACCGCGCTGCTGCTCATCACCAGCTCCACGGCGGCCTACGCCTTCGCACGGCTCGACTTCCCCGGCAAGAACGCCGTCTTCGTCGCGTACCTCGCGACGCTGATGATCCCCATGCAGGTGCTCGTCGTGCCGCTGTTCATCGAGATGCGCGCGTTCGACCTGATCGACACCTACGCCTCGCTCATCGTGCCGACGATCGCCTCCGCGTTCGGCGTCTTCCTGCTGCGCCAGTCCGTCGCCGTGCTGCCGAAGGAACTCGACGAGGCCGCGTTCGTCGACGGCGCCGGGCACATCCGCATCTTCCTGCGGATCACGCTCCCGCTGATCCGCCCCGCCCTGGTGACCTACGGCCTGTTCGCGTTCATGTCCAGCTGGAACGCGTTCCTGTGGCCGCTCGTGGTCATCCGCTCCCGCGAGTTCATGACCCTGCCGCTGGGCCTGGCCAGCCTCAGCGGCGAATACACCGTCCAGTGGAACGCCATCATGGCCGGTTCGGTGGTCAGCATCGTTCCCATCCTCGCCCTGTACGCCGTGGCGCAGAAGCACATCGTGCAAAGCGTCGCCCAGGCCGGTCTCAAGTAACCAGACACCCCCGATTGTGAGGCCCACCATGTCCGCTCGTCCCCGGCTCCGGTTACACCGGGCCGCCGCCGCTCTGATCACCGTCGCCGCTCTCGTCCTGGCCGGATGCTCCAAGGGCTCCGCCACCAAGGACACCTCCGAGGGGGGCGTCACCACAGTGCGCTACCTGACGTTCTCCGCCGCGCCCGACCACCTGGACGACCTCAACGGCATCGTCGCCGCGTTCGAGAAGGCCAACCCGGACGTCAAGATCTCCGTGCAGACCGCGCCGTACAAGGACTACTTCACCCAGTTGCAGACCTCGATCGCCGGCGGCACCGTCGCCGACGCCTTCGAGCTGGACTACCAGAACTTCGTCACCTACGCCCAGGCCGGCTCCCTCGCCGATCTTGCCGGCCCGGCGGCCAACGACAAGGCGTGGCAGCCGTCGGTGCTCTCGCCGGCCGCGCTCGACGCCTTCAAGCACGGCGGCAAGCAGTACGCACTCCCCGAGTCCTTCTCGACCGTCGTGCTCATCTACAACAAGGCGCTGTTCGACGCCGCCGGCGTGGCCTACCCCACGTCCGACTGGAAGTGGTCGGACGAGGCAGCCGCCGCGCAGAAGCTCACCAACAAGGCCAAGGGCGTCTACGGCGACTTCCAGCCGGTCAGCTTCTACGAGTTCTACAAGGCGGTGAACCAGGCCGGCGGCACGTTCCTCAGCCCCGACGGCAAGTCCGCCACGTTCAACAGCCCGCAGGGTGTCGCCGCGGCGAAATGGCTTATCGGCAAGCCCGGCACCACGATGCCGACGCTGACCGAGATCGGCAACACCCCCGACTTCGACACCAACCTGTTCAAGTCCGGCAAGCTCGCGATGTGGCACAACGGCAACTGGCAGTTCGACACACTCAAGGACGTACCGTTCGGCTGGGACGTCGTCGTCGAGCCCGGCGATGCGCAGAAGGCCAGCGCCGTGTTCCAGAACGCCGTGGCGGTGTCGGCGGCCAGCAGCCACAAGGACGCGGCGTTCCGCTGGCTGAACTACCTCACCACCTCCGAGCAGACGGTGACCGCGCGGATCAACTCGTCGTGGGAGCTGCCGCCGCTCGCGGACGCTTCGAAGCTGTCCGGCTACCTGAGCAAGACACCGCCGGCGAACCGCAAGGCCGTCATGGACGCGCTGGGCAAGCAGTCCCTGCTGCCGGTCATCGCCAAGGAACAGCAGATGCAGGACATCGTCAACAACGCCCTGACCAAGGCGGCCGGCGGCGAGGACCCGCAGAAGATCCTCGACGACGCGGCCAAGCAGGTCACCGCACTGCTGTAGCCCGGCGTCACGACGAACCCAGCAACGTAAGGAACAGCAGATGCGCGACCTGATCGAGCACAGCATCAAGGTGATCACCCGCGAGCAGGCGCCGAGCGGCGCCTACCCGGCCTGTTCGAGCTTCGCGGTGTACGGCTACGCGTGGCTGCGCGACGGCGCGTTCGTCGCCGAGAGCATGCGGGCACACGGCATCGCCGACGGGGCACGGGCCTTCCACGAGTGGACGGCCCGGGTGCTGACCGACCGCGCGGAGCGGATCGAGGCCGTCGTCGCGGCCCTCACCGCCGGCGAGGAGATCGACCAGGCGCGTTTCCTGCCCACCCGCTACACGCTCGACGGCGCCGACGGGTCCGAGTCCTGGTGGGACTTCCAGCTCGACGGCTACGGCACCTGGCTGTGGGCGTTGCAGCGACACCTCGACGGCAGCACCGACCACGCGTTCGCAGGGGCGGTCACGCTCACCGTGCGCTACCTCTGCGCCGCGTGGCGGCTGCCCTGCTACGACTGGTGGGAGGAGCACGCCGAGCAGGTCCACGTCGCTACGCTCGCATCGGTCGAGGCAGGGCTGCGCGCGGCGCTGCGCACCGGCCTGCTCGCCGACGGTGACGCCGGTACCGCATCGTCCACCGCCGACGCGATCGCCGCGGTCATCGCCGCGGACGGCAGCGTGGACGGGCGGCTGCGCAAGTGGCTCGGCTCCGACGCCGTCGACGGCAGCCTCCTCGCCGCCGTCGCCCCATTCCGCCTCGCGGACGATGCCACGGCGCGGCGCACGGTCGCCGCCGTGGAACGCGACCTCCTCGACGATGGCGGCGTGCACCGGTTCCGGGCCGACGTGTTCTACGGCGGCGGGCGGTGGCCGGTCCTCGCGGGCCTGCTCGGGCAGTCGTACCTCCGGCTCGGCCGCCCCGGCGACGCCCGCCGTCAGCTCGCCTGGATCGCCGGCACCGCCGCGGACAACGGCGACCTGCCGGAACAGGTCAGCGACCGGCTGCTGCACCCGCAGCAGCGCCAGGAGTGGCTGGAACGGTGGGGTCCGGTCGCGACCCCGCTGCTGTGGTCGCACGCCGCCTACCTGTCCCTCGCCGCAGAACTGGGGGTGACGCTGTGATCCGGCACCGGCCCTTCGGCTCCGGCCACGCGTACCAGCCGTCCATCGACCAGCGCCTGCCGGTGCGTCCCCTCGCGGGCGAGCCGGTGAACCTCGGCGTCGCGGCCGCCGCGTCCGTCACCGCCGTGCGCTGCGAGTGGGACGGCGGCGCCTTCGACCTGCGCCGCGAGGGCGCCGCGACCGGGCCGACGGCTGGGGCAGAGGGGCACCTCGCCACGGCAGCGGCCGGGCAGCGGGGCCGCAGCGTCCGCTGGGCCGCCGACAGCCCGCCGCTGCCCGCCGGCCGCCCGGTCCGGTACCGGTTCGTCGCCACCGACGGCACCCGCACCCGCCGCACCCGCTGGTTCGACGTCCAGGCGGTGGCCTGGTCGCCGACCGGCGGCACCCTCACCACCCACGGAACGAGCCGCCTGGAGCCCGGCACCACGTCCTGGCTCGTGGACCCCGACCAGGTCCACCGGGTACGGTTCGCGCTGCGCCTCGCCGCCGACGAGCACGTCGTGGGGTTCGGGGAACGCTTCGACCGGCTCGACCAGCGCGGGCACACCCTCGACGCGACCGTGTTCGAGCAGTACAAGGGCCAGGGCTCGGCCGGGCGCACGTACCTGCCGATGCCGTTCGCGCACGTTCTCGGCGGCGACGGCTGGGCGTTTTACGTCGACACGGCCGAGCGGACCTGGTACGACGTCGACGACCTGCTGTGGATTGAGGCGGACGTCACCGGGGGACACCTCGACGTGCGCTTCTACGACGGCTCTCCCGGCGACGTCCTTGCCGTGTGGCTCGGCGAGGTCGGCCGGCCGGAACCCATGCCGGACTGGGTGTTCCGGCTGTGGGCCAGCGGCAACGAGTGGAACACCCAGGAGCGGGTCACCACCGAGATGGCGCTGCACCGCAAGCACGACATCCCGGTCGGGGTCGTGGTCGTCGAGGCTTGGAGCGACGAGTCGACGTTCGTGGCGTTCCGTGACGCGCAGTACCAGGTCCACGACGACGGCCGCCCGCATCGCCTGGCCGACTTCACCTTCCCGCCGGACGGCGCCTGGCCCGACCCGAAGAGCATGGTCGACGACCTGCACGCCGACGGCGTCAAGGTCGTGCTGTGGCAGATCCCCCTGCAGAAGATGCGCCCCCACCCGACCGGCCAGAGCGCCGCCGACGCCGCCACGATGGTCGCCCGCGGCTACGGGGTGCGCGAGGGCGACGGCAGGCCGTACCGCAACCGCGGCTGGTGGTTCCCCACGGCCCTCATGCCGGATCTCACGAACCCCGAGGCGCGCGACTGGTGGCTGGCGAAGCGGCGCTACCTCGTGGAAGACGTCGGGGTCGACGGGTTCAAGACCGACGGCGGCGAACACGCATGGGGCCACGACCTGCGCTACGCCGACGGCTCGGTCGGCGCCACCGGCAACAACCGCTTCCCCGTGCACTACGCCGCGGCGTACGGTTCCGTGCTGCGCTCGTGCGGCAAGGCACCGGTCACGTTCAGCCGGGCCGGCTTCACCGGCTCACAGGCGCACGGCTTGTTCTGGGCGGGCGACGAGGACTCCACGTGGGAGGCGATGCGGTCCTCGCTGCGGGCCGGCCTCACCGCGGCGGCGTGCGGGATCGTCTACTGGGGCTGGGATCTGGCCGGATTCTCCGGACCGGCCCCCTCCGCCGAGCTGTACCTGCGGGCCACGGCGATGTCGGCGCTCCTGCCGATCATGCAGTACCACTCGGAGTACAACCACCACCGCACCCCGTCCCGCGACCGCACCCCGTGGAACATCGCCGCACAGACCGGCGACCCCCGGGTGCTGTCGGTGTTCCGCCGGTACGCGCACCTGCGTGAGCGGCTGGTGCCCTACCTCGCGTCCTCGGCGGCCCGGACGATCGAGACCGGCTGGCCGCTGCTGCGGTCGGTGTGCCTGGTCGCGCCGGACGACCCCCGCGCGTGGCAGCACCCGTACGACTACCTGCTCGGCGACGACCTACTGGTAGCCCCGGTGGTCGCGGAGGGCGCGACGACCCGGCCGGCCTACCTGCCGCCGGGACGCTGGCTGGACCTGCGGACCCATCAGGTGCTCGACGGCGCCAGCGAGGTGGAGGTCCCGGCCCCGGTCGACGAGATCCCGGTCTGGTGCCGCCTGGAAACAGCGGAACGCCATCGCGGCCTGTTCACCTCCGGTTGACCCGGCCCCGCCGGCGCTGTTCCTCGGCGACGTACGGACGAACGGGCGACTGGTCAAACCACCTGGCCACTGGTTAGGGTGCGGCGATGCGACTGTCGGAACATGTGCACCTGGTGGGGAGCGGCTGGCTCGGCTATTCGCTCTCTGACCGGCACGACGGCCATGTCTACCTGGTCGAGGGCGGCACGGCGTCCTTCCTCATCGACGCGGGGTCCGGGCTCGACACGGCGAGGATCGCGGCCCGGATCGAGGCCGCGCAGGTGCCACCCGTGACGCACATCCTCGTGACCCACGGCCACGCTGACCATGCCGCCGGCGCGGATGCTCTCGCGCGGCTGCTGGGCGCCGAGATCTGGACTTCGCCCGAGGTGGCCCGGATGCTCATCGATGCCGATGAGGTCGCTACCGGCCTGGCGCTCGCGCGCTCCGCCGGCGTCTACCCGGCCGCGCTGTCGCTGACGCCGACCGAGGTGCACCGGCGACTCGGGGATGAGACGTTCACCATCGGGGCCGCAACCGTACGCTGCATGCCCACACCCGGTCACGCGGTGGGGCATGCCTGCTATCTCGTCGATGTGGACGGTGCCCGCGCTGTCTTCACCGGCGATCTCGTCTTCGCCCGTGGGAGGGTCGCCGTGCTAGGCACCACCGAAACCGACGTCGGCGCGCTGCGCGACAGCATCGCTGCGGTGGCGGCGACCGGACCCGGCGCTCTCTTCCCGGGTCACGGCAGCGTCGCACTGAGCGACGCGGACCGCCACCTGGCGGCGGCCCTCGACGCCTTCGACCGCGGCCAACTGCCGCCGGGGCTGCTGCCATGAACGCCATCCCTGATAAGAGTGGTGCTCCGGAGCGGCTTCGGGTCGGCGTTTGCGGGTTGGGCTCCATCGGGCTGCGCCATGCCCGGCTGCTGGCGGAGTCGCCCGGGGTCCGCGTCGCGGCCTTCGACGCGGCGCCGCACGGTTTGCAGCTGCCACCGGCGGTCGAGGCGACCTTGACGATTGTCTCCTCGTTCGAGGAGCTGCTCGACGCGGCGCCGGACGCACTGGTGGTGGCCACCCCCGACGCCCTGCACGCGCCGCAGGCGATCGAGGCCTGCCGGCGGGGGATCACGGTGCTGGTGGAGAAACCGGTCGCCGATAGCGTCGCCGCAGCCGAGGAACTGGCCCGGGTGGCGGCGCAGAGCGGCGCGCGGGTGCTGGTGGGTTACGTGCTGCGCCACTACGCGGTGCTGCGACGGGTGCGGGAGCTGCTCGCCGACGGAGCCGTGGGCACGCCGGTCTCGGTGCACGTCAACCTCGGCGCGTACGAGACGCTTAGGGTGGCCCGCAACCGGTTCTCCGAAACGGACCGTTACCGGCTGCCGTACGACTACAGCCATGAGTGGGACTACCTGCAGTGGCTGCTGGGCCCAGTGGCCGAGGTCGCTGCGGTCGCCCGCCTCGCCGGTGACCTCCCGCTGCGTCAGGATCCCAACGTCATCAACGGGGTCGTCGCCTTCGACTCCGGTGTGACCGGAACGTTCCATCTGGACTACGTGCAGGAGGGGCAGGGCCGCCGGCTCGACGTGGTCGGAGACCGGGGCACACTGCGGGCCGACCTCGCCCGGGGTCGCGTCACGGTGCGGGCCCACGCTGACGCCCTCACCCGTTCCTACGACTGTTCCGAGGAGCGCGATGTCGCGTTCGGTCGCCAACTCAGCCACTTTCTGGACGTGGCCCGTGGTGTCGCGGTCCCGTTGGTGAGTGTCGAGGACGGGCTCCGGGCGCTGCGGGTCGCCGACGCGGTCGTGGCCGCATGCGACGGAGGGGGTTGGCGGAGCGTGGACGTTCGCATCTAGTGAAACAGAACTTTCGCGGAATGAAATACCGCCGTACCGTGGGGCGATGACGAACGAGTCAGTTGAGCGTGAACGGCGAGTACTCGCGCGGATCCCTGGCGGCGCGCAGCTGCTCTCCAAGCGGCCGGAACAGTTTGCGCCGGGTCAGTGGCCGCGGCACTATTCGCGCGCCAAGGGCGTGTATACCTGGGATCTCGACGGTCACCGGTACGTCGACATGAGTACCAGCGGTATCGGCACTTGTGTGCTCGGCTTCGCCGACGACGAGGTGGACTCCGCCGTCCGCGATGTCATCGCCAACGGATCCATGAGCACACTGAACTGCATCGAGGAGCTGGAGCTCGCCGAACTGCTCTGTGAGCTGCATCCGTGGGCCGACATGGTCCGCTACGCGCGCAGCGGGGGTGAGGCGCTCGCCATCGCGGTCCGGTTGGCCCGGGCCGCCACCGGACGGTCGACGGTGGCGTTCTGCGGCTACCACGGCTGGCACGATTGGTATCTGGCCGCGAACCTCGCCGGCCCGTCGAGCCTCGACGGGCATCTGCTGCCGGGCCTGGATCCCAGCGGCGTCCCGGCCCAGCTCGCCGGCACCGCATTCGGGTTCCGGTACAACAGGTTGGACGAGCTCGAGGCGATCATCGCCGAGCATCAGCTCGCCGCGGTCGTGATGGAGCCCATCCGCGAGCATGATCCCGAGCCGGGGTTTTTGCCGGGCGTGGTGGAGCTGGCCCGCCGTGCGGGTGCCGTCCTCATCTTCGACGAGGTGACCTCTGGCCTGCGCGTCAACACCGGCGGCATTCATCTCGAACTGGGTGTCGAACCCGATGTGGCGGTCTTCGCCAAGGCCATCGGCAACGGCTATCCGATGGCGGCCGTGCTGGGGCGCGCGGCTGTGCTGGAACACGCACAGCGCTCCTTCGTCAGCAGCACCTACTGGACCGAGCGGATCGGGCCGGCGGCGGCGCTCGCCACCCTACGCCGGCACCGGGACAACTCGGTGGGAACGCGCCTGACGGCGGTCGGCGCGGCCGTGCAGGCCGGCTGGCGGGCTGCGGCCGAGGAGGTGGGGCTGGCGGTGCGGATCCACGGCATCGCGCCGCTGAGCCACCTGCGTTTCGTGGAACAGCCGCAGCCCAGCGTTACCCTCTTCACCCAGCTGATGCTCGACCAGGGGTTCCTCGCCGGTGGTTCGTTCTATCCGTCCTTCGCGCACCAGGACGAGCATGTTGAGGAGTATCTGGCCGCGGTGCGCACCGTCTTCGCCGAGATCCGCGCGGCCCAGGACGCCGGATCGGTGCAGGCCGCCTTGCGCGGACCGGTGGCGCACACCGGCTTCACCCGCCTGACCTGACCGTTGGCTCGACCGTGGTCACCGTGGTGCAGGGCTGCTACGCCGATCTTCGCAACACGGTGACCACTGATCGTCAGGGTGCGCTGGACACGGCGTACGCATCGGGCAGGGCGGCGGGCTGGCGGTCCGGGTCGACCGTCTCGGTCCGGCCGGTGAGCATGCTGAGCTCCGCCGCTGCCAAGGTGCCGCACACGACCGCGGCGCTGTCGTAAGAGTACGGCCAGGCGGCCTCGCCACGGACCGCCGCGAGGAAGGCGGAGATCTCCTTGGCGTACATCGGCTCGTACTCCTGCTGCCAGTCACACAGGACCCGGGAGTACCCGTCGCCGAGGTCCGGCAGCGCGCGCTCCAGGGTGCCGGTCAGCAGGTCGAACCGGATGAAGCCGCGGTCGCCGATCGCCCAGCCCTGGCGAGCTGTCTGCGGGCTCGCCATGACCACCGTCAGCTGCCCGGTGGCGCCGGACGCCAACTCCATCTGCAGCGACCAGCTGTCGGCACCTGGTAGGTCGAGGCCGCCGCGCCGGACCACGCGCCCCGAGGCCGCCACCGGCGTGCCGAAGATGTGGTCGAGCGCGATGAGCTCGAACGGCACCATCTCCCGGGCCGGCGCGGTGGCACGGTGACGGGCGTAATATTCGGCGCCCTCGCCCGGATGCCAGCTCGGCGCGTTGACCGAGAGCACGTAGCCGTAGGCGTGCAGGGTGCCCAGTTCCTCCCGGACCACGCGGCGCAGTTCCTGGACGAAGGGGTGGAAGTACAGGGTGCAGGAGGGGGCCGCGACCAGTCCGCCCGCCGGCCGTCGAGCGTTCGCCGCTGCCACCGCCCGGGGATCGAAGGCCCAGATGTCGGCTTCGCAGAAGAAGTGCCGGCCGGTGTCCAGCGCCAGTCGCACATAGTCGGTGTGCTGGTCGGGCGGGGTCGAGATGACCAGTACGTCCGGCTCGGTCGCCATCGCCTCGTCGAGCGAGGCCGTGGAGGCGACGCCGAACCGGCTCGCCGCGGCAGCCCGCCGGTCGGCCCGCTGGTCGAACAGGGTCACCTCGACGCCCTCACACGCGCGTAGGTCACGAAGGCGCCGGGTGCCCATGGAGCCGGCGCCGATCTGCAGGATCCTCATCCCTGTCTCCCTTGTCGTGGACTTGAACTCAACAGTGTCATCAGCCGAAACGATCGCCGGGCCGACGTTACCGACCTGACATCGCGCCGTCTGCCAAACGTTACGGCAGTTGAAATGCACGTTCCATCTGTTGACATGGTGGCGTTCTGCATCGCAGACTTCCCGCACAACGCCGTGACGACAGGCCTGCGGGAGGATCGATGACGACAGAAGCGGTACCGGCACGCGGGAGCGTGTCGCGCCGGATCTCCCGCCGGGTGGACCGGCTCAGCGACCGCCGCTTCGCCCTATTGCTGTTCGTACCGGCAGCCGTGTTCATCGGCGTGATCGTGCTTCCACCGATCGCGGCAGTCTTCGTGATGAGCCTCTACCGGATCGAACTGCTTCAGGACGGACCGACGAGGTTCCTGGGCCTGGACAACATCACCCGGATGTTCAACGACTCATTCTTCGTCGACTCCATTCCGCGCACCCTCTGGTTCGCGGTCGGCACCACCGTGCTCACCATCCCGTTGGCACTCGCCACCGCACTGCTGATGAACAGGCGGTCGCGGTTCGAGACGCCGCTCGCCGTCGCGTTGTTGCTGCCATGGGCGATCGCCCCGATCGTGACAGGGTTCTTCTGGCGCTTCATCTTCCAGCCCAGCTTCGGGCTGGCGACCCAGGTCAGCAACGGACTCGGCCTCACCGAGGGTGCGGTGCCCTGGCTGCAGGAACCGACCACCGCGCTGGTGCTCGCGATGATCGCCACGGCGTGGCGATCGGTGCCCCTGCTGGCCCTCATCATCCTGTCCGCGCTCAAGGCGATTCCCAACCAGCTCTACCGCGCGGCCCGGATGGACGGTGCGACGCCGTGGCAGGCCTTCCGATCGATCACGCTACCCAGCATCGGGCCCACCCTGCTGATCGCCACGATCCTGCAGATCATCGTCTCGCTGCAGGTCTTCGACCTGCTCTTCCAGCTCACCCGTGGTGGCCCCGGCTTCGAGACGACGACCATCACCTACTACATCTTCACCGCCGCCTTCGACAACCTCAGTCTCGGCTACTCGGCGATGCTGGCCCTGTTCCTCATGGCGATCATCGTCGCCGCGAGCGGTGCGACACTCTACCTGCGTTCGGGCGGACTCCTCCGCCGCCGCCGCCAGGCGAAGAACCCCGCCGACGAGCCGGCCGGACGGTTGCGGCTCGACAGCGCGGCGCGGGCAGATCAGTCGCCGCAGGAGTGGCCCGAGGACTCGCGCAAGCGGCGTAGGTGGACCCTGCCACCCGCCGTACGCCGCGTCGGTTCGACGGTGGCGATCGGCGCGCTCCTCGTCTGGTCGATCGGCCCGACCCTGTGGATCGTGCTGGCCAGCTTGCAGCCGGAGTCCGCTGTCACCTCGGTGCCGCTGGACCTGACCGCGCGGCTGGACTTCTCCCAGTACGTCGACATCCTCACCAACGACAAGTGGCTCTCCTCGATCTGGGTGAGCCTGCAGATCACGGTCGGGTCGACGCTGCTGACGCTCCTGGTCGCCGCACTCGCCGCGTACCCGCTGGCCCGGCTCGACCTGCCCGGTAAGGGCGCCGCGATCGCGGTGCTCATGTTCGCCTACACCGTGCCGGCCATCGTCCTGCTCATTCCGCTGCTGTTCATCTTCAACGCGCTCAACCTCAACGACTCGGTGATCGGGTTGATTGTGGCCCACGTCGCCTTCTCGTTGCCACTGACGATCTGGTTGCTGCGCAACATCTTCGCAAGTGTCCCACCGGCGCTGGAGGCCTCGGCGCGGATGGATGGATGCACCAGGTTGGGCACCCTGTTCCGGGTGACCATCCCGTCGGCTTCGGCCGGCCTGGCCGCCACGGCAATTCTGCTGCTCATCAGCGTCTGGAACGAGTTCCTGTTCGCGGTTGTGCTGGGCAACCAGGGCGCGGTGACGGTCACGCGCAGGATCGGCTACATCAACTCGCCGTCGGGGATCAGTGGCGAACCTCCCTACACCTACCAGGCGGCGGCGGGCATCGTCGCCGTGCTACCCGTGATCGTTCTGGTGATCCTCTTCCACCGCCGGATCAGATCCGGCTTGAGTGAGGGCTACCTCAAGGGCTGAAGGGGCACAACTCATGAATCACTTTGCATCCCGCAGTACCTCCCGGCGTACGCTGCTGCGAAGCGCCTTCGCCGTCGCGGCGGCCACACCGATCCTCTCCGCCTGCACCGACGACCCGGCACCCACTCCGACGAGCAAGGGCGACGGAAAGTTCCCCGGGGTCACGATCAACGTCGCCTGCAACCCATCCAGCGTGCAGGCGTGCACGGAGGCCGGCAAGCAATGGGGCCAGGTCACCGGCGCCACGGTCAACGCCCAGGTGATTCCCTTTGCGGAACGGGCCACCAGCTACGCCTCGTGGATCGTCTCCAAGGACGCGAGCTACGACGTGCTCTACGGCGGCGTCGACTTCATCTCCAACTTCGGCGACAAGCTCTACCTTCCGCTCAAGGACATGCTCGGCGACACCAGCGACTACGTTCCGGCCGCGCTCGGTCAGCTCACCAAGGGCGGCGCGCTGCTCGCCGCACCGCTCTTCGCCGACATGCTGCTCTTCTTCTACAACAAGTCCGACTGGTCCGCGGCGGCACTGCCGGAGAAGATCCCGGGAACGTGGGACGACCTGTACGGGTACGCGCCCAAGCTGACGGTCGGCAACCGCGAGCCCTGCGTGATCCCGTGGAACAACAACGGCGTCCCGTTCTGGATCGCGTTCTTCAACTCCACCAAGGGCCAACTGTTCAGCGACGACAAGAGCCAGCTGCTCTTCGACAACGACAAGGGCCTCGCCGCCTGGCAGGCGATCAGCCGCGGCTTCCAGTCGAAGTTCTTCGGGCTGGCCGGCGCCAACGCAGTGGGCGACCAGGACACCTCGTTGCTGTTCAACCAGAACCTGGCCGCCAGCCAGGCCGCCACCACCGGCTTCGGCAGCACAGCCGGCAGCACCGACCCGGCCAAGAAGTCGGTAATCACCAAGGCTGAGGTCGGCGTCAGCGTGATGCCGGGCATCACGGCCGGCACGAGCGGCAGCGTCATCGTGGCCGAGGGCCTGGGCATCAACAAGTTCACCCGAAACCGCGACGCCGCACTGAGCTTCGTCAAATACACCACCGGGACGGAGTTTCAGAAGCAGATGGTGCTCGGTAAGGCCGGTCAGGTGCTGCCGTCGAGCCGCCTGTCGGTCAGCAAGGACCCGGAGGTGGCCGCGGGCTTCCCGCTCGCGGCGACGCTGGCCGAGCAGGCATCGGCGCAGCTGGCCTGGCCAGGCAACGCCCCGTTCAAATGGAACGCGCCGTTCCTGCTGGGCCTGACCAACCTGTCGAAGGGCACGTGGACGCCCGAGCAGGCCCACGAAGAGACGATCAAGGCGGTCAAGAAGCTGATGATCGCCCAACTCGGCTCGTAGGTCGCCTGGCTCATAGCTTCCTGCGTTCGTTGTTTCTCGGAGGAGTTGGACATGGCGGGTATGTCACTACGGCTGGAATCGATCTATCGTCGCTACGGCAAGGTGATGGCGGTGAACGACCTGTCGCTGGAATTGCCGGCGGGCAAGTTCATCACGCTGCTCGGGCCGTCCGGGTGTGGCAAGACCACGACCCTGAACCTGATCGCCGGCCTGGACCAAGCTGACGGCGGCTCGATCCACATGGGCGAGCGTGACATCACCAGGGTGCCCCCGAACGAGCGTGGCATGGCGATCGTGTTCCAGAATTACGCGCTGTACCCGCACATGTCTGTCTTCGACAACATCGCCTTCGGGCTGCGGCTCCAGCGCCGTCCGAAGCCGGAGATCCAGTCCCGGGTCCGGCACACGGCAGAACTGCTCGCCATCGAGCACCTGCTGGACCGCCGGCCCGGGCAGCTCTCCGGTGGCCAGCAGCAGCGGGTGGCGCTGGGGCGGGCGATGGTGAAGAAGCCCGCGGTCTTCCTGCTTGACGAGCCGTTCAGCAATCTCGATGCGGCCCTGCGCGCACGCATGCGGACCGAGGTGAAGCATCTCCACCAGACGCTCGGCACCACCAGCGTCTTCGTCACCCACGACCAGGAGGAGGCGATGACCCTCTCCGACCTGATCGCGGTGATGCGCGATGGCAAGCTGGTCCAGTACGGCACCCAGCACGAGGTTTACGGCAAACCGCGGGACATGTACGTGGCGACCTTCCTCGGCAAGCCGAGGATGAGCCTCATCGAGGGAAGCCTGGAGCGGCACGCCGCCGGGGTCGTGTTCACGGCGCCGGACGTCCGCCTCGAACTCGGCACCGCCGAGTCCATCGGGCTGCGCGACGGCGAGTGGCCGCGGGTCGCGGCCGGCCTGCGGGCCGAGGACGTGTCGCTGGGCGCGCCGGGCGGGTTGTCCTTCGACGCGCAGGTCGCCCTGCTGGAGCCAATCGGGTCGGACACGTTCGTGGAACTCGAGGTCGGCGGAGCGACGGTCGTCGCCCGGGTGCCACCCGAGGATCCGGTCGCAGTGGGCGACCGCGTCACCGCGGTGATCAAGCCCGGCCGCGTCCACCTCTTCGACCTCGACTCCACCGAGCGCATCATCCGTTAGCGCAAGCTACTCGGGCAGGTCAACTTCGGCTCGACCCCTTGTGGACACCACAAGGGGTCCGCGCCACGCTTCCAGACGCGCGGCACACGGGCCTGGTCCCATACCCCGGTCAGTGAGCGGTCCAGCCGCCGTCGACCATGAGGTTCACACCGGTCACATAGCCGGAGGCGTCCGAGGCCAGGAAGACCACCGGGCCCTTGATGTCGTCGGGTCCGGCCAATCGACCCAGCGGCGTGCGTTCGGCGTAGGCGGTGACGAATGCCGCCGGCTGGTCTGGGGTCGCCAACCCGCCCGGCGACAGGCAGTTCACCCGCACGCCGTAGGGCGCGTAGAAGCACGCGAGGTACCGGGTGAGGTTCACCATGCCACCCTTGTCGAACGCGTAGAAGGCAGGCGAGGTCATCTCGGTGCCCGCATAGACGTCGAAGGTGGGCCCGACCACACCGTAGATCGAGCCGATGTTGACGATGCTGCCCGAACGTTGGGCCATCATCTGCTCGCCGATGTGTTTCGTGATCAGGAAGAGCCCGGAGGAGTTCACCTCGCTGGTGGCGGTCCAGTCCGCGGCGGTGGTGCGGTTGGGGTCGCTGCCCTGGCGGTGCACCGAACCGTTCACCAGCACGTCGATGCGGCCCAGCGATGCCACGACAGCATCGCGAAGCTCCACGATGGACGCCTCGTCGGCCTGGTCGAGCCGGTGCGCGCTGGCCTCGTAACCGTCCCGGCGGAGGGCGGTGGCGGCCGCCTCGCACGCGGTCAGGTCGCGGGAGGTGACCACCACGTGCGCACCGGCCTCGGCCAGTGCGTAGCACATGTGGCGACCGTAGAGGCCGGCTCCGCCGGTCACGATCGCGACGCGACCGGTGAGGTCGTAGAGGCTGTTGATCGAGCGCGGTGCAGACAAGGCGATCCGGCCTTCCATTAGCGGAGGATGTCCATCGCGGTGGTGATCTGGTCGGCGGTGATCCGGGGCACCGGGTCGTCGCCGGCGAGCCGGGCGAGGGCACCGGCGTCCTTGTAGCCGGCCCCGGTCGCGACGATCACCGCCCGGTCGGAGGGGTCGAGCCGGCCCGCCGCCGCGTCGGCGAGCAGGCCCGCGAATGCGGTCGCGCCGGCCGGTTCGACCAGGATGCCGTGCCGGCGGGCGAGGATACGCTGCGCATCGAGGATCTCCTCGTCGGTGACTTCGGTCAGGTGCCCGCCGGATTCGCGCACCGCGTCGACCGCGCCGACGCCGTCGAAGAGGACGGCGACCTGCAGCCCGGAGACGGTGGTGGTGCATGGGCCCCGAAGCCCGGTGAGGTCACCGGCCAACGCCGGGCGCAGTGTCGGGCAACCGGCCGGCTGCACACCGACGACCCGGGGGCGCGCACCGTTGGCGATCAACCCGCCTGCGGTGAAGCCACGGCCGATCGCGGAGAGCAGCCCGCCACCGCCGACCGGCGCGTACACCACGGTCGTGGCCGGGGCGTCCTCGGCGATCTCGTACGCGATCGTGGTCGCACCCTCCATCGCCTCGGGGGAGAACCGGCCGCCGGTCAGGAGCGGCATCAGGCCCCGATCGGCGGCGATCGCGGCAATGGTGACGGCCGCCGAGTCGGTGGCTGCGGCGTCGTGACCGAGGCCGTCGACGAGATGGACACGCGCGCCGAGCGCTCGGATCTGGCGCAGCTTGGGTGCGGCGGTGTCGGCGAGGGCGAACAGCGCCGCCGGCACGCCGGCCCGGCTCGCGTAGGCGGCGGCGGCCGCGCCGCCGTTACCGGAGGAGGTGCCGACGCAGCCGGCGAGCCGGCGTTCACGCACGATGGAGAGGGCGACTGAAGCGATGCGGTCCTTGAAGGAGCCGGTCGGGTTCAGATGCTCGCACTTGACCTGCACGGAGGCGACGCCGGGCACGGCACCGGTCAGCTCCACCAGCGGCGTGGCACCCTCGCCCAGACTCACGATGTTCGCCGGGTCGTGCAGCGGTAGCCGGCCCTGGTAGCGCCAGACCCCGCGCCGCGCCGGGTCCTGCCAACCGTCGGAGGCAGCGGCGTAGCGCACGACCAGTTCTCCGCCGCAGCTGGCGCAGCGGTAACGCAGGGAGCCGGCTTCCCGGGACCTGCCACAGGCGCGGCATTCCAGCCAGAAAGCGGCCCCTCCGCTTCGCTCCGGGCCGCTCATGGCTTCACGCCGGGCCGGGCTACGAAGGTCGTCGGTGGGAGGGTCATCGGCGTTGTGTTGCGGGGAAGTGAGGCGACGTCGATCGGGCAGGCGCCGGGCGTGGCAACCTCGATGACCTCGGCGGCGATGTCACCGAACGCGGCCCGCCAGGCGATGGCGCCCTTCGCGACGATGATCTTGGCGGAGCGGGCGTCCACCCCGACGGAGGAGAGCTGCTCGGCGTGGAACGGCGGCGTCGGCCTCTCGGTCACCACGAGGGTGATGCCCTCGACGCGCAGCACCGCGGTGGTGCCCATGCTGAACTCGCGTCCGGTCATCCAGCTGCCCTGGGTGCGGTAGCGGCCGTCGGTGACCGTGACGACCCGTCCGCGCACGCGCACCGGGTCGCCGTGCCGGCGGTCGGTCTTCCCGCCGACCAGCGCCTCGATCTCCGCGCCGGTGCCGAGGTCCGCTGCCAGGCGGGCGACCCGCGCGTCGGCCACGGTCACCACGGCGTCCTGTGCTTGCTGGGCCAGCAGTTCGGCGAGCAGCGCGGTCCCGTCGCCCGGGCTGCCGCCGCCGATGTTGTCGGCGACGTCGGCGAGGACGACCGGGCGGGCCGCGCCGGCGATCGCCCGGCGCACGGCCGTGGCGGCGTCGTCGCGAGCCACCATGAAGGCGTCGGTCTGTTCGGTGATGTCGGCGAGGGTCTCGGCGATGACGTCGCGCGCGGCCGCCTCGTCGCCCTCGTCGTGGATGGCGAGCACGCTCATGCCGACCCGGTCGACGTCGCTGTAGGCGAAGCCGGCCGGGATGCAGATCCGCACCAGTCCCGCGGCGCGGGCCCGGGCCGCGGCCCGTCGCTGCAGCGAGCGCATCGGCTCGGCGTCGGTCGCCTGAGCCAACGGGCAGACCAACAGTGGGAGCTTGCCGACGGCCGTGCGCAACCGCCGCCCGGCGAACACGTCGCCGAGCAGCCGGGCCGCCTCGCGGCCCCGTTCGCGCATGTCCACGTGCGGGTAGGTGTCGTAGCTGACGAGTACCTCGCATGATTCGACCAGCTCGGGTGACGGGTTGGCGTGCAGGTCGAGCACCGCCGCCAGCGGTACGGACCCGATGGTCTCCCGGACCACCGACAGCAGCGCCGTCTCGGTGTCGGGATAGCCGTCGGCGACCATCGCTCCGTGCAGGTTGACGAGCAGCCCGTCGAGCGGGCCGGCCGCGCGCAAGGCCCGGCCGGCGCGCTCGAGCAGGGCCTCGATGGTGACCCGATCGGCCGGGCCGCACGGCCAGGCGCCGGCCGAGAAGATCGGCACCAGTTCGTGGTCGGGAGAGTCGGCGAAGCCGCCGATGACCGATCCGGTGTCCACGTTCTGCTCGAGGACCTCGTGACCCTGCGCGAGTTCGAAGTCAGCGAAGTCCGCGAGGGTGGCCTGGTGCGTGGCGTAGGTGTTGGTTTCGTGCCAGAGACCGAGAATGCCGACCCGCATGTGCCCCGAACTCCCTACGCGCCTGATTCGTTCAGCGCATCGTCCACGCGCTCAAGCGTGGTGGCGAGTTCACGCGGACCGTGCGCCGCTGAGACATACCAGATCCCTCGCCCGGCGACCCAGACCCCGTGCCCAGCCAGCACCTCGGCGAAGCGGGCGTACCGGGCAAGGTCGAGGTTGCGCAGTTCGCGGTGGTCGGTGACCGGTTCCCGAGGGCCGAACGAGGCGTGGAACGCCATCGGGACACCTTGCACCCGCAGCGGCACCTGGTGCTTGTCGGCCAGTTCGAGGAGCCCGGCCATCAACGCCGTGCCGTGCTCGGCGATGCGCTCGTACGGCGGGTCCGAGGTCAGCAGGTCGATGGTGGCGACCACCGCCGCGGCGGCCATCACGGAGCCGTTGAAGGTGCCCGAGTGGTTGACCTCGCCGGTGCCGAATCGTTCCATCAGGTGAGCGTGTCCGGCCAAGGCCGCGACCGGCCAGCCACCCGCCATGGCCTTGCCGTAGGTGGCAAGGTCGGGTGTGACGCCGTACCGGGCCGCCGCACCGCCGAGGGCGACCCGGAAGCCGCTGATCACCTCGTCGAAGATGAGCACCACGCCGTGCTCGGTGCACAGTTCGCGGACGCGCTGCAGATAGCCGGGTCGCGGTTCGATCGTGCCGGCGTTGACCATGATGGGTTCCATGATGAGCGCGGCGATCTGGCCATGGTGCTCGGCCAGCGCGGCCGCGACGGCCTCCGCGTCGTTCCACGGCAGCACCACCGAGTCGGCGAGTTGTGCGCCGACCTGGCCGGCGCTGGCGGGTCCGGTGCCAGCGGCGTCGACGAGCACGTTGTCGAGCCAGCCGTGGTAGTGGCCCTCGAACCGGATGAACCGCCGGCGTCCGGTCGCCGCACGCGCCAGCCGCAGGGCCGCCTGGACCGACTCGGTGCCGGTCAGGCCGAGCCGGACCATCTCGGCCCAGCCGAGCGCCGAACAGATCCGCTCCGCGGCCTCGACCTCCAGCACGTGTGAGTTGCCGTAGAGCATGCCGTCCCCGCAGGCGTCGTGGACCGCCTGATTCACTGTGGCGTTGGCGTGGCCCAGGAAGCTCGGCCCTTGCCCTAGCAGGTAGTCGACGTAGTCGTTGCCGTCCACGTCCCACATCCACGCGCCTTGGGCGCGGCTGAAGAAGACCGGCGGCGCGGACAGCCGCACATTGGAGTTGACCCCACCCGGAAGATGGCGGCTCGCTCGCGGCCAGTACTCCGCTGACTTGATCCTCGAGGCTTTTGACACCACTCGGCTCCCCTTCCGGTGCCCGTCGCGCCGTCCGCGTTCTGCCTAGTGGATTTCGCAGACCGACAGTTGAAACTGGCACGACGGTAGCCGCCGCCGCGGCCGGTGGTCAACACCGCGCGTGGGGCTGGGCTGTGCGGATGGTGGATTGCTTGTGGAGAGCGCGCTTCAGGCGCTGGCGTGGTAGTCGCGCACCAGCTGCATCGCAGTGCGGCGCAGCGCGCGGGCGACCGTCTCGACCTTGTCGGAGGTCAGCCGACGGGCCGGCGCGCTCACGCTGATGCCGCACAGGAACGGGATGCTCTCCAGCACGACCGCCACGCAGCGGCCGTCGGGCTGGTTCTCGCAGTCGTCGAGCCCATATCCCTCGCGCCGGACGCGCTTGAGCTCGGCCAGGTATCCCTCGACGGAGACGATCGTGCTGTCGGTGTACTGGAGCATCTGCTCGGCCGAGAGGATGGCGCGCACCCGGTCATCAGGCAGTTCGGCCGCGATCGCCTTGCCCAGCGCGGTGGCGTGGATGCTGCCCCGCTCGCCGATGCGCGCCGCGAGCCGCATCATCTCGTTGCTCTCCACCACGAGGGCGTGCACGATGTGCGCTCCGTCCAGCACGCCCAGGTTTGTGGTCTCGCCGAGCCGGTCGCGCAGCTTCTCCAGGTGTGGCCTGGCCTGGTTGACGAGCACGTCCACCTGCCGGGTGTGCTGCGGCCGGAAGGCCAGGCCGAGCCGATACAGGCTGTTGGCCGGATCACGCTCGACGTAGCGGCGGGCCTCGAGGGCCGACAGGTAGCGAAAGGCCGAGCTCTTCGGCAGCGCCGTCACCTCGGCGACATCCGAGAGCGACGCACCGTCGCGGGATCGCTGCAGCACGTCAAGAATGTCGCAGACGCGCTCGACGGCCCGGATCGGGTAGCTGGCGGCGGACTCAGCCGTCTGCTTCATCGGTCTGTCCTGTCTCGTGACACTGGGGACGGTGGCGCGGAGCGAGTATGAGGTCGCACGGGCGATGATACCCCTGGTAGGGCCCATACCGGCGCCTCATCGTAGTCGATTTGTTTCACCTGTCAAAACGCTTCGACCCGCCGGATACGCTGCCGCAGCAGCTCGTACCGACCATTATCGGAACGATCGTTTCAGCCGTTGACATGACTTTGTGGCCGCGCTAATACTCAGTCACGCGTCAGAGGATCGCGTCCCGCCTGGTGGCGGGCGGCTTCGTCGAAGTGGAGACAGTCCAAATGTCTACGCGCCGCAGGGGAATGTACTCCCGGCTGGTCGCCGGTGGTGCCGTGCTCCTCATGATCGCCGCCGCCGCAGCGTGCGGCTCGGCAGATACCGACAACTCGGCCGGCGGCGGGACGCTGCACATCGCCGAGGGCGCCGAGCAGCCGACCCTGGACCCGGCCAAGAACATTCAATACCTCAGTGACGAGATGGCCGCCATCTACGACACGCTCGTGGTGGCCAACGCCGACGGCACGATCGGTCCCAGCCTGGCCGAGTCCTGGACCGTCGAGGGCCCGTCCATCACGTTCAAGCTCCGCGCCGGAGTCAAGTTCCACGACGGCACCCCGTTCAACGCCGCAGCGGTCAAGGCCGCGCTGGACCGGGTCGTCGACCCGGCCACCAAGGCGACCAACTCCAAGAGCGTTCTCGGTCCGTACGACAACAGTCAGGTCATCGACGACAGCACCGTGAAGGTGACCTGGAAGACGCCCGTGGGCGCGGCACTGATCAACCTCACCAACGCGGATCTCAGCATCCCGTCGCCGGCCGCGGCGAGTGCCGGCACGCTCGACGCCAAGCCCGTGGGAACCGGCCCCTACAAGTTCGTCAGTTACGTCAAGGGCGACCGCCTCGAGGTCGAGCGGAACAACGACTACACGACGATCCGTCCCGACCTGACGAACAAAGGCGCTCCGAAGTACGCGCGGATCATCTTCCAGTACGTGACCAACGCCAGCACCCGGGCGAACCTGCTGACCACCGGGGCGGTGCAGGTGGCCCAGCTGACCGGGCCCGACGCCAAGCGTCTCGCCTCCGCATCGAACCTCAACAACACTTCCTTCCCCGGGGTCAGCGAGACCGCCCTGTGGATCAATGCGAAGAATGTGCCGGACCTCAACGTCCGCAAGGCGATCTCGGCGGCGATCGACCGTGACGCGCTCATCCAGGCCGTGGCCAGTGGCTACGCCGAGACCAACTGGAGCACGGTGCCGACCATCGTCCCCGGCTACGACAAGACCGTCGAGAGCGCGGTGACCAAGTACAGCCAGGCCCAGGCCAAGTCGCTGCTTGCGGCGGCCGGTTACACCGCCGGTGCCGACGGCGTCATGCAGAAGGACGGCAAGCCGCTGACGCTGTCCATCCTGTCCGCGAGCGACGACCCGTGGCCCGCGATCGACCAGCTCGTCCAGGACCAGCTGGCCCAGGTGGGCATCAAGGCACAGATCAAGACCGAGGAGTTCGCCACGGTCACCCAGACCCGCCGCAAGGGTGACCAGTCCATCTACATCGGCCGCTACGGCATCCTGGACCCGGCCGGGTCGATGCGGATCCTCTTCGCTTGCGCCAACATCCCATCGGCGCAGGTGCCGCAGGGCACCAACCTGACGTTCAACTGCAACCCGGATGTGGACGCCGCGCTGGACCAGGCGATCAGCGAGGTCGACGCGGCCAAGCGCAACGCGCTCGTGTCCCGGGCGCAGCATCTCATGGCGGCCGACCATACGGCCCTGGTGCTCTACCAGCCGAAGAGCGTCGTGTTCTCGGCGAAGGCGGTCGGCGGGATCGGCATGCAGCCGGACGGCATCCTGAAGATCAACGACTTGGTGCCGGCCGAGTGAGCTTCGTACGGTTCGTCGCGCGGCGGGTACTGGTGACAGTTCCCGCCGCGCTGGCGGTGCTCGTGATCACGTTCGCGATGATCCGTCTCGTGCCTGGCGACCCCGTGCAGGTCATCGCGGGCACCAATCTGGATCCGCAGGTCGCCGAGGAACTGCGGGAACAGCTTGGACTCAACGATCCGCTGCTGGTGCAGTTCTTCACCTATCTGGAGAACGTCCTGCACGGCGATCTGGGCACCTCGTTCCTCACCCGGCAGCCGGTGGCCGACGTCGTCGCCGAGCGCCTGCCCAACACGCTGATGCTGACGGCAGCCGGCGTTCTCGCCGGCCTGCTGCTCTCGCTGCCGATCGGCATCGCCAGCGCGTTGCGCGACGCGAAGCGGCGCCGCGCGGGGCTGAGCTTCACCACCGTGACCACGATGCTGGTGGCCACACCCGACTTCCTGCTCGCCACGGTGCTTGCCACGGTGTTCGCGGTATATCTGCAGATCTTCCCGGTGGCCGGCGCGGAATCCTGGACCTCGATCGTGCTGCCCGCGCTGGCCCTGGGCATTCCGCTCGCCGGCATCCAGGCGCGGGTCGTGCGGGCGAGCGTGCTGGACGCGGTGGGCCGGCCCTTCGTGCGGACGCTGCGTGCCGTCGGTGTGCCCCAGCGGCGGCTGCTCACCCGCAACGTGCTGCCCAACGCGTCCATCCCGGTGGTCACGCTGCTCTCGGTGGAGTTCGGACGGCTACTGGCGGGCGCCCTCATCGTGGAGAACATCTTCTCCTGGCCGGGACTCGGCACCACGATCTTCGACTCGATCGGCCGACGGGACCTGCCGGCCGTGCAGGGGGAGATCCTCGTCGTGGCGTTGTTGATCCTCGGCATCAACCTGTTCATCGATGTGGTCTATCGCATCATCGACCCCCGGATCGGCCTGTCATGACGACCAGATCCAGCGCGGCTCGCCGGTTCCTGTCGCAGCGACTGACCCGGGTGGGTCTGGTGCTGCTCCTGATCGTGGCGGTCGTCACCGTAGTGGGGCCATTGGTCTACGGTGCGTCACCGACCCGCACGCATCCAATGGACGCCTACGCCGGTCCGTCCGCGACCTACCCGCTCGGCACCGACAACCTCGGGCGCGACATCCTTGCCCGGCTCCTGCACGCCGGCGTGCTGTCCATCCCGGCCGGCCTGCTCGCGGTCGGCCTGGGCGCGGTCGCCGGCAGCCTGCTCGGCATCGCGTCCGGCTTCATCGGCCGGGCGTTCGACACCGTCGTGATGCGTGTGGTGGACGTGCTGCTGTCGTTCCCGACGCTGCTTACAGCGATCGTCGTGGTGGCGATCCTGGGCCCGAGCGTGACGAGCGCGGTGCTCGCGGTGTCGATCGCGGCGTTGCCGTCCTACGCCAGGGTCATGCGCGGGTCGGTCCTGCCACTGCGCAGCGCGGCGTTCATCCAGGCGGCTCGCGTCAGCAACACCTCACTGCCGCGGATGCTGCGCGTGCATGTGCTGCCCAACGTCGCTGACGTGCTGGTCGTCCTGCTGGTAATCGGAATGGGGAACGGGATCGTGGTGCTCTCGGCCTTGAGTTTCCTCGGCATCGGTGTTCAGCCGCCGGAAGCGGACTGGGGGGTGATGCTCACCGAAGGGGTCCGGGCGATCTACACCGCCCCGGTGGCCGCGCTCGCGCCCGCGATGATGCTGATGCTGACCGTGCTCGGAATCAACTTCGTCGGCGAAGGGCTCGGCGCCGCGCTCCGGGTCGACGTGGCCGGCAGGCGGCCGCGATGAGCCTGCTCTCAGTTCGCGACCTGACCATCGCCTACGACGACGTGCAGGCCGTCGCGGGCGCCTCCTTCGACGTGGTGTCCGGCGAGCGCGTCGGCATCGTCGGTGAGTCCGGCTCGGGCAAGACGACGCTGGCGCTGGCACTGATGCGGCTCCTGCCGCCGTGGTCGAAGCAGGAGTCCGGTTCCATCACGATTGACGGCATCGAGCTGTCGGACCTGCCGGAGGAGCGGATGCGCAGGCTGCGCGGCAGCAAGGCCGGCATGGTGTTCCAGGACCCGCTCACCTCGTTCGACCCGCTACGGACCCTGGGCGACCACCTTTCCGAAGGGCTGCGCGCGCATGGCGAGACCGACCGCGGGCGCCGCCGGGATCGGGCCGTCCAGGCGCTGCGGTCGGTGGGCATGCCGGCGCCGCTCAGCCAACTCGCGCGGCGTCCGCACGAGCTCTCCGGTGGCATGCGGCAGCGCGGCCTGATCGCGCTGGGGCTGTCGAACAACCCGCTGCTGGTGATCGCGGACGAGCCGACCACGGCGCTGGACGTCACCATCCAGGCACAGATCATGGAACTCTTCGCCACCATCGGGGCGCCGGGCCCGCAGGCCGACATGGGGCTGGTCATCGTCTCGCACAACCTCGGCCTGATCCGCCAGCTCTGCACCCGGGTCATCGTCATGTACGGCGGCCGGATCGTCGAGGACAGCCCAGCGCCGGACTTCTTCGCCCGGCCGCGCCATCCGTATGCGGCCGCGCTGCGCGATGCGACCCCGCGTATCACACTGCGGCGGGGAGAGGTTGCAAGCATCGCGGGCAGCGCGGTGGACCTCGCCGATCCACCGCCCGGCTGCCCGTTCGAGCCGCGCTGCACCTACCGGCTCGACGCCTGCGCGCAGAACATGCCCGAGCTGCTGTCGATCGGCGGCGGGCACTGGGTCGCCTGCTTCAACCACGACGCGGTCGGGCAGGCGCCCCGCAACGCAGGCGCTGACGGCCCGGCACCGTCTCCCGCGCCGGTGCCGCCGGAGCAGCCCGTGAAGCAGCTGGTGGTCGGCGAGCCGCTCGTGGTTGTTCGTGCGGCGACCAAGGTCTACCGGGTGCGTCGCAGGAAGCTGCATGCGTTGGCCGGTGTCGACCTCGACGTACGGGCCGGCGAAACGGTGGCGCTCGTGGGCGAGTCCGGCTCCGGCAAGTCCACCCTGGCGCATCTTGTGCTGGGCCTGCAGCCGCCCACATCGGGCACCGTCAGGGTCGCCGGCGACAATCCGGCCGACCCGCGCGGCGGCGTGCGGCGCCAGCAGCGCATGCAGGCTGTCTTCCAGGACCCGCACGGCTCACTCAACCCACGTCAACGAGTCGGCGACGCGATCGCGGAGCCGCTGGTCAATCTCGGCATGCCCGGGGATCAGCGCCGCCGGCGGGTGGCCGAACTGCTCGACGAGGTGCGACTGGGTCAGGCCCTGGCCGAGCGGTATCCACATGAGCTCTCCGGTGGCCAGGCGCAGCGGGTCGCGATCGCCCGTGCGCTCGCCGCCCGTCCCGAGCTGATCGTGCTCGACGAGCCGACCGCCTCGCTCGACGTGTCGATCCAGACGCACGTCATCGCGTTGCTGCGGGACCTGCAGCGCGAGCACGGCCTCGCCTACCTGTTCGTCTCGCACGACCTGGTCGCGGTCCGGGAGATCGCCACCCGGATCGCCGTGATGTACCTGGGGCGTCTGGTGGAGCTGGCGCCGTGGGAGCAATTCTTCGAGCAGCCCCTGCATCCGTACTCGGTGGCGCTGCTCTCCGCGCTTCCCCGGGTGGATCTGGCCCCGGGTGCGGCGGACCGGATCGTGCTGGCCGGCGAACCGCCCTCGCCCCTGGACGCGCCACCCGGCTGCCCGTTCCAGCCTCGCTGTCCCGTGGCGCAGGACATCTGCGCTACGAGCCCCCCACCGTTGTCGCCGGTTCCATCCGACCGTCAGGTCGCCTGTCACTTCCCCGGATCGCTCATCAGTCCCGGATCGTCGCCTACCGCTCGCTAGGAAGGTCTCCATGACATCGCTTCGTGTCCCGGTCCCCCCGCCGATCGCCGGTGTGATCGTGCCGATGGTCACCCCGATGCTGCCGTCGGGTGCCCCGGATCTCGAGTCGCTCGACGCACTCGTCGACCACCTCATCGGGCGGGGCGTGACCGGGCTGCTCGTGCTCGGCTCGTGCGGCGAGAACGGCGCGCTCTCCCGTGACGAGCGGCTCGAGGTCGCTGCCCGTGCGGTGGCCCGGGTCGACGAGCGGACCCATCTCATGATCGGCGTGCCGGCGCTCGGCACCCGCGAGGCGGTCGCCGACGCGAAGGTGTACGCGCAGATGGGCGCCGACTCGTTGCTCGTGCCGCCGACGTTCGTCTTCCCGCACTCCGCCGCCGAGCTCGGCGGGCACTTCCGCGCTGTGGCCGGGGCCGCGGGCTCGGTGCCGGTCCTCGCCTACAACATTCCCAGCCGGGTCACCGTGGTGCTGGAGCCGGACCTGATGCGTGAGCTCGCCGGCGAGGGAGTTGTGGCGGGGGTGAAAGACTCCTCGGGCAACGTGGAGGCCCAGCGGATGCTGGCCGAGGCGACGGCGGACATCGAGGGGTTCCGTCGCTACACGGGCAGCGAGTTCGCGATCGACGGGCTGTTGCTGGGCGGGTTCCACGGCGCCGTGCCGGGCCTGGCCAACGTCTTCGCGCCGTGGCACGTCGAACTCGCCGCGCGCGCGACGGCCGGGGACTGGAAGGGCGCGGCCGAGATGCAGGGCCGCATCGTGGCGTTTTTCAAGCTCTACCAGCACCCGATGCCGGGCGGCAGTTTCAGCGCCTCGGTCATCGCGTCGTTGAAGGAGGCCCTGGTACAGCAGGGGGTCATCGCACATTCGACGACCGCGTTGCCGTTCGTGCAGGTCGACGACGGCATGCGGACCCACGTGCGGGAAACGTTGGCGGCGGCCGAGATCGGGCGGCCGTGACGACACACCGGATCGACGTCGGCGAGGCTACGGTCGTGATCCGGGAACTGGCGGGCTCCGCCGCCGGCCCGACCGTGGCCCTGCTCGGCGGGGTGCATGGCGACGAACTGGAGGGCATCGCCGCCGTACGGGCGATCGTGGCGCACCTCAGCGCCGACCCGCCGCAATGGTCCGGGCGGATCCTCGCGGTGGCGGTCGCGAACCCGCCGGCCCACGAGGCGGGCACCCGGACCAGCCCTGTCGATGACGGCAACCTGGCCCGCGCCTTCCCCGGCCGCGCCGACGGCACGGTCACCGAACGGATCGCGGACGCCCTGGCACAGCGCGTCATCCGTAACTCGGACCTGCTGATCGATCTGCACTCGGCGGGAGTCAACTACGCGATGCCGTTCTTCGCCGGTTTCAGCGATCCGACCGGCCGACCGGCGGCGCACGCGTTCGGTGCGCCGCTGCTCTGGGCGCACGACCGGCTCAATCCGGGGCGCAGCCTTACCACGGCCTCGTCCTACGGCGTGCCGTCCATCTACGTCGAGGGCGGCGGAGGCGGATCGTTGCGCCGCTCGGAGCTGCTCGGCTACCGCGACGGCGTACTGCGGGTGCTCGGCCGGCTCGGCATGCTCGCCGACGCGGACGTGCCGGCGGGATCGGGGCCGCAACGGATCCTGCGCGGTGGTGACGGCGACGTCGACTCGTCGGTCTCCGCATCGGTGTCAGGCTGGTGTGTCACCGCGGTCCGGGCCGGCGACCAGGTCAGGTGCGGCGACCTGGTGGCGGAGATTCTCGACGGGGACGGGTTGCCGGCCGAGGAGATCTCGGCCCCGCACGACGGAACGGTGATGATGCTGCGGCGGCGGGCCGAGGTCGAGCCCGGCATCGGCATCGTCATGCTCGGGCCCGTCGCGGAGGAGGTGTCGTGGCAGTGACCGGGACCGCCGGGTTGGCCGGGCGGGTGGCCCTGGTGACCGGCGGCGGAAGCGGGATCGGCGCGGCGATCTCGGCCCGCCTCGCCGATGAGGGCGCGCACGTCCTCGTCGGTCAGCGAACCCCGCAGACCGCGGCCGCGGCGGCGAGCCGGCTCGCCGCGCCCCACCGCAGTCTCGACGTAGCTGTGGCCGACCTCGCCGACGCGGCGTCCTGCAGGGCGCTCGTCGCGCGTTGTGTGGAGCGCTTCGGCGGCATCGACATCCTGGTGAACAACGCGGCGGTGACCGGGCCGGGCGCGTCGCGCCCGCTGCTGGACTGCGATGACGAGTGGCTGGATCGCGTCGTCGGCGTGAATCTCACCGCTGCGTTCCGGTGTTCCCGCGAGGCCGCCCGGTGGATGGTGGCGAGGGGCACGCCGGGCGTGATCGTCAACATCGGCTCGGTCGCCGCGTATGCGGCCCAGCACCACGCGACCGCCTACACGACGACCAAGGCGGGGATGCTGGGGCTGACCCGGGGGCTGGCGTTCGAATTGGCGCCGCACAACATCCGAGCGGTCCACGTCGCGCCGGGTGACATCGCGCTCGACGAGCGCGCCGGCACCCCGGCGCCCCCGCCGGAGCTGTCCGAGCCGCAGCGGTGGTGGGAGCGGCACACGCCGTTGGGCCGCCGCGGCCATCCCGACGACGTGGCCTCGATGGTGGCCTACCTCTGCTCCGCCGAGGCCGGCTTCGTCACCGGCGCGAGCATCCTCGTCGACGGTGGCTGGCTGTCCTACTGAGCGTCCAGGCGCTCCACGGTGAGCTCACCGTGGAGCGCCGGTTCAGGTCGTCAGGCGGGGTCGGGGAGCAGCACGACCGCGTCGATCTCGATCAGGAATCCGGGCAGTGGTACCGGGATCGTCGTACGCGCTGGATGCGGGGTGGGTAGTACGTCGCGCATGATGTCGTTGAACTCCGCGAAGTTGTCCAGGGTGTGCAGGTAGGCGCCGATGCGCAGGATGCCGGAGAGATTCCCGCCGGCGGCCGTGATGATGCGTTCGATGTTGGCGAAGGTGGCGCGTGCCTGGATCTGGAAGGTGTCGCCGATGAGCTTGCCGTCGGCATCGAAGGGGCCTTGGCCCGAGACGAAGAGCAGGTTGCCGGCCCGGATTCCGGGTGAGTAGGGCCCGGCCGGCGGTGCGCCGCCGGCGGGGACGATCGGTTCCTTCTGCATGGTTGCCTCCTGGGGCGCGGTTATGCGATGCGGTATTGGGACAGCGTGGTCTCGTCGATCTCGATGCCGAGGCCCGGCGAGTCGGGCACCGCGAAACATCCGTCCACCAAGGAGGGTGGGACGCGCAGGATGTCGCGGATGAACGGGTTTTCGCTCGTGTCGTATTCGAGCATCGGACCACTCACGTCGCCGCCGGGCCAGGTGCCGTCGCCGGTGCGTGCGGCCGGTGGCAGGACGGCGGCCAGATGCAGGGTGGCGGCGGCCATCACGGCCCCGTTCCAGGTGTGCGGCACGCACGCGATCTCATGCAGCGCCGCGAGCTCCCCGACGAACCGGGCCGCGGCGAGTCCCCCGCAGATCGCCGCGTCGGGCTGGATCACGTCGAACGTGCGGTGGTCGAGCAGCCGTGCGAACTCGGACGGCGTCCGCCCCATCTCGCCACCGGCGACCGGCACCGCCAGCTGCGCGGTGAGCTCGGGCCGGGTCAGGGGGGTCGGCTCCTCGAACCACGCGACGCCCAGGTCGGCCAGGCGCCGGCCCACCCGCACCGCGGTGGGAGCCGAATAGGCGCCCCAGGCGTCGACCATGAGCATCACGTCGCCGGGGAGCGTGGCCCGCAGCTGCTCCAGCAGCGCCAGCTCCTCGACCGGCGGGTAGCCGCCCATTCGTACCTTCATGGCGCGGAAGCCTCGCTCGTGCAGTCTGGCCGCCTCGTCCGGCCAGGCGTCGGCGGGGTGGCGGCCCTCCTGGTAGAGGAAGCCGGAGGCGTACGCCGGCACCCGCTCGCGTCGGGCGCCGCCGAGCAGGGTGTGCACCGGCACGCCGAGCGTTCGGCCGAGCAGGTCGTGCCAGGCGATGTCGACGGCGCTCAGCGCCAGCGCGGCGCCCACCTCGTCGAGGCCGGGGCGGCGTGGCCACGCGTGCGTGACCGGCGCGCCGACAAGGTCCGCGGCGAGCATGGCCAGGAGGTCGCGGGTGCCGGGCAGGGCGTAGGTCTCGCCCCAGCCGACCGTTCCGTCGGATGTGGACAGCTTCAGCAGCAACGTTTCGCGGTGCCGGTTGAACACGCCGGCCGGACCGGCCGCGACGGTGAGCGGTGCCCGCACGTGCAGCACTTCGGCGGCGGTGACGCGCATGGGGCCTCCTTGACATCGGTGTAGCTGGCTGATTCTATCGAGTAAAATGCTGAGTTCAACTGCTGAAACAGCCGCATTGTGCGAGGAGAGATATGGGCGCTCCCACCGTTGTTGTCTACGACCCCATCACCACCCTGCGGTGGAACTACGACGTCGAACGGGACACGCTGGCGGCCCGTGGCGTCGACCTGGTGCTACCGGCCGATCTGGACGCCGCCCGCAAGGCGCTGCCAAAGGCCGACGTCGTCGTCGCGTCGGGCCGGCTGCCCCGCGAAGAGCTCGACCTGATGACACGATGCTGCGGCATTCTCTGTTACAGCGTCGGCATGGACGGCGTGGACACGGCACGCGCGGCAGAGCTCGGCATCGAGGTCACGAACGTGCCCGACTACTGCACCGAGGAGGTCTCCGACCAGGCCATCGCACTGCTGATGGCGGTGCAGCGGGCACTGGTGCCGATGGCGAGTGCAGCCGCGGCCGGTCAATGGGAGGTCCGTGAACTGCCGGAGTTCTACATGATTCGACGGGTGCGCGGTCAGCGCATCGGGGTGGTCGGCCTTGGTCGCATCGGCACCCGCGTCGCCGAGAAGGCACACGGACTCGGCATGACGGTCGTGGCCTACGATCCGTACCGCACCGAGGCGCCCTTCCCGCTCGTACCGTTGAACGACCTCCTCGACGAAAGCGACGCGGTCGTGCTGTGCGCCGCGTTGACCGCGGACTCGCGCCACGTGCTTGACGCCGCGGCGATCGAACGCCTGCGGCCGGACGCGGTGGTGGTGAACGTGGCCCGGGGCGGGCTCATCGACGAGGAGGCCCTGGCGGCCGCCTTGAAGGCCGGCCGTCTGCGCGGCGCGGGCCTCGACGTCCGGGAGGTGGAACCGCCGCCGGTGCCGGACCCGCTGTCCGGGCTCACGAATGTGGTACTGACCCAGCACGTCGGCGCGACGTCGGTGGAGGCGTTCGCCGACATGCACACCCTCTCGGCGGCCCGCATCATCGACCTGCTCGACCGGCACGGTCGGCTCAGGGAGGCATCATGACCGGCTCGGAGCGAAGCGGAGAGGGCATGACCGGCGTCGGTGTGCTCGGCTCCGGCTTCATGGGACGCACCTGGTCGGAGGTGGCGGCCAACCACGTGGCGCAGGCGAACCTGGTCGGCGTCGCCGGCGGCCGGCGCGCGCCGGCTCTGGCTGCCGACTACGGTTGCCCACTGCACGACTCGTACGAAAGCCTCCTCGCCGATCCTGCGGTCGAGGTCGTCGTGCTGACGACGCCACCGGCCGGCCACGAGCTTCAAGCCGTCGCCGCGGCCCGGGCGGGCAAGCACATCCTGATCGAGAAGCCGATGGCGCAGAACGCGGCCGAATGCACCCGGATGAACGACGCCGCCGAGGCGGCCGGAGTGCAGCTCGCCGTCGTGTCGCAGCACCGGTTCCGCGACGCACCCGTGTTCGCCAAGCGACTCCTCGACGACGGTGTGATCGGGCGGGTCACGATGGTGCGGGCGATCGGGCCCGAAATGGGCTTCTGGGACACCAGCAAGACCCAGGACCAGTGGAAGCTCGATCCCGCCCAGCAGACCACCTACGCCTCGTGGGGTGCGCACGCCTGCGACCTGGTGCGCTGGTTCATCGGCGACGAACCCGACCTCGCGTTCGCCCTCTTCGAACAGTACGGAGCCGCGGACCCGCCACTGCGCAGCGCGATGGCCACGTATCACTTCAAGGGCGGCGCGATGGCACAGCTGTGGATGAGCTACGACATCCCCGCGCCCGGCCTGGGCTCCGGGCTTCAATTCCAGCTGGTCGGTACCGATGGCATGATCGACTGCGACGCGTACGGAGCGGTGCGCCTCGGCAAGGGGGAGGGCTTCTCGGTCGTCTTCGAGCAGGCGGCGTTCGACCCGCTCGACCCGGTCAGCGGGCCGCGCCTGGCGGCCTACGCGGCCGAACTGACGGACCTGATCGGGGCGGCCCGAGACGGCCGCCCGCCGTTGGTGAGCGGCGCCGAGGGACTGGCCACGACAGCGATGCTCGAGGCGGCGGAGCTCTCCGCCCGCACTCGCCAGGCGGTGCCGCTGCCCTGAGCCGGGGGTGCACCATTGCGTTGAGCGTCGGCAAGATCGATGCAGACTTGAGCAGTGAAGTCATCGACCCGGTTCTGCCGGCGCTCGCCAGGCGACAGGTGGCACGTCGATGAGACGTATGTAAAGGTCAACGGAATCTGGCGGTACGTGTATCGCGCCGTCGACCAGTACGGGCAGGTCATCGACGTGCTGGTCTCGGCCCGCCGCGACGCCGAAGCCGCTCGGCGGTTCTTCCGACGGGCGCTGTCGATGTTGAAGGTGACACCCAGGGAGGTCATCACCGACGCCGCCGCGGTCTACCCCGGCGTGCTCGACGAGCTGATCCCGTCGGCGTGGCATCACGTCGAGCGGTACGCCAATAATCCGATCGAGGCTGATCACAGCCAGCTCAAACACCGGTTGAGACCGATGCGCGGCCTGCGCACTGACCGGACCGCACAGACCATCATCGCCGGGCACGCCTTCATGCAGAACCTTCGACGCGGCCACTACGAACTCGCCGTCGACGCCCCGCCGGCTACGCAGGTCGCCGCAGCGTTCGCCGAACTCGCCCGGGCGATCTGACCGCGGACCGGACACGGGTTCAACGCGTCCGCCGATCCCACAACGCAACGGCGCCTCCATCAGGCCACCGCAGCCACCAGCATCCACCAAGCCCGATACGTTGGCCTCAGCAAAGTCGACCTTGAACACGCCTTCGCCGCGACCGCAGTCAACCTCATCCGCCTCAACGCATGGTGGACCGGCACACCCATACAACGCACCCGAACAACCCGCCTGAGCAGGCTCGATCTCACTCTCGCCGCATAGCCAGAATTAGGCAACAGAGTCGTACAGGGCCTGCACGCAGGCGACGACCTCGGCCTGCTCGTCGCTGAGCGTGGCGTTCAGGTGAGGTCAAAGCAGGAGTGTCCCGGATGGTTGGGACCGGGCGGAAACCATGGTCAGGCAGTCGCTCCACTGCCACCCAACCACCGTATGAGCTGCGGGGATGAAGTTTGCGAACGTACCACCGAACACCTCGGAACACCGACGAAAGGGCTGGGTCAGCAGTTAGCGTCGCCCCAGGATGCACGAGGTTCGGATATCAGGGGGATCACCGTGGCTGCCGCCGTCAAGTTTTGGATCAACGCCTTCATCCCGACTGCCGTCTGCCAGGACATCGGGGGCACGGAGGCGGCCGTTGTGCAGGGCACCTTCCCGGGCACGCCATTCCCCAGCACCTGGTTTCTCGCGGGTGACCAGCGAAGTTTCTCAGACGACATCGACGCCAGCGCACGGCTGCATTCGGAGGTCGAGATCGGCGGCCTCGACACCGGGACGCCGGACGTCACCTTCGAGATGCACCGGTGCGGCGAGTCCTGTGCCCTCGATGCCGACGGCAACGTCATCGAGGTCGGCGTCGCGCCTACCACCGACATGGCCTTCTTCAACCTGCGCCGCAACCAGACCGTGGACCCCGAGGGCGGCGTCATCGACGACGACGACAACCCGAACCTCGTCCAGATCGACGTCTCCGGCAGCGGGCGGGTCCCCTTCTCCGTCGCCCCTTTCGTGCCGTCCATCGACTACGTGGGCACGTTGTCCTTCGACCCCGACAGTAAACAGGCGCGCTTCCGCGGCGGGATCGACGGATTTCCCGCGTACGAGATATATGTGACGGTCGACGGCGGAACGCCGGTGCCTGTCGGCGCCTTCTCTGCCAACAATCCATTCGAACTGTTCGGCGACGCGACCAAGCATGTCGATGTCAGCGTCACCGTCCCATGAAGTCTGCAGGCCGCTGACCCTGGGGTGGTGATCCGTGGCGACGAGCCCTGGTCAGGAGCTGCTGGCGTTTTCCACGGCCATCAGACCATGATCAAGAAGCTCCATGAAAGCGGGGGTGGCTCACCCCACAGGAATAACCCGACCGCGCGGGCCCGCTCGATGCGCTTGCTGTCTTCCTCATCGGCCGCCATTTGCGGACATCTCCTCCTCACCACTGACCACACAGGACAGTTCGTGAGGATCACCGACTCGACCGAAGGCACGTCAGGGTCAACTCGTGTTGATCAACTCAGGCAGGCCAGCCCGGCGCCAACAACCGGCCACCCGACATGGCCGACACCCACACCCACGACGGCACCCCGAACACCCCCAACCGGGTGACCGCCGCCGTCACCGCCGCGTCGATCACCGCCAGCGCGTCCGCCCACGCCCCGCCCGCCGGCGCCGGTATCACCGGATGCACGGCCATCGCCCGCAGCAGCACGGTGAACAGCTGCCGCACCGCCTCAGCCCGAGCGGCGAACCGCCGCAACCAGCCCCGCACCGTCTCGGGTGGGCGCCCCAGCCACCCAGCGATCCGCCGGAACCCCGCACCAGCAGCCCTGGCGGTCAACGCAGCCCCGATCACGACCACCGCGTCCGCCCGTCGCAGCAGCCACTGCACCGGCAGCAGCACATGCGTCACCCCACACCTGGTGCACCGCGCTCGCCAGGGACGTGCCGGCACGGCAACCTCCTGCCCCCGAAGCCGCCGGGACCGGGCATACCCCCACCTGTCAGCACGCCCGAGCAGCCAGGGCAGACCAGTAGCCATGCAACCAATCGCCGCTCGACCGCAGCGGCGCCACCGCCTACCGTGACCACGACGCCTCCACGCGTCACCGCACGGCCCTTCCGCGGCACTCCGGCCAAAGAGACAGCGGGAGGGCCGTCGCCTATCAGGACCTGATCACGGTGCCGCCGAACACCAACAAGGGCAACCACACAGTGGCAGCCCCAAACCCGTCCTCATCCCCAACGCCGCGGACCTACCCAAACCTGCTCATCCTGAGCGCCGTCCAACAATCACGCGACACTAGCCGGGACCGCTCGTTCAGACCCCGCGCTCCGGCATGACGTCGAGAATGAGGCGTATTGGCTGCTGGGCGGCATCACAGCGGAATGACGTCCGCGTGGACGATTCGCCGGGTGGCGACGAGGCTTGGCGAAGGCTGGGCGCTGCGGTCGTCCGCGGGGTGGAACTCGTACTCCCGTACCGCGATCCGCAGCCTCCGGCCTTGCGTCTCCGGCAGCTGCAGGTTGCCACTCCATGTTGCGGTCCCATCCTCGGTTACCACCACGGAGGCGAGCTTGTTCTCGGGCCCCGCGGCGGCCCAGCCGAGGAGCGGATCGGTTACGGCGGGCTCCTGCGCCTCGACGACGGCGGACACCAGGTGCGAGCCGTCTACGACAGTTCCATGTTCCCCCACGGACGCCGACCACGCCGGGCCGCTGAGTGCGAGGGTGGCGCTTCCGTGCGGGGAGACGGTGCAGGTGAGCGTCCGGTCCGGCAATGTCTGAACGAAGGCGGTCGGTACGATCGGGGACAGTTCACAGCCGGGGATGGACATGGGCTGGTACCGCGCCAGCCCCAGCCGGACGAACGGGAAGTACGCCGCACCGGTACGGAACTCCACGTCGCAATACCATGCCTGCCGGTCGGCATCCCAGGTCGGTCGAAAGGCTGCGATGTCCCGGCGGAGCCCGAGCCCGTTCAACGTGACGCTCTCGCGGGTCAGAACGGCGTTGCGGAAAGACGAGGCGAGCAGCGGCTGGGGCGTGACCGAGGTGTGGGCCGGGTCCAGGGCGATGACGGTGATCTCGCGGGAGAGTTCGCTCTCTGGGGTGAGCGGTCCGCCGTCGTGGCAGACCACAGCCAACAGTTCGCCCGTACCGGAGGAGAGCCACCGTCTTCCCAGCCATACGCGCAGGCCGCGGCCGTCGCGCTTGCTGATGATTTCGCCACCGTCCGCCCGGCTCTGGGTGTAGGCCATGAGCGGCAAGACGTGCTGCATCACCGGCTTGGCGGGTGGGGCACTGCTGAGGACCTCGACGGTGAGCGGTTGGCCGACGAAGGTGCCATCCGCCGCAGACATGGCAGGGTCGAAGTACTCGCGGAACCGGGTGGCGGCGGTGGTCTGGTAGGTGACCTGGCGATATCTGGTGTCGCCGAACTCCTGGGCGCGCAGCTTCTCCAGTTGCGCCGCGCCGGCTTCGAGCCGCCGCCGTTCAGGGGCGTTGAGGCCCGGGGCGGCTGCGGCGGCCAGCAGGGCGAGCCGCTTCTGTTCGGGCGTCTGACTCTCCCAGCCGCGGGTACTGAAACCCACCGTGACCTCGTCGACCGGCTCGATGAACGGGGTGAGCTCGGGAATCCAGGGGGTGCCGAGCGGTTCCGGTACCGGGAGAGAGAGGACCTCGCGGTGGACCGGACGCACCATGGCCTCTGCGGATGGGTAGCGCTGCGTGGGGCTGTCCTCCACCTCGTCCCAGCTGGCGGATAGGTCCAGCTGGGCTGTCGACGGCGCGTCGAAAATCAGGCGGCCCGCCAATTGGGCCGCAGTGGCACCGCGCGGCCGTGCCAGGGTACGCATGCCGGCGAAGCCGGGGGTCTCATCCAGGTTCAGCTCCAGGGTTGGCTCCCACAGGGGCCGTTGCACGGCGTGGATCAGGAGCAGATCTCGCCACGGCGCTGTCATCCAGTGCGTCCCGGATCTGATCGCCTCATAGACCTGCTCCACGTTCGCGGGGGCCGACTCCTGCTGGCACCAGTCCAGGATCCCGAAGACCTCGGGATCGGAGCGGAACAGCGAGGAGAGGCGCAGCCTGGCCGTCCGGCCTGCGGGGAGCCCGATGGTGAGCAGCCGCTCCGCCTCGCTGTACTGGGCAGTAAAGCTGCCCTCCTCAAGCCGGAGCCGGATGGGTAGCGGGCGGTGCCAGCCGTCGCCGTCGTCGGAAGGGATCTCCAGCACCTCCTCCGGACGGCCAGGCTCCAGTGCGATGCGCGCCTTCGTCCCGGCGGCCAAGGGGTCCGGCAGGTAGGGAAGTTCCACCGAGTCCGCGTCGAGGCAGACGTAGCCCTGCGGCACCCCCTCGTGCACGCCAGTGGGGACGAAGAGCGCGCCGGGGGCATCGCGGAAGCTACGGCACTCGCGGGAGAAAAGTTCGTAAAAGGGTTGAGCTGCTGCGGCCGCAGCAGCCGGTTCCATGCCGCGGACGGCGTCGATCGCCTCGTCCAACAACCCATGCGCCTCCACCATCTGCAGCGAGGCCTTGGCGGTGGCGATGTGGCGGTCGCAGAACGGCTGGAACCGTAGGAAAGGGCTGGCTGCTGCCTGGCTGGCATCGGCGTAGTCCGCTGCGGACTGGTCAGGGGCACTGCGGACTACTAGCCGCTCCAGGTTCTCGCCGGGGCCGAAGGGCAGGCGAGGCACCAGTTCAGGCGGCGGCACCGGCTCGAATCGGAGGTAGCGCAGCGGGTCCGCCGGGGCGGCGCTGACGTACTGGGGTTGGCCAGTGCCCTCGAGGGTCTGCAGTGAGAGATCGGCGGTGGGGAGGCTGTGGGAGTTTCCGGCCAGGTCCACTGTGCGTAGGCGGGTACGGTACCTGGACTGGAAGCGTAGCCGTGGCAGGGTTCCGGGCAGTGGGTCGGCAGCAATAGACAGGCGCATGCTGCCGAGTTCGGCGCCGGCCGGCGGGGCCGCTGGCTCCTGCGGTATGGCCTGCCCTGGCCTGGGGAGCGAGAGGCTCCAGCCGTCCCACGTGGCCAGCGCCTCGTGGGTGTAGAGCGGCCGGTCCGGGTCCGCGGGCGCGCTCGGCCGGTCCGCCTCCGCGGTGAGAGAGAGCTGGAGACTGCCCTCGTCGTCGGCCTCCAGACTCTCCTCGGGGGCGCGGTCAGGTGTGTAGGTGACGTGTCGGCGGTGCAGGGAGCGCCAGATTCCCTCGTAGTCGGACCAGATGTCCATGCGATAGCCGCGCACCAGGTCCTGCGCGGCGAGCGTCGGCGGGTTGTCCGGGTCCTGCTCGAGGGCGTCGTTGTTGGCTCGCGCCTGGTAAAAGTCCTCGTGAAGTTCCTCAGCATGGCGGGTGTGGACCAGCGCTATGCCGCCCGTCCGGGCGGAGGGGACCCCGTCGCGCTCCGGCTCCTCCACGGGCCGCCGCTCCTCCTGGTCTTGGTGCTCCAGGGTCGCGGCCATGTTCAGCGCCTTCAACGCCAGGCCGTCGACGTCCACAGCCACCGGGGCGTACCGGTCCGGGTCCAGGTGCACGAAGCCGTGGGCGAAGTCCTGCCGGGCGGCCCGGTCGGCGGCGCTGAAGAAGGCCTGGCCGTCGATGTTGGTCAGCCGGCAGCCAGTCCAGGGCGTGACATCCACATTCCAGGTGTCCGCGCTGGGATCATCGTTGCGGGGCGGGAAGTCGGAGGGGCGCTCGACGCGCAGCCGGAGCAGCGTGGGCGGGTCCGTGTCGTTGGTCTCCGGGACGAAGTCGGGGCGGATCGTCAGGTCCAGTACCAGGCCCAGGCCACGCAGCAGGACGGGGTGGTCACCTAGGGCGGAGAGATGGTGGTGGAAGTCCAGGGCCTCCTCGAGTTCTGCCTGGGCCTGCTTCCGATCCGCGGGGAACTCCTTGGGCAACTCCCGTGAAGGGCGGGCGTGAAATCCCGCCAGAGCATAGAAAGCCTCTGAGGGGCTGCCCCCCGAACCGAAGGGGCGGACGAGGGCTTGGGGCTGCAGGCTGTGCTGCTGTCGAAGGCCCCCCGCCTGCTCTGCGGCGTTGTCCAGGCGGCTCCGCAGCCGCCTCGAGAGGTCTTCGCCGTCGCGGACATCGTCGAAGATCTCATGTCGAACGGCGATACGCAGGTCGGTGAAATGGTCGGCGAGTGTGACGCGGCGCTCGCTCGGGCCGCTCGGCGGCGGCCCGATGGGGGCGGCGTTGCGGTTGGTGACAGGCAATTCCTCCAGTGCATGGAGGGCCAACGCGGCCCATTGCTCGCGGAGATGGCTCAGCACCTCGCCGACGGGGTAGCTGATGAGTGGCCGGTCCGCAAAGTCGTCGAACTCGAAAGCGCGGACTGTCGTGGTCGCAGGGAACAACGCCTGCCACAGCGCACCCGACGCGGACACCGCCACGCTCATCGGTACCTCCGTGGCACCGTCACTCCTCTCCAGGACCAGATGCAGCCCGTCCAGCACCGAGCGCCAGTCCGCGAAGTCCGGGAAGTCCGCCAGGGTGGCCGGCTCGCTAGGGCGCAGACGCGGCGCGACGAACACGGACGCAGAAAGCTGACCGTCGGCGGTAAGGCCGTTGGGCAGCAGGATCCACTGGACGAGCTGGTGACGGATCATTCGGGCCTCCCCGAGATTGCGCGGCGGATTCAGGCAAAGGACTGTAGGTAGCCAGCCCACGCGGACGGTGACACCGACTGTGCGAAGCTCGGATCGCCGCCGGACCCGGCGAAGCGGCGTTCGACGGAGAGGGTGACGGACTTGCTGATGAAGGCGATCTTCACGCACACCGTGAGACTCGCCTGCCCCCACACCTCGCTGCCGTTGCCGGCCTTCTGGTGGTAGGTGAAGGCGAGATAGAACTCAAGGGAGATGGAGATGAGCCCGAGCACCTCGAGGTAGCCGCCGCAGCGCAGATAGCCGGTGAGTTCGACGCTGCTGCCCTTCATGCCAAAATAGATTCCGGCCATCACGGTTACGCCTCCGGAGGCGATGCCGAGGTTGAGGCTGATGTTGCCACCGAACTCGAGGGCGGCCTCTACCTGCTCCAGGCCCAAGGCGCTCACGCCGACGGCGAAGAAGCCGCCTCCGCCGAACAGACTCACGGAGATCAGCAACGGCTTGTGTCGTTCGCAGATTGCGAAGCGCACACCCGCCGGGCGGTCGGTGAACGGAATGGACAGCGCGGCAGACAACGCGATGTTCTGCAGGCTGAACACACCTACCCCGATGCTAGGCACGCCGAGGGTGTAGCCAGCCACGACGCCTTGGGCGTCCACGGTCACCGACGGTGGATCGTCGAAGCCGTCCGCGGGCAGGATGCTCTGCAGGGAGTTCACAAAGGCCAGCGGACCTTCAAAGACGATCCGCACGTCCGCGGCTCTGACATCCATCTTCTTGCCGCTCTCGGCATGGAAACAGAGGCTTCCGATCGTCACAGCTAGGGCATCGACGAACTGCATCGTTGCGTTACGGAGCCGGCCGGTGACGGCAGAGCTGGTCTCGCCGCCGCGGGCCGAGCGGGTGGTGGCGTCGAGCAGCAGATCCGCACCGCGCAGGTCGATGGTGAGGAACGGCGGGGTGAGGGAGGGCGGAAGGCCAACCGGCTGTTTCCGGAGTGGCGGCTTCCAGAGGAAGCGGGTCTCGACCAGGTCCGCTTGGCGGCGGGTGGTGAGGCGTGGCGGATTGAGGGTGAAGTCCGGATCGTCCAACTGTTGCTGGGAGACCGGTGTGTCGGCGGCCGCGGCGTCGTCGAAAGGGAGATCGCCGGGGAGCAGGTCAAGCAGCGGGATGGTACCCAGGAGTCTCGTCTTCGCGAAGGCCGAGAGGTCCACCTTGCGATCCTGCAGCTCCTTCGGCGCGGAAACCGGGCCTAGGCTCCGAGACAGCGCCTTCGCCACCGACGTGGGGCTGACCAGCCCGCCGCCGCGCTGGCTGGAAAGCGCTAGCGGTAGATCCTGAACAAAACTTACGAAGGTCTGCGCGCGGTTGTCGTCGCCATCGATATCGTGCTCCAGGTATACCGAGGCTAGGACGAGCTCCTGCTGCTGGCAGGTGCCAAGAAGGTCGTCCACCGCGGGGACAGAGGCCATTAGGGAGGCGACGCGAGGAAGAAAACGTGGTACATACGACGGTGGCGCCCCAGCGACCTTCATAGCATGCGCCGGCTGCGGATCCGCTTCATGCGGCGGCTGCTCGATGTCATAGCGGACGCTGCCCGTTTTCAAAACCGTGGAGCCAGCCTTGTCCCCGGGTGGGGCATAGGTCACGGCCTGGCCAGCGAGATCGATGGTGCTTGCATCGGTAAAGGTCAGGTTGTCAAAAACCTCACGGATACGTCGATGCTCGCCGATCTGGCCGTACGGGACGAACATCAGTGGGAGTGAGAAGTCCACGAAACTCTTCGCGATGTCCGTGCCGACGGCGTGGAACATGAGTTTCTGCCCATCCGGATCCCGCAGCCAGAACGGTTCTTCTTCCACGTGTTCCCGTGGTGCGATCCGTGCGGACGTCGTGGTGATCCGGATGCTCCTTAGCGGCATCTCGCGGCCGCCGTGGGCGAAGGAAGCGGCCAGGGGGCCGTAGTCGACCACGGGCTGTAGTAGCACCACCTCAAGAGTTGTCCCGAGCAGGTAGCCCGTCGCGCCGAAGAGCCCACCACCGGATGGGCTGTGGCCCACCACTCTGGGATTGGTGGGCAGCCTTTCGATGGTCTCGATGATCACGGCACGGTGTCCGGTGCCACAGAGGTACCCCACGGCCACGGTCCGCACGAGATGGTCCCGTCCCAGGGCGGTGGTGTGCTGGTAGCTGCGCAGGTCCCACGGCATGAATTCGGGCTGGTCCGGTGGAATCAGCGGGAAGTCCCAGCCGGCCTCGAGCTCGGCGTTGGCGCCTAACGTGGTTAGTTCGAGGCGCTTGGCGCGGAGCGGGACGGGCGTGAAGAACGGCGCACCGGCGCTTGACGGGAGCGGTAGCTGGAAATTGGAGCTGAGCTGGACGATCTGCCGCCGTCGGCTGGCATCAAGTGAGGTGTCGAAAGGCTCCGGACCGGCCAGAGCGGCGAGCGCGCGCACATCGGCGGACTCGACCACGCCATCACCGTCCACTGTGTACAGAACCGCGCACCACAACTGGTGAAGCTGCGCCGCATTGGCGCCATTGTCCGTCCGCCATCGCCCCATGACGTCCGGCGAAAGCACCAGCCGCCAGGGAAACTCGATGGCTGTCTCCATCGCGACCGGGAGGGCAGGCGGCGGAATAGCGGCATCCGGCGCCGTGCCGCGCGGCAGCGCTATCGGGGCCAACACCGGCTTCCAGTGCTCCCACGCGAGCAGATGATCCGTCGTCAGCGGAACGGTGGCGCCGTCGGGGATCCGGAACACCAGGCGGGTGGGGCCCGTCATGGCAGTGCGGATAGGTGGATTGACCCCCACCGCGTTTGCCCAGACAGTCTCCGCCAACGCCTGTGGGGGGAAATGCACGACGACGAAGGCGCCCGCCGCCGCGTCCTGGGGCACCAGCGCTGCCCCATCGGCTGAGATCTCCAGATTGACCAGCTCGAAGTCGAGGATCAGCAGATCGTGTGGACGGAGGATGCTGAGTCTCGTGTTGCCACTCACAGAAGGTCCTTAGCTCGAGGTGCTGAATACGCAAATAGAGCCATGTGTCATCGGCGAACGAGGAGCGTTGTAGTCTCCGGGGGCCACAACTTTCTCCGTGGCGAGCTCCGCGTCAAAGCACCGGCAACGAGTAGCCGCCTGGAAGCTTGGATCGTAGGGAACGGACGCAGCTACACCGTCGCACTGCGAACAGCGTTCTCTACGCCAAACTGTCGGACCAGTTGGCGAAATCACCCGCTTCGGTTCCGCCGTGCGACACAATGCCACCGCTCGAGCCCGCAACTCGGGCGGGCACGTCCGCTGAGCTGTCGTCACAACAGTAATCGTGTTCGAAGTGGCGTCCCTGATAGTGGTGTAACGCGGTTGGCGTGATCGGTGGACGGCCTCATCGGGGGCTGGACACGGGCGCGGTCGTCGCGTGATCTTTCGAGTGAACCTCTCACAGCACTCTCGAAAGGGACCGTCACGATGACCGCACCTCACATCATCGACCCTGCCGGCCTGCTCGGCCAAGCACTGGGCGACGCGTCGCCGGATCTGATGCGGCACCTGCTGTCCACGGTGATCAACGCGCTGTTGTCGAGTGGCGGCATCCCGGAACCTGTCCGGCAGGTGCAACCACCGGCACAAGCTACCCATCCGAAGCGGGCGATGGCCTGTGCGACAAGTTTTGGCACGGGTGTGAGCTGCTGTTTGTGATGCTGGCACAGGATGGCGGACGTGTTCGTTCGACGGCTGTACCTGAGCGCAGTGCGAGTTCTCGGATGGCTGCCGCAGGACGCCCGCGGTGAGTCCGCGACGCTCGCTGAGCTGCTGGTGCTGCGGCGCCAGGTCGATCGGGAAGGGCGGGTCGGGCCTCGTCGGGCGCCTGCGCAATGTCCGGCTCGGGCAGTGCTGCCATGTCGCCGAACCCGACGCTTGGTGAGGACCCGGATGACCGCACGGACTTCTTGCTGATCGTCCATTGTGGACGTCGTTTGGTCCGATCGGGCTGAATCGCAGACTCCTTTACCCGGGTTCCGCAGTTCGTAGTGTCGCGGCTTCCTGAAGACTGACCCCCAGTGGGATTCGCTGAGGGCATCATCGTGGCCCGCGGGCGAACGCCTACGCCGAACGGTGGGTGCGCATGGTGCGCCGTGAGTGCCTGGACGGATCCTGATCTGCAACCCGCGGCTTCTGCTCACCACCCTGGCGGCATACGTCGCGCATGACAACAACACCGACCAGCCCGGGGACGCGACCAGCGTCCTCCAGCGCTCGAGACATTACCCGCACCGGTCACCGATCTCGCCACGGTCCGGGTCCGACGACGGAAAGTCCTCAATGGACTGGTCAACGACTATTCTCAGGCAGCGTAGCCAAACCGGGTTTCCGAACGGTATTTGGCTGCTCAATCCCGAGAGATATTCATTGATGGACGGCAATTGAAAAACTCGCAGACATCTTGTCCCGGAGTTGTGGCTCAGGTATCGTGGGCGGTCAACGGAGACGGGAAGGTCCTGCTGAATCGTGTATTCGCACCTGCATCCGGCCACGGAGCGCCCAAGTTACGCCGGCTATCTCCGAATTCCGGAGCTCATGTCGCTGCAGCATCCGCTCGCTCCGCCGGACGACCCCAGGACGTTCCGTGCGGAGCACTTCTTCATTGTCGTACATCAATGCAGCGAGTTACTGTTGCGACAGGTAATCCTTGAGCTCGACGCCGCGGTCGACTGCCTGGCCATGACGGACGGCGACGTCGAGGACTGGCTCGAGAGCGTGGGCCGGGCTAGCGACTGCATGGTGACACTGCGTCAGCAGGCCGAGCTCCTCGGGCGACTGCCGGTCGAGTGCTTCGCCGCGTTCCGGCAGCGGCTCGGCACGGCGAGCGGCGCCCAGTCCGCGCACTTCCACCGGCTGCGGACGATCCTCGGCCTGAACGGCGACGGGCCGGGCCCGCTCTTCGATGGCTACCTGCGGCTGCTCGACCGTTCCGGTCGCGACCTGGCCGAGCTGGTCGCCGGGGGGCTGCGCGGCGACCCAATGTTTCGGATGTCCCAGGCCCTCGCCGAGCTAGCACAGGGAGTCTGGAACTGGCAGACGACCCACCTCCACGTCGTCACCCGGATGACCGGTAGCCGCTCGGGCACGGGCGGCACCACCGGCCTCGAATACCTGACGAGCCGGCTGCGCACGCCGTTCCCGCAGCTGTGGGCGGCCCGCGCCGAAGCGCACGCCGGCCAGGCAGCCCAGACCCGCAGCCACGGCCAGATCCGCGGCAATGCCGAGACCCGCAGCAGCCACGCCGAGACCCACGGGGTGTCAGTTGCTTAGCCGGACCGACTTCACCGGTACGACCGCCGTCCTGTCCCTGCTGTCCGGCGCCATCACGACTCAGGTCGTCTCGGTCGGCGTCGGCCTCGGGCTGCCCGACCTCGTGGCCGAGCGCCCCCGAAGCGCTGAGGACCTCGCGCGGGACACCGGCGTCGACCTGCCCAACCTGCTGCGTATCGTGCGGGCCTGGGCGGCGTTCGGCCTGCTCGCCATCGACGACGCTGGCGAGCTGCGGCAGACGCCATTGACCCCGCTGCTGCGCCGGGACACGCCGGGCTCGCTCCACCACCGGTCGCTGCAGCTCGGCCACCCCGACCTGTTCCGGGTCTTCGAAGGGCTCGGCACCGCGCTGCTCGACGGCGGTTGCGCGTTCGAGGCGGCGCACAAGCGCACGATGTACGAGTTCTTCGGCGACCGTCCGCCGCTCGGGGAGCTGTTCGTGCGCGACCTGTCCGCAAACTCCGTCGGCATCGGCGACGAGCTCGCCCGCGCGTACGCCTTCTCGGGCGTGTCCTCCGTCGTCGACATCGGCGGCGGCGACGGCCGGATGCTGACCCGGCTGCTGCGCGCCTGGCCGCACCTGCGCGGCGCCGTCTTCGAGCGGGCCGAGGTGCGGCCGGCGGTGGAGCGGCTCCTCGACGCGGAAGGTGTGGCGGACCGGTGCGCGGTCGTCACCGGCGACTTCTTCGCGGGCGTCCCGGCCGGGCACGACATGTACCTGCTGAAGTACGTTCTGCAGGACTGGGGCGACGCGGAGGCGACCGCGCTGCTGAGGTCGTGCCGGGCGGCGATGGGCGACGGGAGCCGCCTGCTGATCCTCGAGCAGATCGTCCCCGACCGGCCCACAGCAACGCCACGCGCACAGTCGGCGGTCCTCGACGACCTGCTGGTGTTCTCGTTCACCGGCGGCGGCAACCGCACCATGAGCGAGTTGGCAGCACTCGTCCACGGCTCGGGCCTGGCGATCCGCGAGCCCGCGACCCGGCTGCCGCAGGTCGACGTCGTCGAGTGCGTTCCCACGTGAACGTTCAGTAGTAGCGGATCTCGGCGTCTTCGAGCCGCCGGATCGCCTCCACGACGACGTCCTCGCCTCCGCCCAGGTACGCCCGCAGGAACGGCACGCCGGCGTCGGTGCCGTCGATCGTGATCGACGCGTGCGAGAACAGCAGCCCGGCGCGGTCCAGCAGGTCGCGGCGCCAGGCGTCGACGCCGTCCGGCCGGGTGCGGAACGCGGGCGGTACTGCGACCAGGAAGTACGGCGTCGCGGTCCCGGTGGCGGTGAGCTCCCGCGGCCAACCCAGCCCGACCAGCGATTTGGCCCACAGGGACCGGTGGTGGCCGAAAGCGGCGCGCTGCCCGGCGAGGTAGCGGGCGCACGCGGGGTCGCCCAGCCAGCGCGCGATCGCCCACTGCCGCCGCGCCCCGCGTGGGAAGGCCCACTGGATGGTGTGCCGTGCGATGGCGCGCAACGTCTCGGGGTGGGCCATGACGCTGCCGATGCCCCAGTCGTTGCAGGCGAACACCTTGCCGAACGACTCCACGCGGCACCACCGGCGCCGTGCCCGCTCCGGCGCGTCGGCGCGTACGAAGTACCCGAGCAGGGTCGCCGGCGCGGAGACCTCGTCGGCGTCGTTGGTCACGACCCGGCGGTAGGCGTCGTCGAGCAGGATTCCCGCGCCGCGGGCGGTGGCGGCCTCGAACAGCGTCGCCAGCACGCTCTCCGGCCAGGTCGCGCCGGTCGGGTTGTGCTGGGTGTTCACCACGACCAGCGCGAGCCGTCGGCCGGGGTCGGCGTCGATCCCGGCCAGCGCATGCTCGATGTCGGCGGGGTCGGGGATCCAGGCGTGTTCGGCGCGCAAGGGCCAGTACGCCATCTCGTAGCCGAGCGGCTCGAAGACGCCGGCGTAGTCCCACGTCGGGTAGGCGCACAACACCGCCGGGGTCCGGCCGTCGCCGTCGGCGTCGAGCAGGTGCCGGGCGAAGTCGCCCATGATGCCGCGGGTGCCGGTGCCGGAGGTGAGATGCAGGTCGAAGTCCGCACCGGGGCTCGCGTGCCGGTCCAGTCGCTCGGACCGCACGGTGTCCGCCGCGATCGACTGGCGCGCCTCGGGCAGGCCGGCCGGCGTCCGGCTGTATCCTGCGAGGTGCTGCGGCGCCTGCTGTTCGTACGCCGCCAGCCCGGCCGGCAGCGCCCCACCGAGCAGGTAGGGGTCGCCGATCGACATTGGCAGCGGTGGCAGGGCGTGCCCGGACCGCAGGTAGCGGTCGAGCATCCGCGCGTCATCGGTGGTGTCGACGTCGGGATCGGCCATCAGGCCGGCGAGAGGCGGCAACCGCAGCATCCGCACCATGATAGCAGACATATATAAATGTCGATGCATGACCCGCGCTGACCCGACTTCCCGGATGTCGGAGACGGCGAGCCTGCCGAAGGGCTGCACGTGGAAGACGGTGAACGCCACAATGCTCGCCACCGCTGTGGCCAGCCCGAGCCTGTGGGGCTCGTAAATCAGACTCGGCTACGCTGCCTGCGAGTATTCGTTGATCAGGCCGCCGGGGATCGGACGCCGTTGGACCCGGGCGGCGGTGAGGTCGACGACCTGCGATGGTGGGTTCGGTGGTCGCTGGCCGAGCGATCGGTGTGGCCGGTGGCCGTTGTAGTGCTCGGTATATATTCGGTCAGGACCCTGGTCAGGTGTCGTTCGCCAGCGATGAACATCCGGTCGGTGCACTCGCGTCTGGTCGGTGGGTGGCGGCGCCGCGTATCAGGGCGTGCCGCGGAACGCGTCGACTCCGTTGCGCCATGTGGTGTCGACATCGGCGTGGGGTGGGAATCGATGGTTCAGCTCGAGGATGACCATCCCGTGCGCGAAGGCCCAGATGGCCCGCGCTCGTTCGAGATCGCCGCCTGTTGCGTTGACCAGCGGCATCGCGGCTGCCTCCTCGACGCCGGGAGTGATCAGGTCGCGACGTAGGGGCCTTTCGGTCATCAGCCGGTACAGGTTCGGCTGGCGGCAGGCGAAGTCGCGGTACGCGGCGGTGAGGGAGGCGATCGGATCGTCGGACCGGTCGACGGCCCGGGTGAACAGTTCGGCTTGTTCCTCGAAGCCCACTGAGATCAGCGCGGCCTCCAGCGCCTGCTTGTCGCGGACGTGTTCGTAGATCGACGAGGCGCGGATTCCGAGGTGGGCGCCGAGGCGACGCATCGACAGCGCGTCAGGGCCTTCCCGCTCGAGAAGCTCTCGCGGGCTGCACAATCTCTCGGGCCCGCGGAGTGAGCTGACTCAGCGCTTGGGACGTCATCGGCCGTCCATGGTCCAAGGCCCAAACACTTCGGAGCCAACCAATTCGAGGCCAACACGTGGAGCGCCGCCGGGATCTGTGAGCTTCCATCCTCAACAAGCTCGGACTGAGCCTCGCCGCGCTGTCCTTCGGAAGCGAGACTGCCGGCGCTCGCGCGGCCCTGATCGCCGACGGCGCGGTCACGCCCTTGACCACGGCGGCGAAGTACGGGTTGAGCAGGTCGGCACGAGCAGCCCGACGTTGCCGGTGCGCCCGGTGCTCAGCGCGCGCAACCCGGTTGGGGTGGTAGCCGCGATCGTCACCCGCCTGCTCGATCCGCCGGCGGGTGCCGGTCGGCAGCAGGTCGGAGCCGGCCAGTGCCCGGCTCACCGTCGACGTCGAGACAACCGACCGCCCGGGCGATGTCCTTGATCGTTACCGCCATCACGTACCCCTGGAAGGGGTCCGGGCGGGCGGCCGCGGGGCGCCGGACCCGCGGCCGCCCGGCCCGGACGATCAGGCGACGGTGACCCTGAGGATCCGGTCGGAACCGTTGCTGGCGCCGCCGTTGTTGTCGCAGTTGGTGGTGCTGAGCCAGAAGGCGTCGGCGCCGGGGATTTTGGTGACGGTGCGGAGGCGGCCGTAGGTGCCGACGTAGTAGGCGCTGGGGGTGCCGGTGGATTCGCCGGTGAGGATGGGGATGCGCCAGAGACGTTCGCCGCGCAGGGCGCCCATGTAGACGACGTCGCGGACGATGGCGATGCCGCTGGGTGAGGCCTGGTCGACGGACCACTGCCGTTTGGGGTTTTCCATGCCGGCGGTGCTGCAGGTGCCTTCGCAGGTGGGCCAGCCGTAGTTGAGGCCGGGTTTGATCAGGTTGAGTTCGTCGAACATGGAGTTGCCGAACTCGGCTTCCCAGAGCCGGCCTTGGGAATCCCAGGCGATGCCTTGTGGGTTGCGGTGGCCGTAGCTGTAGATGAGGGTGCCGAACGGGTTGCCGGGGGCTGGGGTGCCGTCGGTCTTCATCCGCAGGATCTTGCCGTTGAGGGAGTTCTTGTTTTGGGCGTTGCTGCCTGTTTGGGCGTCGCCGGTGGTGGCGTAGAGGTATCCGTCGGGGCCGAAGGCGAGCCGGCCGCCGTTGTGGTAGCGGTTTTTGGCGATTCCGGTGACCAGGGTGGTGTATCCGGTGAGGGTGCTGCCGTTGTAGGTCATGCGGGCGATGCGGTTGCCTTCGGAGGCGGTGTGCATGAAGTAGACGAAGTGGTTGGTGGCCCAGTTGGGGTCGAAGGCGACGCCGAGCAGTCCGCCTTCGCCGTTGGTGGTGACGACGTTGGGGACGGTGCCGACCAGGGTCTTGCTGCCGCCGGTGGTGTTGAGTTTGTACACCCGGAACTGTCCGGCGGCGACTTTGTCGTCGCGTTCGGTGATCAGCGCGGACTGGCCGTCGGGGGCGAAGTAGGTGCCCCAGGGGATGGTCCAGCCGGTCGAGTAGGTGGAGATGGCTGAGGGCACGCCGCCGCTGCAGGAGGCGGTGGTGAAGGTGACGGTGTTGCTCTGGGTCGAGACGTTGCCGGCGAGGTCGCGGGCGACGACGTTGAGTGTGTAGGGCGTGTTGCAGGCCAGGCTGGTGACGGTGGTGGTGGTTGCGGGTGGGGTGCCGTTGACCGAGGTGACTGTGGTGGTGCCGGCTCGGATGTCGTAGGCGACGACGCCGACGTTGTCGCTGGAGGCGCCCCACGCCAGTGAGACGCTGCCGGTGGTCACCTTGGAGAAGGTGAGGTTGGTGGGCGCGGTCGGGGCCTGGGTGTCGCTGCTGGGCAGTGTGGTGCAGATGGCCTGGGCGCTGGACAGTGACACGTTGCCGGCGGCGTCGCGGGCGAAGACGGACAGCCGGTATTCGGTGTTGGGGGTGAGCCCGGTCAGGGTCTTGCCGGTGCCGGTGGACTGGGCCAGGAGGTTGCCGTCGTGGTAGATGTCGTAGCCGGTGACGGCGACGTTGTCGGTGGAGGCGCCCCAGGTCAGGTCGAGGCTGTTCTCGGTGATGTTCGCGCAGCTGGGCTGGCCGGGTGTGCTCGGGGCGGTGGAGTCGGTCTGGCCGGTGACGCGTAGCCGGTCGAGGTTCGGTCCGCCGTTGGTGGTGGTGGCGGTGGCCCGGACGGTGTTGGTGCCGGCGTTGAGTGCGACCGAGATGCTCTGATCGGCCCAGGTGTCCCAGTTGGTGGTGGCGCCGAAGGTCAGGTCCAAGGCGGCGGAGTTGCCGTTGACGGTGATGTCCATCGGTCGGTTGATGGTGGTGCCGTTGGCGTAGCGGAAGCTCAGTTGCGCGGTTCCGGCTGCTGCCGCGCTGACCTGGAACTCGACGTAACTGCCGGCGATGTTGGTGTAGTCGACGAAGCCGGTGCCGGTGTAGCCGGTGTGGTTGGTGGCGACCGTGCCTTGGGAGATGGTGGCTGTTTCGGCTTGGTAGTCGGTGAATGCTGCGGCGACGCTGAAGTCGACGTAGTCGAGGTTGGGGTTGCCCAGCGCGGTGGTCGCGGTGATCCGGATTTTGTTGGTTCCGGCGTTGACGTTGGTGGTGACGGTTTTGTCGGCCCAGGTGTCCCAGTTGGTGGTTGGGTCGAACGCGGCGGCTGCGGCGACGGTGGTGCCGTTGACGCTGATGTCGGCGGGGCGGTTGCCGGTGCTGCCGTTGGAGTAGCGGATGACGAAGGTGCCGGGGCCGGCGTTGGCTGCGGCGACGGTGCATTCGAGGTAGTTGCCGACGGCGTTGTCACCGTTGGCGAATCCGGTGCCGCTGTAGTTGGCGTGGTTCGTGTCCACGGTGCCGGCCGACATCGTGCAGGCCTCCGCCTCATACCGGGTCGACGCGGCGCCGGCGGCCGTCGCGATCACCATCGGTAGCAAGAGCAGGAGTCCGGCGGCGGCCGCCAGTCTGGTTCTTCTCATCGATCCTCCATCGAGGAAGAGCTCAGCGGATGCTGAGGTAGTCGACATTCGGTCCACCGTTGGCGGTGGTGGCTGTTGCGCGGACGGTGTTGGTGCCGGCGGTCACCGGTACCGTCACGGTCACGTCCTGCCAGGTGTCCCAGCTCGCGGTGGGGTTGAAGGCGACGCCGGCGGCGACGACGGTGCCGTTGACGGCGATGTCCATCGGCCGGTTGGCGGTCGTGCCGTTGGCGACGCGGAAGGTGAGCGTCGCGGTGCCTGCCGCGGGTGCGGTCACCGACCACTGGACGTAGCTGCCGGCGACGTTGGTGTAGTCGACGAAGCCGGTGCCCGAGTAGCCGGTGTGGTTGGTCGCGACCGTGCCCTGCGAGATCGTGGCCTTCTCCGCCTCGTACCGCACGAGCCCGGCCGGCGTCGTCACGCTGGCCGCGTTACTCATCCCGGAGTTGTTGCCCGCACCGTCGTGCGCCCGGACGGTGTAGGTGTAGGTGGTCCCCGGGGCCACGGTCGTGTCGGTGGCCGTCGTGCCGCTCACCGTGGTGAGCGGGCTTGCGTCGCGAAAGACGTCGTAGCCGGTGACCCCGGTGTTGTCCGTCGACGCGTCCCAGACCAGGCCGACCGCGCCCGCGGCGACCGAGGTGCTGCGCAGGTTGCCCGGCACGCTCGGCGGCTCGGTGTCGGGGCCGCCGCTACCGCCGGCCGGCACCGTCTGGGTCGCCACGTTCCAACCCGAGACCCGCACCGACGGGGCCGCGCCGGCCAGGTCGCTCGTGCGGTACTTCGCCGTCAGCGTCTTCGACTCGCCCGGCCACAGGCTGATCTCGTTGTCGTTCCACTGGATCGGCAGCACCGGCTTCCCGGCCGCGCCGACCACGTGCGCGTCGACGTAGAACGCCGGCGTCTTGCCCGTCGAGGTGTTGCGCAGCGTGACGGTGGTCGTCGTGACGCCGCCCGCCTCTGTCGACGACGCGGTCGCCGACACCGGCACCTGCGCCATGCCCGACAGGCCCTTGAGGTTGGCGTAGCTGGTCGTCGGCGCGTAATACCAGTCGTTGTTCGCCCAGTCGACCGTGTCCGCCGCGGTCGACAGCCAGTAGACGTTGCGGCTGACCTCGGCGCCCGACGAGTCGAGCAGCACCAGCCTGGCGAGGTAGGTGCTGGCGATGCCGCTGATCGAGGACGGCACGGTCAGCGCCGTGGCCCGCCCGCCGTCGCCCGGCACCGTCAGCGACGCCGACGTCTGGGCGAACACCTCGGTGCCGTCGGGGTTGTACAGGTTCACCTTGGCGGTCAGGCCGCTCGCCGAGCCGTGCCGCTGGTTGACCACGACGACCGAGCGGTTGTCGTAGGACCACTGCACGTGCAGCGGCTCGTTGGCCTTCTTGGCGCCGTAGTACGCGCCGTTCTGGTCCAGGTAGTAGTCGAACAGCTGCCAGTGCAGCGAGGTCCAACCGCTGTTGAGCATCCAGTAGATGACGCCGTCGGCCGGGTTCGACGAGTCGGTGAAGTTGCGCCGGTAGGACTCGAACTGCGCCCGGACGTTCTCGTACTGCGCCAGCTGCGCCTTGCGTACGTAGTCGTCCAGGCCGGCCGGCGTCCCGTAGCGGCCAGTGATGGCGTTGTCGAAGATCTTCAAGTTGTTGAAGGTGCTCGACGGCGAGCGGTGGTACTGCGTCGCGTTCGGGCTCTGCCACAGCGTGTTCAGCTCGCTCGTGGACATCATCCGCTTGAGCGTGTCCATGGTCGGCACGTCCGGCCCGGCGCTGGTCTCGCCGTTGAAGCCCCAGGCACCGCCGCTGTCCGAGTGCGCCTTGTCGTACCAGTAGTTCGGCGGGATCCAGTCGTACGGCCCGGTCATCTTCATCCCCGACGGGCCGGTCAGCGGCGCCGAGCGGTCCGCCGCCGCGGCGATGACCGGGGTCGACCAGTCGGCCGCACTCAGCGCGTCCATGTAGTTCTTCTCGATGGTCGCGTCGGGCGCGAAGTCGCTGCCGATGAGGAACGAGATGACGCTCGGGTGGTCGCGCAGCCGGGCGGCCTCGGCGGCCATCGACGCCTTCGCGATCGGGTAGTCGGCCGACGTCCAGGCGTCGCCCGGCTCGCCGCCGTTGACCTGGCCCTCCCACTTGTCGCAGCACTCCCAGCCGGGCAGCGTGAGGATGCCGTACTGGTCGGTCAGGTCGAAGAACTCGCTCGCCTCGATGTGTCCCTCGAGGCGGATCGTGTTGAGCCCGAGGTCGAGCGCGTAGCGCAGCTTGTCCTCGACGTAGCCGGGATTCCACCGCAGGAACAGGTCCGGCGACCAGCCGCCGCCGCGGATCTGCAGCGGGCGTCCGTTGATGGTGTACCGCCGGTGCCCGCTGGCGTCCAGCGGCGCCTTCACGTCACGCACTCCGAACCGCTCGTACGCGGCGTCGCCGGCCGTTCCGCCGACCGATGCGGTCAGGTGCAGGTCGTACAGCGGCTGCCCACCCATGCCGGCCGGCCACCAGACCTGCGGATTGGCCAGCGTCACCTGGCCGAAGGTGACCGTCTTCGTCTCGTGCGCGGCCAGGCTCACCGACTGCGACAGGGCGTTGCCGGCGACGGTGCCGGAGACCGTCGCGGTGACCGCGACGGCGGAGTCGTTGCGCACGTCAGCCTTCGCGGTCAGCGTCGCGCTGTCCAGCGCCGGCGTGCTGAGCCTCGTCACCACGTGCGCGTTGCGCAGCGCCACCGTGCCGGACCGGCGCAGCGTCACATCGCGGACGATGCCCATGTTCTTGTCCGGCGGTGTCTGCACCCAGTCGATCCACCCCATGGTGAGGTCGCGGTTGGGATCGTTCGGGTACACCTTGATGGCGACGCTGTTGACGCCGCTGTGGACGATCGCGGTCAGGTCCAGCTCATGGTCGGTGTAGGCGCCGGCGATCGTGGCGCTCGTGGCGACCTGGGTGCCGTTGACCCAGACGTCGGCCTTGGACAGCACGCCGGTCACGTCGACGAACGTGTGCAGCCCGGCCTCGGAGCCGAGCGTGAAGTCCGCGCGGTACCACCACGGCACGGTGAAGTCCGCGGTGGGGATCGACTTCATGTTGGTGGAGTAGAACGGGTCGGGGTACACGTTGTTCTGCAGCAGGCCGGCGAGCACGGTCGAGCGGGCCGACACCGCGTACCAGCCCGAGGCCGCATACCCGGGCTGCGAGATGGTGCCGCCGGTGTCGCTGGTCCGGCCGGACGACTGGACGGCGAAGCCGGGGATCGCGGTCGACTCGCCGGGCGCGGCGGAGACCTGGACGGCGGCCCTCGGTGCGGCCGCCGCCGGGTGGGCCACGGCCGGTGCCGCGCCGTTGCCGGCCAGCGCGACCGCCGTGGCCGCCGCGACGAGCAGGCGCAACGGGGAACGGGTTCGGGTTTTGAGCAGCATGACGCCTCCCGGGTGATGGACGGGCGGGCCGGGGTAGGTGAACTGTTAAATAGTCTTACTATTTAATGGCTCTCGATGCTAGGCGCGTGGCTCAGGCGCGGTCAAGACGCGCAACGTTGTTGAAGGCTGTGGGTTGACCTCGGTTCGTGTGCGGTCCTAACATCGATTCCTATCTGTCAGTAAGGTTGCCTGACAGTTGCATCTCAGTCAGGGAGGGAGCCAATGGGCAAACGCAGACAGCGGGCCATGCTCGCGATGCTCGGCATCGCGGGGCTCGGGCTCGGTGTCCTGATCCCCGCCGCACCGGCGAGCGCCGCCGCGACCCGCTACGAGGCGGAGAGCGCGACGATCTCGCAGGGCGTGGTGGAGTCGAACCACCTGAACTTCTCCGGTACCGGCTTCGTGAACAACGACAACGCCGTCGGCAGCTACACGCAGTGGACGGTCAACGCCGGCAGTGCAGGCTCGGCCACGATCACGATCCGCTACTCCAACGGCACCACCGCCGGCCGGCCCGCCGACATCGCGGTGAACGGCACCGTGGTCGCCGCCGCGACGGCGTTCAACAGCACCACCAACTGGGACACCTGGGCCAACAAGACGATCACGGCGCCGGTGAACGCGGGCGCCAACACCATCCGCGTCACGGCCACCACGGCCAACGGCCCGGCGAACCTGGACTACCTGGACTTCGAGGTCGCCGCGTCGACGTTCACGGACTACCAGGCCGAGAACGCGACGCTGAACCAGGCCGCGGTCGCGACCAACCACACCGGCTACACCGGCACGGGGTTCGTCGACTACACCAACGTGGCCGGCGCGTACGTCGAGTGGACAGTCAGCGCGTCGGCGGCCGGCAGCGTGGACTTCACCATCCGCTACGCCAACGGCACGACGGTCAACCGGCCGATGACCATCGCCGTCAACGGCACGACCGTCGCCTCCAACCAGGCGTTCAACGGCACCGGCACCTGGGACACCTGGGCGGACCAGAGCTTCACGGCGACGTTCAACGCCGGCACCAACACGATCCGTGCTACGGCGACGACGAGCAACGGCGGCCCGAACGTGGACCGGCTGCGCTTCGGCGCCTCCGGCGGTGGTGGCGGCGCGCCGACCGCGGCCGACCTGCTGGCCAAGGTGAACACGTGCAACCAGATCTCCAACGGCAAGTACAAGACGGACGAGGACGTGTCGAGCGCGACCATCGCCGTGTGCCAGAAGACGGGCGCGGTGTTCTGGAAGGCCGACATGGACATCGACTGCGACGGCGTGCGCACCACACAGTGCAACGAGAACACGGACTGCTGCTTCCAGGCGGACACCTTCTGCCACACGTCGGGCGACAGCCCGCTGAACGCGGCGCAGCTGCCGTACGTCGTGGTCCCCAGCCCCAGCTCGACCTGGAACTACACCAACTACCAGATCGGCTGCGGCACGGTCGTCGCCGTCATCTACAACAACCAGGTGCTCTACGCCGTGGTCGGTGACACCGGGCCCACGGCAATCATCGGGGAATCGTCCTATGCGACCGCCAATTCGCTGGGTATCAACCCCGACCCGAGCAACGGCGGCACCGACTCCGGCGTGACCTACATCGTGTTTCAGGGCTCGCAGCGGGTTTCCCCGATCGAGAACCACAACAACGCGGTGACGCTCGGCCAGAACCTCGCTCGTACCTTCGTCGACAACAACTGATTCTGGGTGGATGGGGAAACCCTGCCGGCGGGTGCGCCCGCCGGCAGGGTCTGTTCACGTGTGCAGCCGGGCGATCGCCGACCGCGCGACCGCGGCGGCCGTGTCCCGCAGGCGATCCGTGCCCGGCGATCCGGCCGCGGCCGAGGTCACCTTGAGCCGCACGCCAAGCTGCGTGCGGCCGTCGAGCGCCCACAGCTGGTAGGTACGCGCCGTGCCGTCGCCGATCTGGTAGCCGAACGCGCTCGAGCCGACGCCGGTGATGTCCGCCGCGCCCGCGGGCGCGTTCGCCCGCGCGTCGGCGAAGCGCCGGGACGTGCCCGTGACATCGACACCCACGAGGGCCGTGACGTCCGCGGCGATCTGCAGGCCGTCGCCGGTGAAGGGCCGATCGCAGGTGTACGCCGTGTAGTCCGACTTGTCGGTGTGGTCCCCGGCGGCCGGCTGTGTCGCGGCCGTGCCCAGGCCGGCGACCGGCCCGAAGTCGACGGCGGCGCACAGGTCGAGCGTCCCGTTCGGCGCGCCTTGTGAGCCGGCCGTGCCTGTGCCGGTGGGGCCGGTCGTGACCGTCGCCCCGGGCCCGCCCGCCGTGGACGGGCCGGATGCCCCCGCCGTCGCCGTGGCGGTCGCCGTCCGCGTGGCGGCGGCCGAGCCGGGCGCGGAGGTGTTCGCGGCCTCGTTGCGCCCGGCCGGCGTGCCGCCGCCGAGTGCCGCGACGGCCAGCACCACCAGGGCTACGACCACCGCCGCGATCCCGGCGATGGTCCACCATGCCGTCTTGCCGAGCCGCCGTTGCGGGACAGTCGCGCCATCCATCGGCGCAGTATCGCAGAACCGCACCGTTCTGTTGAGTATCATCGATATTGCGGCGATGACCGGCGGCCCTGATGATTCAGCCGCCGTTGACCGGGCGGAACTGTGGTACGACCGTCTTGACGCGTGCGGCGGCCACGGTGGTGGCCTTGACGGTGTCGAACACGGTGCGGCCGAGCACGGCGTGTGCCTCGCCGGCCTGGTGCGTCGCGCCGTAGTCACCGAGTTCCTGTCCGGCGTCAGCCGGCGCGGTTGAGGCGCATCACGGCGCTGGCCCAGGACCCGATGCGCAGGGCCGGGTGCCGGGCGCGCAACCGGTCGATGACCTGGTAGACGCCGCGGGTGTGGTCGATCCACAGCCAGTCCTGGGCGTCGCCGCGTCCGGGCCAGCCGGCCTGGCTGAAGCCGCGGTTCATGTCCCACTTGAGGTGGTCCACGTGGTTGTCGGTGACGAGCCGGTCGAGCCAGTCGAGGGCCCAGTCGCGCACGTCGGCGCGGGCATAGTTGAGCACGAGCTGGCGGCGCAGCTCGTCGCGGCGACGGTGCGGGAAGTGCAGGACCCAGTCCGGGTGGGCGCGGTACAGCTCGCTGTCGGGGTTGACCATCTCCGGCTCGACCCAGACGCCGAACCGCATGCCGAGCCGGTGGACCTGCCCGGCGACGGCGGCCAGCCCGCCGGGGAAGCGGCCGGGGTTGGGCCACCAGTCGCCGAGGCCGGAGTGGTCGCCGGTGCGGGTGCTGAACCAGCCGTCGTCGATGACGAACAGCTCCACGCCGAGGTCCGCGGCGCGGCGGGCGAGGTCGTGCTGTGCGGCCTCGTCGACGTCGAACTCGACGGCTTCCCACGAGTTGTACAGCACGGGCCGGTCCTCGCCGGGGTGGCGCAGCACGTGGGTGCGGGCGTGCCGGTGCCAGCCGCGGCTGGCCGCGCCGAAACCGCCGCCGGTGTAGAGGCCGAGGATCGGTGGCGTGGTCAGCTCGGCGCCGGGGTCGAGGGGCCAACCGAGGCCATCGTGGCCGAACCCGGCGCTGACGGCGGCGCGGCCCTGGAACTGGCGGTGGTCGGTGAGGCGCCAGGAGCCGCTCCACGCGAGCGCCACGCTCCACACCGGCCCGTGCGCCTCGGTGGCGGTGCCGTCGTCGATCATCATCCAGGGGGTTGGCGTGGTGCGCGGTGATGCTGGTGCGGCTGGTGAGGCGGGTACTCCCCGTCGGCCAGCCGCCCGCGCCGCAGCTGGCCCTCGGCGTAGTAGCCGCCGCTGACGACGCTGTAGCGGTAGTCGTCGAGCTGGGGGACGAGCCAGTTGCCGGAGTCGGCGCGGATGATCCGCAGCGGCTCGCCGCTGCCGGCGGTGTGCCGGAGCGTGACCCAGCGCTCGATGACCTCGGAGTCCTCGCGGACGCGGTGGTGCAGGACGACCTGGAGCGGGAAGTGCGTGTCGGCGAGCACCAGGTCGAGCCGGTGTGCGCCGGGCTCGGCGGCGACCACGTCGTCGACGAGCTTCAGCTCGAGGGAGCGGACGCCGCCGGGAAAGGCGATCTGCAGCGACGGCGGCCCCCCAGCGCAGGCCACCCTCGACCAGCAGTGGCTCCTGGCTCTCCAGCGGCAGCTCGTACGGCGGCACGGCGGCGGCCTCGCCGAGGCGGGATCCGTCGCCGGGGGAGAGCCGGGCCCCCAGTGCAGCTGCACGAGGCGTCCGTCGGCGGCGGCGGCGAGCACGTGGCTGCCGCCGGTGATGGGCGAGGGCGAGCTCGGCGCCGGGCGGGCCGGGGCGGTCATGCGCGCGGTGCGGCGGTCGAGCGGCGGACGACGACCTCGGTTTGCAGCAGGATCGGTGGTGGTGTCCCGCCGTCGATGATGTCGAGCAGCGTGGTGACCGCGGCGGCGCCGATGGCGTCGGTGTCCTGCCGGACCGTGGTCAGCCGCGGCAGGGTGAACGCGGCCAGGTCGATGTCGTCGAACCCGGTGACCGACACGTCGTCGGGCACCCGCGGCGTGGCGCTGGCAACGGTGCGCCCGCCGCGCCGAGGTGGCGGGCGGCGGCGGGTGGCGTCAGTGCCAGCGTGGGCGCCGCGCCGTACGCGGCCACGTTCACCGCAGCGAGCCCGTCAACCGTCATGCCAACGCAGCGGCGCAGCGCGCGACGCGGCGCGTGGTTGCGCTTCGCTCGTGCTGGACGGGACGGCAGGAACGCGCCAACTCCGAACCCCTGATCTGCCGGTCCGTCCGTCATGGTGCGGGCCGCTGTCAGCAGTTCCACCAACGGGGCGTGACCCGTAACGGGTCCGTCAACCATTCCCTCACACCGTCGGTCCCGGAAGGAGCACCGCAATGGTCACAACCTCCCCGAATCCCTTGAACGTCCACAATGGAGGAACATGGCTGCCAGCCACCCCGACACCTCCGGTCGCATCCCTGACCGGCGACTGAACCTCCGCGCCACTCAGCGCGACACCACGCCGGCTGAGCCAACCCCGCCGACCGACAGCAGCGACACGGACACGGACAACCCGCACCGCGACACCCCCGGCCACCCACAAGCGCGCGGCACCCCTGCCAATGGCACGGCGTTGCTGCTAGACCTCGCCACCGAAGACGAGATCCAAGCCCCTCGCCGCCGAGGCCGGACCCATGAGCGAAGACTGACGCGCTACCCTCGCCCGGCTTGCTGCGCCTCAATCGGAGCGGCCAACGCGCCGCGTGACCGGTAGCCCGCACCGATGACCGGACTTGCCCATGCTGGCAGGCGCTTCAAGCACGGGCAACCCGGACGTCAGTTCGCCACCCCCACCTGATCGACGACGGCAGAACACCGAAATCCCCGCTGGTGGCGGGTGGCGGATCACCCGCACACCACGTGAACGCTCGCGGGCGCGCGAGACGCGTCCGCACGGATGGCCCACTACATCCGCCACCCGTTGAAAACCTTCACCAGCGTGCCCCCACGCACCTGATCGCCGCGGGCTGGGGATCGCCGGTGGGTGCGTGTCCACGTCAATGTGGGCACGCACTTGTGGGCGGCTGTCAGGGTCCGGTTTGGACGGGCACCGGCCCGCTGAGTGCCGCGTCGAGCAGAACCCGGTTACCCAGCGGCACGTCCAGGTGCACGGTGATTGTTGCCGGGCGCCCGATGGCCAGGCACACACCGTTGTCGCCTGGCGGCTTCGGCGTGGCGATTACCGCGACCACGACCTCGGTGCCCGTCTCGTGGATAGCGCCGGTTTCGGTGACGTTGCATCCGGCGAGATAGTGCAGGGTCAGATCCTGGCCGGTGACGGTCACTGAGTCCACTGCGGTCATGCCTTCCGCGGGTGGCAGGCTGGGGGCGGGCAATATCGTGATGGCAGACGGCGCCACCGCGATCCGGATCACGGGCACGGTCAGCTCAGTGACGGTGAATTGCCATGCCGGTACGTCGATTTGACCACGCGAGGTGCGCAGCACCGCCGTGCCCAGGACCGCGTCGGTGATGGTGAGCGTGCAGCCGCGGTTGGCGCAGGGGCCATCGCCGCGGTCTACCGCCGCGTAGGCCTGCGCCGCTGACACGACAGGCACGGTGAGCCTGCCGCCGTCAGGAAAGTCGATCTCGTATTGCCCCGGCTGGATGCTGGGCAGTGTCCCAGCTAGACGGTAGTGCCCATCGCTGAGCGCGGCTTTCGCTTTCTGGGCCAGATCTGACTGATCACCGTCCACATAGATCGATGCGCTGGCCGCTGGAACCCGGGTCAGTTCCTGCGACGGCAGCGCCACCAGCCCCGTGCGCCACGCGGCGTCGGCGCCCGAGGCCTGCCAGGCGGCGATCACCTGCTGGCTGCGCTCCTGGAAGGTCGGCGTGAGCTGCTGGGCTGGCGGCATGGACTGCGGCGCGGACCGCACCAGCTGCGCGGTCATGGCGGTCACCGCCAGCGTCACCACAGCTGCGGTGCAGACCGCCACGGCGCGCCGCCGGCGTGCGCGATGGCGGATGGCTTTCATCGGCGGGTCCACCGCAGCGCGCGGCGGCATCGGCATGCCCTCGCGCAGCAGCTCTGCCAGGTGAGTTTCGTTCACGGCGATGCCTCCTCGGATGCCGGGGTGACGAGCGAAACGAGTTCGGGCCTCGCCCTTAGCCTGTCCAGGGCACGTGCCGTGTAGGACTTCACCGTCCCCACGCTGATGCCCATCGCCTGCGCCGTCTGAGCCTCGGTCAGATCGGCGTGAAAACGCAGCATCAGCACGGCCCGCTGCCGCCGGGGCAGGCTGGCCAGCATCTCTGCCAGCGAGATGCGCAGGTCCGAGCCGCTATACGGGTCGCCTGACGGGTGCTCAGGCAGAACATCGAAGGCCACCTCGCCCCGCCACCTACGGCGCCACCAGTTCAGATATGTGGTGACCATCATCCGGCGCAGGTAAGCCTGCGGAGCATCGTCGCGGACCCGCTTCCACCGGCCGTAAACGCGGGCCAGCACGGTCTGCACCAGATCCTCGGCCCGGTGCCAGTCGCCAGTGAGCAGCCACGCTGAGCGCAGCAGCCCCGGCCACGCGGCGCGGACAAACTCCTCAAAATCGTCCACTCGCCACCTCCTTCAGCCCGTCAACAGGCCGGTGCGCGCAAATGGTTGCCAGTACCCCTACAGACTCAAAGGCATCGACCTGACCCTGCGGTTCCTGGCCGACAAGCGGCAACAAGCCACTTGCCTGAGTCAGGTCCCGGCGCCATCGAGCTCGGCATGCCCAGCATCTGCCCGCTCGCGCGATAGCGGACACCAACGGCCGGCCGGGTCTTCAGTTTGGGATTGGTCGCAGACTTCCGTCAGCCGGTAAGCACCGTACTGGCCAGGACAACGTGGACGCGGTGCCGCCGAGGATGTTCAGCAGGGTGTTGCGGCGCCACAAATGCAGGCCGATGGTGGCGGCCAAAGCCAGCAGCACGGCGAGCAACCGGTGGGGCGGAGCTTGGGGCAGGTCGCGCAGGCAGTAGGCGGCGAGGATGACCATGACCCCGGCCGGCATGACGGTGCTGAGGTAGGTAATCGTGCGGCTGGCGCGCAGCCGGGCCAGCGCGGCGAACGGCAGAGCCCGGAGGGCCCAGGTGACGGCCGCGGATATGCCGACCTCGGCATGGCCCGGCGCTGCGGTTCGTGGTGTAGGGACCACATGTCTGGCGGCCGCGTGCTGTACCTGTCGGACAAGGAGGCACAGGTCTGCCCCCATCACTACCGTCGGTGCGGCAGATGGAGCTCGACACCGCCGCGTGGATTGTCCACATGCAGGATGCGCGCGTCCCCACCAGGTGCAGCCGTTCCGCAGGCCACGCCAGAAGATCCGGGCGCGTTTGGTGTGGATGCTCTAGCGGCGGGTGGTGCAAGCGGCAGCGTGCTCGGTCAGCCACTGCAGTGCGGTCGCGATCGAGCCCGCGTCCTCGTCCACACCACATCCGGTGCACCGCTTGGTGAGGTACCCGGAGAGGTTCATCTCGATCCACGCCTGCGCTCCACCGGTGGTCGTAACGATGTCCGACACGATCTCCCGATACTCGTACCTGCCGTCATCGTGCCGCCGGCCGCGGGCCATTTCTGTGCCAAAGTCGGTGTCGAACAGTAGAACCACTCGATCAATAGCCCACCACCCCGTCATGCCGTCTGGCGCGTGCCGGTGCTGGTCGTCAGCCGCCACGACGTCCACCTCGCGGTTTGCCTGGTGCTGCTGCAGTTGACGACGCGGTCCCACGCAACGGGCCCCGACCGGTCCGGCCGGGGCCCGTTCGATCCTGTCCGATGTCTGCGTACGTCTCCGTCTACGGCTGGCCGACGAAGGTGACCTGCACCGTGGCGGAGCGGGCGGTGGCGCTGGTCGGGTAGGGCGCGAACGTCACGGTGCCGGTGCCGGTGCCGGTGCCGTAGCAGGGCAGCACCAGCGTGGTCGGGATCTTCGCGCTGACCGCCCACGTCCGCAGGACGATCGGGCTGGTGGTGCTGGACGCGGGGCCGAAGTTCACCAGCACCGAATTGGCGGCGCTGCCCGTGTAGCCGGCCTGGCTGGTGGTCGGGCCGGTCACCGGGAGCACCTTGACGGTCTGGCCGTCCATCGGATGGCCGGTCTGTCCGATGTGCACCGGGCCGAAGCAGGCCATCCTGATGGTGGCGTTGGGGGTCTGGTCGTTGACCAGACCGACGAAGGGGTTGTTGGGCGCGATCGGGGCCGGGTCGACGACACCGCCGGCGAACGCTGGCACCGGTGCGGCAAGGAGGGCGCCGGCCGCGGCCAGTGACACACACCAGGAGCGCAGCTTGCGAGACACGATTCCTCCGGAGGGGGAGCGGAAGCCTGGCGGGGCATCCGTTGGAAGGGTAGTCAAGAAGGTAGAACGCTAATCGTCAATGGTCAATGTTCGATTGCATCTTCCGACATGAGCCTCGCTCACCTCCAGGATGGAGGCCAACGTCATACGTGGTGAGGCTGCCGTTCAGCCATGCGGTGGTCGTGGCCTCGGCTGGCGGGTGGGTGCGCTACGTTCCGGCGGAGGGCCTACGTCTCCACGCAGCAGGACGGTGGGAAGGCGTGAGGTGTTCGGCCATCCCAGGTATCACGGGTCCTGGGCATGCGCCTACCGTGGTCGGCTATGCATGGCGCGAACGAGGTGACGGATGCCGTTCAGGCTGCCGGCGACGAAACGGTCCGCTCGACTCGGGCGGAGGCGCTGGCCAATGTGCTGGCCGTGCTGCAGCTGTGCGGTGCGGGCAAGCTGCGCTGCAGTGAGAGGACCCAGCGGCCGGCCGCCGCTACCGTTGCGGGGGTTGCCGAGGTGTTGGCCGGTGGGGACTTCTATCCCACGGAGCCGATCGCGGCGTTCGCCTGGCCGCTGCTGATCCAGGCCGGTGGGCTCGCCGAACTGGCCGGTGGCCGGTTGCAGTTGACCGCGAAGGGTCGCGTCGCGTTGGGCCGGCCGCCGGCAGAGACGATCCGGGCGCTGTGGCGCTCCTGGGTCGGTAAGGCGGTCATCGACGAGCTGAGCCGGGTCGAGCACATCAAGGGCCAGCGCACCGCCAACACGCTGACGTCGGCGAAGACCCGCCGGCGGGCGGTTGCTGCGGCGCTGTCCGGCTGTCCGGTCGACGAGTGGGTGGCGATCGACGGCCTGTTCGACAGGATGCGCCGCGGCGGGTTGTCGCCGACGGTGGCGCGCAGCGAACGGGCGTTGTGGCGGTTGTACCTCACCGATCGGGAGTACGGCAGTCTGGGCTACGCCGGGTTCGCGGACTGGCCGGTCCTAGAGGGCCGCTACACCCTGGTGGTGCTGTTCGAGTACGCCGGCACGCTTGGCCTGTTCGACCTGGACTACACCGACCCGGCCGGCGCCCGGGACGACTTCCGCGGCAACTGGGGCACCGACGAGCTGGAGTATCTCAGCCGCTACGACGGGCTGCGGGCGGTGCGCCTCAACGCCCTGGGCGCCTACACCTTGGGCCTGACCGGCCGCTACCAGGCGCCTACGGCGGATGCGGCGGTGGCCGGGGCGCTGAAGGTGCTGCCCAACCTCGACATCGTTGTCACCGGCGAGCTGCCGCCGGCCGACCGGCTGATGCTCGACGCGTATGCGCAACGCACCGCGGACCGAGTCTGGGCACTGCGCCGTGCGACCCTGCTGGCCATGCTGGACGCCGGCCACCACCTCGATCAGCTACGCGAGTTCCTGACCGCCCGTGCCACCCATGAGCTACCCAATCCGGTGACCACCCTGCTGGCTGACGTCGAGGCCCGCGCCGGGCGACTCCGCAACCTTGGTGTGGTCCGCCTGGTGGAGTGCGCCGATCCGGCGCTGGCGACCCTGATCGCGGGTGACCGGCGGCTGCGCGGCCTGTGCGAGCGGGTCGGTGACCGGCACCTGGCCGTGGCCGTCGACCGGGAGCCGGAGTTCCGCAAGGCGCTGCGGGCGCTGGGCCACATCCTGCCGGGCGACACCCCGGCCTGACCGTCGCCCGAGCGCACCGAACCCGCCACCACGGCGCAACCGCCGGTTAGGGATGGCGATGGCCGCCGGGAATTCGGGCGGTAGGAAGCCACCGCCGCAGGTTCCTGGAACTGGTCAAGCCCAAGGCGTCGCGAAATCAGCGATCGGGATCTCGAGCCGCCCCGCGAGGCACCCGCGGCGATACCCCGGACAATTTATTGTCATCGATGGACACCTGCATCAGTCTATCCAGGAGCGTCGATCACGAGTCGGCGTCCGGAGATGGAGGAGTCTGCGTGAACCCATCCACGTTCCGCCGCGGCAGGGTCCCGATGCTGATTGCCGCGACGACCGTGCTCGCCGCGTTCGGCGTGCCGCCGTCATCCGCCGTTGCCGCGCCCGCCGCGCCTGCCGCACCTGCTGAGCCGGCGGGGACCGTCCAGGCCGTCACCGCTCGGCTCGCCGGGCAGCTCGCGGTGTCGCTGCGCGACTCGGG